>JBIOKD010000020.1:0-19267 GCA_044451485.1 Candidatus Eiseniibacteriota bacterium | reverse complement strand
CGCGCCCGCTTTCGCCGGGTGATGGTGGGGTCCGGGGCACCCCCCCCCGGCGGCGCCGCGGCGGGCCCGGTATGGGCCCGGGCGCCCACGCCCATGCGTAACTGGAGCACTTCGAACCACCCGTACCTCGGGAAGGAAGGTGACACACAGATGGGCAAGGTAATCGGAATCGATCTCGGCACCACGAATTCGTGTGTCGCGGTCATGGAGGCCGGCGAACCCAAGGTCATCGCCAACGCCGAAGGGTTCCGCACCACCCCGTCGGTGGTCGCTTTCTCGAAGACCGGCGAGCGGCTGGTGGGGCTCACCGCGCGGCGTCAGGCCGTGACCAACCCGCGCAACACGATCTACTCGATCAAGCGCTTCATGGGGCGGCGTTACTCTGAGGTCGGCAGCGAGATCAAGCTGGTGCCGTACGAGGTGATCGCGGCCGGCAACGGGGAGGCGCACGTCCGGGCCGACGGCAAGGAGTACTCGCCACCCGAGATCTCGGCGATGATCCTGCAGAAGATGCGTCAGACCGCGGAGGAGTATCTCGGCGAGAAGGTCACCGAGGCGGTGGTCACGGTGCCGGCGTACTTCAACGACAGCCAGCGCCAGGCGACCAAGGACGCGGGCCGGGTCGCGGGTCTCGACGTCAAGCGCATCATCAACGAGCCCACCGCGGCGGCGCTCGCCTACGGGCTGGACAAGAAGAAGGACGAGAAGGTGGCGGTGTTCGACCTGGGCGGCGGCACCTTCGACATCTCGATCCTCGAGATCGGTGACGGTGTGTTCGAGGTCCGCTCGACCAACGGCGACACCCACCTGGGTGGCGACGACTTCGACCAGCGGGTGATCGACTACCTGGCCGACGAGTTCAAGAAGCTCGAGGGCATCGACCTGCGCAAGGATCCGATGGCCCTGCAGCGGCTCAAGGAGGCCGCCGAGAAGGCCAAGTGCGAGCTGTCGGGCACGCTCGAGACCGAGGTGAACCTGCCGTTCATCACCGCCGATCAGAACGGACCCAAGCATCTCGCCATCCGGGTCACGCGTGCCAAGCTCGAGCAGCTCACCGAGGACCTGGTCGAGCGCTGCCGCGGGCCGGTGGTGCAGGCGCTCAAGGACGCCGGCATGCAGCCCACGCAGATCGACGAGGTGGTGCTGGTGGGCGGCGCCACGCGCATGCCCAGGGTGCAGGAGCTGGTCAAGCAGATCTTCGGCAAGGATCCGCACAAGGGCGTCAACCCCGACGAGGTGGTGGCGGTCGGCGCGGCGATCCAGGGCGCGGTGCTGGCGGGAGAGGTGCGTGACGTGGTGCTGCTCGACGTCACCCCGTTGTCGCTCGGCATCGAGACGCTGGGTGCCGTGATGACCACGCTCATCCCGCGCAACACCACGATCCCCACCAAGAAGAGCGAGGTGTTCTCCACCGCGTCGGACAACCAGACCACGGTCGAGGTCCATGTGCTGCAGGGCGAGCGCCCGGTGGTGAGCGGCAACAAGAGTATCGGCCGCTTCCACCTGGACGGTCTCCCGCCTGCGCCGCGCGGCCTGCCCCAGGTCGAGGTCACCTTTGACCTGGACGCCAACGGAATCCTGCACGTCTCGGCCAAGGACCGCGCCACCGGCAAGGAGCAGAGCATTCGCATCGAGGCGTCGAGTGGGATCAGCGAGGCCGACATCCAGCGCATGGTCAAGGACGCCGAAATGCACGCCGGCGAGGACCAGAAGCGCAAGGAGGCGGTCGAGGCCCGCAATCGCGCCGATGCCCTGGCGTACGAGATCGAGAAGAACCTCAAGGAGCACGGTGACAAGATCGACGCCGCCACCAAGACGGCGGTGGAGTCCGAGATCGCCAGCGTGCGCGAGGCGCTCAAGACCGACGACACGGCGCGCATCACCGCCTCGGCCGAGGCGCTGCAGCAGGCGTGGCACAAGGCCGCGGCGCAGCTCTATCAGAGCGCCGGGGGGCCGGGTGGATCGGGGCCGGGTGGATCGGGGCCGGGCGGCCCGACCGCGGATGCCGGACCCGAGCCCAAGAAGAAGGAGGGGGACGGCCCGGTGGACGCGGACTTCGAAGTCGTGAACTGACGGCCGTCGTGGATCCATGCGGGCGGCGGGGAGCGGATGCCCCGCCGCCCGTCGCGCGTTTGGGCGATGACCCCGGTGTCGCCCGCCGCATGGACGTCGCCGTCACGGCCCTCTAAGCTCCCGCCGCGTGTCCCCGTCATCCGCCGCCGGCTCCGCCCGTGCCACCGCTTCCACCAACCGACGCTCGTCGAGCCGCGTCGGAAACGCCGTGGGGGCTGCGTTCGCCGCGGCCACCCTGGTGGTGTTCGCGCCGGTGCTCGCGGCCGGCTTCGTGCCCTGGGACGACGGCGACAACGTGTTCGAGAACGCGGTGCTGCGACGGCCGCTCCCGGACGCCTTGCGGGTCCTGTGGAGCCACCCGGTGTTCGCCTCGTACGTCCCGGTCACCCGCACGGTCTGGGCGCTGTTGTGGGGCGCGGGGCACGAGCCCGTCGGCTTCCACGCGGTGAACCTGGTGCTCCACGTCGTCAACGTGCTGCTCGCGTGGGGGCTCCTGCGCCGTCTCGGCAGCCCGGTGGTGGCCGCCGCCATGGGCGCGGCGCTGTTCGCGATCCACCCGTTCCAGGTCGAGCCGGTGGCGTGGGTCACCGGGCTCAAGGACGTGCTCGGCGCGACGTTCTCGCTGGTGGCGCTCGACGGCTTCACCCGCGACGCGATCGCCGCGGCACGACCCGCGGGTCGCGGAAGCGCACCGGTGCTCGTCGTCGCGACGCTGGCCTATGTCGCGGCGCTGCTCTCCAAAGCCTCGTCGGTCGCGGTGCCGGTCATGGCGCTGGCGGTCGGCGCGGGTCTGCGCGCTCCATGGCGGCGGACGCTGGTGGTGTGCGTGTCGTGGCTCGCGCTCGCGGTGCCCATCGTGCTGGTGACCCGCGTGGGCGAGCAGGCCGAGGGACGCCCGTTTACCATCTTCCCGATCATGCTCCGACCGTGGATCGCGCTCGACGCGCTGGGCTTCTATCTCACGCGTCTGCTGGCGCCGTTCGATCTGTCGCTCGATCACGGCCGGACACCGGCGTGGGTGATGGCCCATCACGGCTCGTGGCCGGTGGCGCTGCTCCCGATCGTGGTGGCGGTGACGATCGCGTTCGCCGGCCGGCGCCGGCGTGCGCTGGCCGTGGGGGCGGCGCTGTTCGCGCTGGCGCTGGCGCCGGTCTTGGGCCTCGTGCCCTTCCTGCACCAGAACATCTCGACCGTCGCCGACCGTTACGTCTATCTCGCCATGATCGGACCGGCGATGGCGGTGGCGATCGCCTGGGACTCGTGGCGCGCTCCGGTGGCGCGCGCCCTGATCGTGCTCGCGCTGGCCGGCTTCACGGCGCTCAGCGTGGTCCAGCTGCGCTGCTGGCGGGACGGCGACCACCTGTTCGACCGCGTGCTGTCGGTGAATCCGAGGAGCTGGCTCGCGCACAACAACCGCGGCGTGGCGTTCGGCAAGGCCGGTCATGTCGTGGCCGCCGCCGCCGAGTTCCGCACCGCACTGGTGCTCGCGCCGCATCTCCCCGAGGCGCACTCGAATCTGGGCAACGCGCTCTATCTGCTCGATCGGCCGGATTCGGCGATCGTGGAATGGCGAACCGCGATCGAGCTGCTGCCCACGCTCGAATCGCCGCACCGGAATCTGGGCCAGGTGCTCGCCGTGCGTGGCGACACCGCTGGTGCCGCGCGCGAGCTGCGTGCCGCGCTGCGGATCAGCCCCGACGACTCGGTCTCGGCCGCCGCGCTGCGCGCCCTCGGCGAGCCGCCGCCCGCGCCGCCGCGCTGACGACCGGCCGCGACCCGGCCGCCACGCGCAAGGCCTCGAGTCTCTCCAGGGTCTCGATCACCTGCTCCGGGGAGCGCAACCGGAAGCGCGCCGCCGAGCGACCGCCGCCGACCTTCACCGCGATCCCGCGACGACGCGTCACCCACGCATGTGCCGGCTCGTCGTGCGCGTCGTCGCCGAGCCACAGCACCGCCCGCCGGGGCAGATCCCGGCTCCAGGCCGCGAGCACGCTCGACTTGTCACGCCCCACCTCGGGGACGAGCTCGACCACCCGACGACCCCGGATGAGACGCAGCCGGCCGCGATGAGGCGCGACCCGGCGCCGCACCCCGGCCACGAACGCGGCGCGACGCGCGGCGGCAACGTCACGATGGTGGAGCGCCAGGGTGTGTGGCTTCACTTCGAGCCATGACCCCGGGAAGCGGGCGCACCACGCGCGGAACGTGTCGCGGAGCGATCGCGGCAGGGCCCGTCGCCGCGACACGTGGGCCCGGATCACCCGGTCCGGCGCACGCGTCTCGAGCCCGGCGCTGCCGGCAAGCCACAGACGCGGGATCCGGATCCGCCGCGCCACGTCGGCCAGCGCGCGCCCCGAGACCACGCCCACGCGCACCCCGCGGGCATCCGCCAGACGCCGCAGCGCCCGACGGGCGCGCGCCGGTACACGCGCCAGCTCGGGGCGCGGGGCCAGCGGGGCGAGCGTGCCGTCGAGATCGGACGCGACGAGCAGACGCGGCATGCGCGCCAATCGGGCCAGCGCGGTCACGAGCTCGCGGGGCAACGCGTGTGGCCGGGATCGTCGCGTGACGGTGCCCTCCGGGCGGTCGTGGGCGATGGTCGTGCGCACGCGAGCATCGCACTCGTGCCACGAACGGAGGTCCCGGAATGGTCAAGCCGACGGCGAGATTCCTGTGGACGATCGCTCGTCCGTCGGCTTAGGCTCGGTGCTGGCTGACGGGGGGGGCCACACTCCGCGAGGAGGTGCCCCATGCAGTTCTCGCATCGGGTCCGTTCGGCGCTCGGCCGCGCCGCGGTTCGGACCCAGCAGCGTCACCAGGGACCGCCACGGACCACCCGTGAGACGCTCGTCGAGTGGGCGCGGGCGCACCTGCGGGGCCGCGAGCTGGTCGTGGTCTCCAATCGCGAGCCGTATTCCCACCAACGCGACCCCGAGGGGATCCGCTGGGTCCGCAATGCCGGCGGGGTCACGGTCGCCCTCGACGCGGTGATGCAGTCGCTGGGTGGCGTGTGGGTGGCCCACGGCAGCGGTGACGCCGACTCGGTCACGGTCGACGCCGATGACCGGGTCGCGTGTCCACCCGATCACCCGAGCTACCACCTGCGCCGGGTGTGGCTTTCCGCCGAGGATCACGAGCGCTACTACTCGGGGTTCTCGAACGGCGCACTGTGGCCGCTCTGTCACATCGCCTACGTGCGCCCGCGTTTCCGCACCGAGGACTGGGAGCGCTATCGAGACGTCAACCGACGTTTCGCCCACGCGGTGCTCGAAGAGGTCGGCGACCGCCCAGCGCTGGTGTTCGTCCAGGACTACCACCTCGCCCTGGTGGCCGCCGAGCTCAAGAAGTGGCGTCCGGATCTGCACGTGGCGATGTTCTGGCACATCCCGTGGCCGAATCCCGAGGTGTTCCGGATCATGCCCTGGGGCGCGGAGGTGCTCGAAGGCATGCTCGCCAGCGACCTGCTCGGATTTCACATCCACGCCCACGCGCTCAACTTCATCGATTCGGTCCGCGAGACGCTCGAGGCGCGATGCGACACCGGACAGCTCGCGATCGAGCGCTCCGGGCGCCGCACCTGGGTGCGGCACTTTCCGATCAGCGTGAATGCCGAGGAGATCGCCGTGATGGCCGAGTCGCCCGCCACCCAGGCGGCCGTCGAGGAGCTGCGCCAACGGCTCGGTCTCGAGGGCTGCGCGGTCGGACTCGGGGTCGACCGGATGGACTACACGAAGGGCATCCCCGAGCGGCTCGAGGCGGTCGAGCGTCTGTTCGAGACCTGCCCCGAATGGATCGGACGCTTCGTGTTCATCCAGATCGGGGTGCCATCCCGTGTTGAGCTGAGCGAGTACCGCGCCGTGCGTCACCGCATGCGCTCGCTCGCCACCCGCATCAACCGGCGCTTCGGTGGGCCGCGGCGACCGGCGGTGCACGTGATCGAGACCGCGCTCGACTTCCGCGAGCTGGTGCCGTACTACCGGCTCGCCGACCTGTGCGCGGTGACCTCCCTCCACGACGGCATGAACCTGGTGGCCAAGGAGTACATCGCGGCCCGGACCGGTCTCGACGGGGCGCTGGTGCTGTCGCCGTTCACCGGCGCGGCGCGTGAGCTGGAGCGGGCATTCATCGCGTCGCCCTACGACGTCGACGCCCTCGCCGCCACCTATCACGCCGCGCTGTCGGCATCCCCCGACTCGCGCCGCGAGCGTCTCGCCGCGCTGCGCGAGACGGTGCTGCGACGGAACATATTCGATTGGGCGATCGAGGTGTTCGACACGGCGCTCCGGCTGGATCTCATCACTCCGGTGGCGGGGGTCCCGACGGCGCCGGGGTCATGACCGGCGACCGGGGCGACCGCCCCGTCCATCGACGTGGGAGGTGACGTATGCACGTGGCCATGATCCTCGCCGATCAAGCCTGGGACACGCTGGTCGGCCGCATCCAGGATCTCGGCGCCGGTCTCGAGCACGGCGCGATCACGGTACTGCTCGCCGTGGTGGTGATGCTGGCGGGCTGGGGGCTCGCCACCGCCGCGGCATGGCTGGCGCGCCGGCTGCTGAGACTGACCCGTCTCGATCGGGCCGTCGGCGGTCTGTTCGGCGGGTCGTGGGCCGGTCTCGAGCCCACGGTGTTCGCGGCGTGGCTCGTCCACTGGGGTGTGCTCACGCTGGCGACGATCCTGGCACTCGACACGCTCGGTCTCGGGATCAGCGCGTCGGTCGGCTCGCGACTCGCCGAGGTGGTGCCGCGGATCGTCTCCGCGGCCGCGATCCTGGCCGCCGGTCTGCTGGTGGCCATGCTGCTCGGGGCCCTGACGCGGCGGTTGTTCGAGACCGTGGGGGTGCGCGGCGCTCGGGCCTGGTCGGTGGCGGTGACCGCCGGGATGGCGGCCTTCTCGGCGCTCATCGCGCTCGACCAGCTCGGGTTCGCCGCGCAGTTCGTGATGGCGATCGGGATCATCGCCGCGGGCACGGTCGGTCTCGCCGCCGGTCTCGCCTTCGGGCTCGGATGCCGTGACCTGGCGCGCGACTTCGTGATCGAGTACCTCCGTTCGCTCGAGGCGGACGGACCGCGACGCCCGGCTCCATGAGCGACCGGTTCGAGCTCAGCGGTGTCGTGCACCTGGTGCGTCCGGTGGGCGAGCGGGTGAGCGAGCTCGAGTCGCTCCGGACCGCGCTTTCGCGGGTTCCGGATCGGGCCCTGTTCTTCCACACGCGGGCGCGATGGCTCCATCGACCGGAGTCGGACGAGCTGCCTCCCGATGACGTGAGCGCGTGGGTGGGAGGCGTGATCCAGGATCGCGAGGTCGCGGAGCGGCTGTCGTACGCAGCGGATCTCGCCGGCGAATCGGCGGCCGCGCTGCGTGTGGCGTGGCTGGCGGTGCTGGACACGGTGCCGGAGCGCGCCCGCAACACCCACGCCGCCCCGCCCGGGGGCGAGTTCGTGTTCCTCGCCTGTGAGTCGGTGCGCGTGCCCAGCGGACGTGCCGTGGCCGACGCGACGGAGCTGATGCGCTCGCTCGACGAGGCCGATCCGAGCGTGTGGTTCTGGCACCTGATCGAAGAGCCGTGGGAGCACCCGGGACATGCGCCCCTCTTGCGCTGGCTCGAGAGCCGCGGCGAGACCGGGCTGGCGGAGCGGTTCGAGAGTGTCATGCGCTCCGGACGTCCGCTCGCCGAGATGCGCCGGAGCCTCATGCGCCGGTGGCGCTGGTCCGGTCTCGGCGGCCGGGTCGCGGCCGCGGCGGGTCAGAGCGCCATCGAGCGGCGGCGGGCGGGACGCGAGGCGGTCGTGAGCCTCACCCGGCGTCTGCACCGGAAGGAGACGCCGTGACCCACGTCGCGATCGGGCTCGGCGGTCCCTCGCTGCTCGACGAGTACCGCTCGCTCCTCGGGGACGGACCGATCCGGACGCTCGAAGGCCTGGCGCGCGATCTCGGTGGCCGCCGTCTGGTGATGGTGAACTCGACCGCCAGTGGTGGCGGGGTGGCGGAGATCCTCCACCGGCTGGTCCGACTCCTGCTCGAGCTGGGGGTCCCGACGACCTGGGAGGTGATGCCGGGCGACGCGCGCTTCTACGGCATCACCAAGACGCTGCACAACCGACTCCACGGTCTCGCCGCGACACTGACACCCGAGGACGTGGACTACTTCCACGAGCACAGCCGACGCGCCGCGCGCGAGCTGGATCTCGACGGCGATCTCATCCTGATCCACGATCCTCAGCCGGTGTCGCTGGTGCTGCACCGGCGCCGGCGGGGCCAGACCTGGGTCTGGCGCTGCCACATCGACCTCTCACGCGCCGGCGCCGACGCGTGGGAGATCCTGGCCGCGCCCGTGGCGGCGCACGACGCCGCGGTGTTCTCGCACGTCGATTTCGTCCCGGCGCTCACCCTTCCGACCTACGTCGTGCCACCGTCGATCGATCCGTTCTCGGACAAGAACCGCCCGTTGAGCGTGACCGAGGCCGACGCCGCGCTGACGCCGTTCGGGCTCCCCGCACGGCGGGCGTGGGTGACCCAGGTGAGCCGCTTCGACCGGCTCAAGGATCCGCTCGGGGTGCTCGAGGCGTTCACCCTGTTGAGACGCCGGGTCGAGGCGCACCTGGTCCTCGCGGGTGGCAGCGCCGACGACGATCCGGAGGGCGCCGTGGTGCTGGACGAGGTGCGTGCCCGCGCCCAGACACGCTCCGACGTCAGCATCCTGTCCCTTCCGCCCGACGCGCACGTGGTCATCAACGCGCTCCAGCGGCGCTCGACAGTGGTCGTGCAGAAGTCACTGCGCGAGGGCTTCGCGCTCACCGTGGCGGAGGCGCTGTGGAAGCGCCGTGCCGTGGTCGGGAGCGCGATCGGCGGCATTCCACTCCAGATCGTGCACGAGCGCACCGGTCTGCTGGCGCGCTCGATCGAAGGGTGTGCCCACCAGGTCGAGCGGGCGCTGCGGGCACCCGCGCTCCGGCGCCGGCTGGGCGATGCTGGCCACGACCACGTGCGGCATCACTTCCTCCATCCTCGCGAGGCGCGTGACTACCTGGCGGTGTTCGCGCGGCTGGCGCAGTCCTGGGCCGCGTGAGCACCAGCCTCACGCCCGCCGCCCACGCGCGGACGCGTGGTCCGGGGAGCGCCCGGAAGCGGCCTCCTCTAGAGACGCGTGATCTTGCTCACGCGACGTCCCTTGAAGGCGTTCCGCGTGTCGACGATCCCGCGCGCGTGACGCAGGATCGCGGGGTAGTCGAACGTCTCGTGCGCGGTGGCGACGACCACGCAATCGTAGGCGCGCAGACGCGCTGGAGTGAGCCGGACGCTGTTCCGGCGCTCGCCCATGAACTGGAGCGTCGGCACGAACGGGTCGCTGTAGTCCACACGGGCGCCGCGTTGCAGCAGCGTCTGCATGATGTCCAGCGACGGGCTCTCGCGGGTGTCGTCGATCTCGGCCTTGTAGGCCACGCCCAGCACCAGCACCCGCGAGCCGCGCACCGCTCGGCCGCGCTGGTTCAGGTTCTGGGCGACCAGGTCCACGACATGCTCGGGCATGTGGCCGTTGACGTGTCCGGCCAGCTCGATGAAACGCGCCTCGAAACCGGCCGCCCGCGCCTTCCACGACAGGTAGAACGGGTCGATCGGGATGCAGTGCCCGCCCAGACCGGGACCGGGATAGAAGGGCATGAACCCGAAGGGCTTGGTCCGGGCCGCGTCGATGACCTCCCACACGTCGATACCCATGCGCTGGCACATCAGGGCCATTTCGTTGACCAGCCCGATGTTGACGCTACGGAACGTGTTCTCCAGCAGCTTGACCATTTCGGCGACCTGTGGCGACGACACCGCCACCACCTTATCGAGACGCTGCTGGTAGAGCTTGACCGCCACCTGGGTGCAGACGGGGGTGACCCCGCCCACCACCTTCGGGATGTTCCGGGTGTTGAAGGTGGGGTTGCCGGGATCGACCCGCTCGGGCGAGAAGGCCAGGAAGAAGTCCTCGCCGACCTTCATGCCGGTCTCCTCCAGCATCGGCAACAACAGCTCGGTCGTGGTCCCCGGATAGGTGGTGCTCTCGAGGACCACCAGCATGCCCCGGTGGAGGTAACGCGCGACCTCGCGCACCGCGGCCACGATGTAGGAGACATCCGGGTCGCGCATCTTGCTGAGCGGCGTGGGGACGCACACGTTCACGACATCGGCGTGACGGAGCACCCCGAAGTCGGTGGTCGGCTGGAACAGCCCCGCCTTGACCAGGGTGCGCACGTCCTCCGACGCCACGTCCTGCACGTAGGAGCGCCCGCGGGCGAGCTGGGCGACACGCTTCTCCTGCAAGTCGATGCCCGACACGCGGAACCCGGCCTTCCCGAGCTCCACGGCGAGCGGAAGACCCACGTAGCCGAGCCCGATCACCGACAGGTGGGCGCGGCGCTGGTCGAGACGACGGAGGAGCTGTTGCGCGGGGGTGCGGCGTGATCCGCCGGAGCGTGGGGAGGGCATACGGAGCGACGGTAGCAGAGCGACGCGAACGCGGTCAAAACGCGCCCCGCTGGGCCGTCGTCCGGCTTGACCGGGGGATCGACCGCACCGACACTCGCGGTCCATCCCCAACCCGGTCGGTCCGCGTGAGTCGCACGGTGGTCCAGCACATCGCCCGATACGAAGTGGACGGCATCGTGTGCCACGGCCGGCGCGAGGCCGGCGGCTTCGTGCGTCTCGACGCCCCGCCGTGGCTGGGGGGCGGCGAGAGCGGACCCCTCGACGCGGGCGAGCGCGTCCGTCTGCTGCCACCGGTGGTCCCCAGCAAGGTGGTGTGCGTCGGTCTCAATTACAGGGCGCACATCGCCGAGAGCCGGAGTGTGGTCCCCGGAGCGGCGTCGCCACGCGAGCCGTTGCTGTTCCTCAAGCCGCCGAGTGCCGTGATCGCGAGCGGCGAGGCGATCCGCTACCCGCGCTCGGTCACCCGGCTCGATCCCGAGGCGGAGCTGGCGGTGGTGGTGGGCCGCCGGGCGAGACATGTGTCACTGGAGACGGCACTCGAGCACGTGGCCGGTCTCACGTGTATGAATGACGTCAGCGCCCGCAATCATCAACGTGAGGACGGCCAATGGACACGGGCCAAGGGGTTCGATACCTTCGCCCCTCTGGGGCCGTGGGTGGCGGTCGGGCTCGACCCTGGCGCGCTCGCGGTCGTCTGCCGTGTCAACGGCGCTCGACGGCAGGAGGGGAACACCGCCGACCTGCTGTTCCCGGTCCCGGTGCTGGTGAGTTTCATCTCGAGCATCATGACGCTCGAGCCGGGTGACGTCATCGCCACCGGCACTCCCGCCGGCATCGCGCCGGTGGAGGTCGGGGATGTCATCGAGGTGGACGTGGAGGGGATCGGGGTGCTCGTGAACCGGGTGCAGGGACCCGAGTCGTGAGCCGGCCGGCCGAGTTGCTGGTCGTCCGCGCGCGGCCGCTCGGGCTCGCCGCCGCCGACACGCTGGCCGTGCTGGACGGCCGCGTGGTGAGCGGCACCGAGCGCGAGCTGGCGCCGCTGCGTGGCCCGCGCACACGCGTGGTGGACGCGCACGACGCCACGGTCACCCCCGGGATCACCGACGCCCACATTCACCTGGTGAGCTGGGCACGCTCGCTCGCCGAGTTGAACCTGGAGCCCGGATGGTCGCGGACACGGGTGGTCGAGGCGGTGCGGGTGTTCGCGGCCGCGCATCCCGACGAGCGGGTGCTGGTGGGACGGGGATGGGTGAGCGACGGTTGGGACGCGCCACCCGACCGGGACAGCCTCGACGCGGTCAGCCCCGATCGTCCGGTGCTGCTCCACAGCAAGGACTTCCACGCGCTGTGGGTCAACTCCGCCGCATTCGAGGTGGCCGGGATCGCCGAGGCCGTCGACGATCCGCCGGGGGGCCGCTTCGAGCGTGACGGACGCGGGCGGCTTTCGGGGGTGGCGCGCGAGCACGCGGTGCGCGCGTTCGCCCCGGCGCTGCCGGTCCTCGATCCGGTGCGGGAGCGGTCGCGTGTGAAGGAGGCGGTCCGACGGCTCCACGCCGAGGGCGTAACCGGCGTGCACGACTTCGAGGGCCCGGGGGAGTCGGCGCTGCTGCGCGCGGTCTGTGGTCCCGAGGGTGACACACCGCTGCGTGTGCTCATGCACGTGCCCCACGCGCAGCTCGAGCCGCTGCTCGCGATGGGGATGGGCAGCGGGATCGGCGACTCTTGGTTCCGACTCGGCGCGGTCAAGCTGTTCGCCGACGGGACGCTGGGATCGCGTACCGCGGCCATGCTGGAGCCGTATGCCGGTGGATTCGGGCGCGGCATGGACCTGATCCCGCCGGACGAGCTGGCGGAGATCGTTCGTCGAGCGGTGACGGCGGGTGTCTCGGTGGCGGTGCACGCGATCGGCGATCGCGCGGTCCGGCACGCCCTGGACGCATTCGAGGCGGCGTCGCCCGAACGTCTCGCCGCGCTGGCCTTGCCGCCGCGGATCGAGCATGCCCAGCTCGTCCAGCCCGCCGACGTGCCGCGCTTCGCGGCGCTCGGTGTGGCGGCCAGCATGCAGCCGGTGCACTGTGTCTCCGATCGCGGCATGGCGATCGAGCTGTGGGCGCCGTGGATCGATCACACCTATCCGTGGGCCGATCTGGTGCGGGCGGGCGCGCATCTCGCCTTCGGCTCGGACGCGCCGGTCGAGCCCCCGTCGGTGGCTCTGGGTCTGCACGCCGCGGTCACGCGCCGGAAGCCCGGCGCCCCCGAGAGCGAGACGCTGTCGCCGCGGCAGCGCGTCGATCTCGGCACGGCGCTCGCCGCCTACACCCGTCTGCCGGCGCTCCTGGCCGGTGATCCCGTGCTCGGACGCTTCGAGCGCGGCGCGGGTGGCGACCTGGTGGTGTGGGACCGCGACCTGTTCGCCGGCCCCCCGGACACGCTTGCCGAGGCGCGCCCGGCCTTCACGGTGATCGACGGGCGTGTCGTGCACGAGCGCGTCGCCGCGGTGGAGGCGGCATGAGCGCGGCCGATCTCGCCACCCTGAGCGACGAGGAGTTGGTGCGCATCGCGCAGGGCGGCGACACCAAGGCGTTCGACGAGCTGGTGCGCCGCTACCAGGACAAGGTGTACCGGCTGAGCTTCAAGATCCTGCGCCACGAGGACGACGCGGCCGAGGCGCTCCAGGACGCGCTGTTGTCCGCCTATCGCGGGTTGCGGAACTTCAAGGCCGAATCCACCTTCTCGACCTGGCTCTACCGCGTTGCCACCAACGCGGCGTTGATGAAGTATCGCAAGCGTCGTGACGGTCACATCTCGCTCGAGCGTTCGCAGAGCGACGACGAGGATTCGGAACCGCTGGCGCTGCCCGACTGGTCGGCGCAACCACTCGACGAGCTGCTCGACTCGGAGACCCGTCAGGTCATGCAGGAGGGCATCGATCGCCTGCCCGAGGAGCTGCGGATCGTGTTCGTGCTGCGCGACGTCGAGGGGCTCTCGAACAGCGAGGTGTCCGAGGTCCTGGATCTGTCCATCCCGGCGGTGAAGTCGCGGCTGCACCGCGCCCGGCTCCAGTTGCGCAACCGGCTCGACCGCTACTTCCGTGACAAGCTGGGCAAGCGCGAGCGGAAGACCTCGCGCGATTGAGATCCGTGTCGCCGGCCGCACGGTGCGGCGCGGGAGCCTAGCTCGAGTGAACCGCGTGTCCACGCCCCGCTTTTCTCCTGTATGGCTCGTTCTGGTCGGCATCCTTTCGGTGCAGTTTGGTGCGGTGGTCTCCAAGGGCCTGTTCGGTGAGATTCCGCCGGTGGGGATGGTGTTCCTCCGGCTGGTCACCAGTTCCCTGATCCTGCTCGTCTTTGTCCGGCCGCGGCTGCGCGGCCGGACAATCACCGACTGGTGGCCGGTGCTGGCGCTGGGGTCCGTGCTCGGCGCGATGAACTGGGCGTTCTACGAGTCGTTCGCCCGCATCCCGCTCGGTGCGGCGGTCACCATCGAGTTCGTGGGTCCGCTGTCGCTGGCCGCGGTCGGAAGCAGGCGGCCCCGCGACTTGGTATGGGTGGGCCTGGCCGCCCTCGGCATCACCCTGTTCGGCGCCGGCCCCACCAAGGTCGACACCGTCGGGTTCGGTCTGGCGCTGCTCGCCGGCGGCTGCTGGGCGATGTACATCGTCTCGACGGCGGCCACGGGGCGCCGCTGGGCCGGTGTCGAGGGGCTGGCCGTGGCCAGCACCATTGCCACGCTGGCGATCGCACCGTTCGCGGTGGTGGCGGCCGGTGAGCGGCTGCTCGAGCCTCGTCTGCTGATGTTGGGGGCGCTGGTCGGCCTGCTGAGTTCGGTGGTCCCCTACAGCCTCGAGATGGTGGCGCTGCGCACCCTGACGCCCCGGGTGTTCGGCATCTTGATGAGCCTGGAACCTGCCGCCGCTGCCCTTGCCGCCGCGGTCTTGCTCAGCGAGTGGCTCGCGCCCCTGCAACTGCTGGCGATGGCGTGTGTGACGGCCGCGAGCGTGGGCGCCGCCCGCACGGAGTCGGCCCCCGAGGCCCTCCCCCGCGACTAGCGACCACCCGGCCCAAACTCACGCCCCTCGGCACAGCGTTCGCAACTCTGTGCCGGTCAGCGAGGGCTGGCCATACGTTCTCAGACAGAGCCTAGTGCCCGCGGGGCATCGCGATTAGTATGAGCGCCGCGAACGCCACCCGGTACGCGAAGAAGACGCCGAAACCGGCGCGACCGAGCCAGGCGAGGAGGCCACGGATGGCGATAAAACCGGTCACCGCGGCGGCGCCGACGCCGATCGCGAGTGTTCCGAGCGGCAACGTGTGTGGCAGGTGGCGCAGCTCGATGAGTCCGGCTCCGAACGTGATCGGGGTCGCGAGCAGGAACGAGAAACGCGCCGCCGAGATACGGGTCTGTCCGGCCGCCCGGCCGGCGGTGATGGTCACCCCCGAGCGGGACACCCCCGGCACCAGCGCCAGCGCCTGCGCCGCGCCCATCAGGAGCGCCGGTCCCCAGCCGGGGATGCCGTCGTGGCGCGACGGGGCCAGCCGATCCACCCCCCACAACAGCAGACCGAACACCGCCAGCATCACGGCCTGGAGCGGCAGCGAGCGCAACATCATCTCGGCCTGGTCGCCGAGCAGCACGCCGGCCACCGCGGCGGGAACGCTGGCGAGCGCCAGCTTGCCGATCGTCGTCCATGCCAGAATCCGCTCCGGCCCGGCCCCGGTCACCGCGTCACGCGTCATCCGCCACCAGTCGCCCCAGAACGCCACCACCAGCGCCAGCAGGGTGCCCCAGTGGAGCGCGACGTCGAACGCCACACCGGCGTACGGCCAGTGCAGCAGCGTGGGGATGACATACAAATGGGCGCTGCTCGAGATCGGCAACAGCTCCGAGAAACCCTGGACGATGCCGAGGACGAGGGCTTGGAATGTGGACATGACCGCGCACGCTAACAGACGGCCGACTCCGATGCCAGAGCGCGGAGCCGCGCGTTGAGCCACGAGCGCGAGGTCGCGCGCAACGCCGGGGTGGTGGGGGCCGCCACCCTGCTGTCACGCGTGATGGGTCTGGTCCGCGAGCAGGTGATGGCAATCCTGTTCGGCGCCGGATTCGCCACCGATGCGTTCAACGTCGCGTTCCGTATCCCCAACCTGCTGCGCGACCTGTTCGCCGAGGGGGCGATGTCGTCGGCGTTCGTGCCCACCTTCACCGCGGTCCGTGCCCGTGAGGGCCGCGACGCCGGCTGGGAGTTCGGCCGTCAGCTCATGCTGTGGCTGACGGTGGTGCTGCTCGGGCTGTGCGTGATCGGCTGGATCACCGCACCGTGGCTGGTGCGGGCGTTCGCGCCCGGCTTCAACGCCATCCCCGGCAAGATCGCGCTCACCGTGCGTCTTACCCGCGTCATGCTGCCGTTCCTGCCCACGGTGGCGGTCGCGGCGGTGGCGATGGGGATGCTGAACGCGAACGACCGCTTCAGCGTGCCGGCGCTGGCCCCGGCGCTGCTCAACGTCGGCATGGTGGCGGGTGGGCTGGCGTTGATCCCGCTGTTCCGCGCCTGGGGCGAGCCGCCGATCCTGGCCATGGCCTGGGGTGTGCTCATCGGCGGGATCGCGCAGTTCCTGGTGCAGGTCCCGGCGTTGTACGGGCTCGGGTTCCGCTTTCATCTCGAGTGGCCGCGTCGTCACCCCGGGGTGGCGCGGGTGACCGTGTTGATGGCGCCCGCCACCATCGGGCTGGCCGCGACGCAGCTCAATCTGCTGGTGAGCACGTTGATCGCGAGCCTGCTCCAGCAGGGCAGTGTCTCGTGGCTCTGGTACGCGTTCCGGCTCATGCAGCTGCCGATCGGCGTGTTCGGCGTGGCGCTGGCCACCGTGAGTCTGCCGGCGCTGTCACGCGCGGCGGTCGCCGACGACCTGCCGATGCTCAAGGGCACGCTGTCGGCCACGCTTCGTCTGGTGGCGTTCCTGACCGTGCCGTCGGCGTTGTGGCTGGCGGTCATGGCGCGCCCGGTGACCGCGCTGCTCTACGAGCACGGTCGCTTCCACGCGTTCGACACCACACAGACCGCCGGCGCGCTGGTCATGTACTGCATCGGGCTGCCCTCGTTCGCGGGGGTGGGGGTGCTGACCCGCACGTTCTACGCGCTCGGCGACACCGCGGTCCCGGTGCGCGCCAGCTTCGTGTCGGTGGGTCTCAACCTGGCGCTCAACCTGCTGTTCATCGGGCCACTCCGCGGGCTCGGTCTGGGTCATCTCGGTCTGGCGCTGGCCACCTCGCTGACCTCGGTGACCAACCTCACCCAGCTCGCGGTCGCGCTGCGTCGCCGCATCGGTCCGCTCGAAGGCCGCCGCATGCTCGACACGCTGGTGCGGGTGACCGTCGCCTCGCTGATCGCGGTGGCGCCGATGGCAGTGGCGCTGGTGGTGCTCGGCGAGCGCTGGCATCACGGCGTCGCCCGCGCGGGGGCGATGGTGCTGGCGGGTCTGGTGGTCTCGGGGTTGCTGGGTTGGGTGGCGCTGAGACTGGCGCGTGTGCAGGAGGTGGGCACGTTCGAGTCGCTGGTGTCGACCATGGCGCGGCGGTTCACCGGCCGCTCATGAGCGATGCCTCGCCGGAGGCGTCAAACCCTAGCGACGTGCACCGGGGGCCAGCCGCAAGGAGGACGCGAAGCCGCGAGCGAGACTGTATCCCCGTGGATACGTCGTAGCGATGCGGCGAGCGTCCGACGCTGCGGATGGCCCCCGCCGCGCGTCGCAGAGATCGGGCATCTCCGGCGAGACCACGACCAGCCGTTTGCTCCCACGGGCGCCGACCGCTACCGTGCGAACGCCATGCCCCCGCGCCGCCGACAGCCGATCGCCCCGCTCCTCCGCTACGCACTCGCCGCCGCGCGCGGCGACGGTCCGGTACTGGAACGCGCCATCGCCGACACGAGACGCGCCGGCTGGGCGCGCGTCGCGCTCGAGGAGGTCGCGCTGATGCTCACGCTGTACGCCGGCTATCCGTCCGCGATCGAAACGCTGAAGACGCTGGCGGAGTCCTGGCCCGCGACGGCGCCGTCGGCGGGCGAGGTGGAACCGGAGACACGACGCGAGGTCGGACTCGCCACCCTCGCACGAATCTACGGTCCGGTGCGTCCACAACTCCTGCGGGGTCTGGCGACGCTCCATCCGGCGCTGGCGGCGTGGGTGATCGAGCATGGCTACGGGCGGGTGCTGGCGCGCAATCGTCTCGACCTGCGCGCGCGTGAGCTGGTCACGGTGTCCCTGCTCGCCGCCGGGTGCTGGACGCGCCAGCTCGCCGCGCACGCGGTGGGCGCCGAGCGCGCCGGCGCGACCCGGGCCGAGCTGTCCGCGGCGCTCGCGGCCGGCGCCGCGGCGGTGGCCGACCCGCGCATCCCGCGGACACCGCGGCGCGTGCGCCCGGGAACCGCGCGCGGGCGCCGTTGACCGAGGCGCGGGGGCTCCCTACCATCCCCGTCGCATGTGTCCCCGAGAGGTGATGACCCGCGGCCGGTCGGCCGAATCCCACGCGGCATGGCGGCGCGGGTGCTGACGCGCACCCCGCGGGTGCGCGCGCGACTCGAAGCCGGCGTCGATCCGCGCTTCGAGCGTCTGCGTGACCCGCTCACCCACGCGATCGCGACGCGCGAGTCGCTGGCGCGCGAGCGGTTCGCGACCCTCTGGGGCGACGATGCCGCACTCGCGTCCCTGGTGCGGGCCAAGCGCACGGCACTCGATCCAACGCTGGCCGGCGAGCTGCGCGCCTACCACGAGCGTCTCGGCGCGCCGCCCGCGTCCCTGGCGTCGCTCGATCGTCTGGCTCGTGGCGAGGCGGTCGCGGCGGTGGCCGGACAGCAGCCGGCTCCCCTGGCCGGGCCCCTCTACTCGCTGCACAAGACCGCAGACGCGGTGGGCATCGCGCGCCGTGTCGAGACCCGTTGTGGTGTCCCGTGCGTGCCCATGTTCTGGACCCACGCGGAGGACTCCGACTTCGCCGAGATCCGCACCGTCGCCGCCGCCGACGCGGGTCTCGTGTTGTCGGATTTCGAGCTGCCGGCGACCCTGCACCACGAGGGCGAGCTGGTCGGTCACATCGCGGCAGCGCCGGTCCACGAGCTGTCCCTGCGGGTGCTCGAGACCTGGCGTGGTCTTGCCGGCCACGCGGAGGCGGTGGCTCTCGTCGAGCGGGCGGCGGCGCGGGCCCGCGACATGGGCGAGTTGCAGAGCGCGCTGATGCTGGGACTGTTCGGTGACCTCGGTCTGGTGGTGGTGGATCCGCGGCTGCCCGGGTTCCGGGCCGTGGCGCGCCCGGTGATCGATCGTTATCTGGCCGCCGCGGAGACGCTGTCGGCGGCGGCGCGCGTGGCGGGCGAGTGGCTCGAGCGTTCGATCGGACGGCGTCCGCTGGCGGACGCCTCGCTCGATTCGTTCGTGTTCGCGATCGCCGACGGCGAGCGGCGCAAGGTCTCGGCCGCCGAGGCGCGATCCGTCGCGGTGTTGAGCCCGAGCGTGGCGCTGCGTCCGGCGGTGCAGGACGCCGTGCTGCCGACGGTGGCGATGGCGTGCGGACCGGGCGAGCTCGCGTACCTGGCCCAGCTCCGCGAGGTGTTCGAGGGGGTGGGGGTGCGGGCCGCGGGACCCGGGCCGCGGTTAGGCGCCACCAGGCGGGGGCCGGCGGCGGTGGGGCGGGTCGAGGGCGCGGGGGCGGATACCGGGGTTGTGG
>JBIOKD010000019.1:0-19270 GCA_044451485.1 Candidatus Eiseniibacteriota bacterium | reverse complement strand
GCTCAGCTGGATGAACCAGATCCGCCCCGAGAACCTGGCGGTCCGGGTCAAGACCGACGTGCACGCGCCGAGCTTTCTCCGGGTGATCGGGCCGGTCTCCAACCTGCCGGAGTTCTACCAGGCGTTCGGCGTGAAACCCGGTGACCGGATGTACCGCGCCGACTCGGTGCGGGTGCGCATCTGGTGAGCGCGTCACCGCGATGGCCGCGGCCGATGCCCTGACCACCGAGACGCTCCTCGCGCGGGCGACGTCGCGGGTCGCCGGCCGGGTGCCCGGTCTCGCACTCGCGGTCGTGGACGCGCGCGGCGTTCGCGTGGCCGGCGGTGTCGGACAAGCCGACCTGGCCCGCGGCGTCCCGGCCGGAACGGGGATGGTCTGCCCGTGGTTCTCGATGACCAAGATCGTCACCGCGACCGTGGCCATGCGTGCGGCGGAGCAGGGGCTGCTGGATCTCGACGTGCCGCTCTTCGCCCGGGTGCCACCACTGTCGCACGTCCGACCCGCCGATGACGCCCGCCGCATCACCGCCCGTCACCTGCTCACGCACACGGCGGGGCTCCCGAATCCCATCCCCATCGCGTGGATCCATCCCGCCGACCGTCCCGGCCCCGACCCCGACCGCTTCCTCGACGACCTGCTCGCCCGGCACGGGCGTCTGCGATCTACCCCCGGCGCGCGGTCCAGTTACTCGAATCTCGGCACGCTGGTGCTCGGCGTGGCACTCGCCGCGGTGACACGCACGCCGTTCGTCGAGCTGGTCCGCGACCAGGTGCTGGCCCCGCTTGGGATGCGGGACACCGACTTCGTCTACCGCCCCGACATGCGGGAACGGGCGGCGGTCGGCTACCACCCGCGATTCGATCCGATGCGTCTTCTGGTCCCGCGCTGGGTGCAGGGGAGGGCGACCGGACGATGGGTGTCGTTCCGGCCGCTCCTGCTCGACGGGTCCGCATACGGAGGTCTGGTGGGCACGCTCGATGACGCGGCGCGCTTTCTGCGCATGCACCTGAACGACGGCGAGCTGGACGGGGTCCGCGTGCTCGGCGCCCGCTCCGCAATTGCGATGCGCGAGATCACCTGTCCCGGCGCGCGCTTCGATCTCGGACTCGGCTGGTTCCGCCCCGCCGATCGGCGCGACGCCGATCCGGCGTTCGTGGAGCACCTGGGCGGCGGGGCGGGGTTCTTCAACGTCCTGCGGATCTACCCGACGCGTGGAATCGGTATCGTGGTCATGGGCAACACCACGTCCTACGACATCGATTCGGTGGCGCGTTTCGCGCTGGAGGCGTGACGTCCCTCGCGCCGGCCACCCATTCCGGTGAGCGGGGGCCGCACGGGGCCATCACGCGATGGGCCCGGACGGGGCCTAACGATACCGGGTCTTCACCGTCCCCCAGGAGTGGCGCAGTGCAGGCGTCGGGATACAACAATCGGCATCCAGCGACAACCAGAGCGACGTCACGCTCGGAAAGCTGCACCAGTCCGTGAACGAAGGCGCACCGACCGTGCTGGTGTAGTACTCATCGCAGTTGACGCAGGGCAACGTCGTCGCGGTCAGACCGGGAGCGAACGACGTCGTCGCACACTGATCGAATCCGATGAACCGGATGACCACGAACGCATCTCCCGAAACGCAACATCCGCTCGGAGCGGGGAGCGTGTAGATGACCCCGCCCGCGGCGGCGCCGGAGATCGTGTAGGACACCGGTCCACAGAGCAGCTGAGCGGGGTCCGGAAGCAGGCAGTTGGGTCCGGGCAGCACGCCGACGATCGAGATCTCGGCGGTCGCGGTACAGGCGCCCAGCCAGCGTACCCGGAACGACACCGTCTTCAGATCGAGCGCGGTCGGCGACGGGCACGCCGTGCACGACGACATCGGGATCTTCCAGGCGATCGCGGTGAAGGCGTCGGGTTGCTGCAGCACGTAAGAGAGGCCGGAGATCGGACCCGGTTCGAGCGTGCAGGTGGCGTTCGTCCCCTGTGGCGTGACGACCGGCGACGAGCCCTGGTCCAGGACCGTGATCGATCCGGCGCGAGCGGGCACCGCCACGAGGGACGACCACAAGGCGAGCAGGGTCAACGAAGCGATGGAGCGAACGCGTGGCATGGGTGCCTCCGATTCGATCGCGTGAGCGGGCCTTGCGCGAGACGGGCGTGGCGACGTCGCCAGGCGGGGGCGGCGACGTGAGGGGCTGGGAAGCCTCGAACCTCAGCCCTATCGGAGGATAGCATGGGCAACCGCACATCGGTCACGAACCCTGGCGACACCTGGGCCAACCGGCATGATGGCATCACCCCCACGACCGGCCCGGACGACTCGGCTGCGCTATGCTGCGCGCGTCCGGTCCCACGGGCCATGAGGAGGCTCGCGGGCGCTAGTCCCCGTCTGGAGGCATCCGTGTCCACACGCACGCGCGAGAAGGTGGGCCGGATCCTGGCCGGTCTCGATCACGACGAGGGGAGCGACGCGTGAATCACGGCCGCGCCGACGTGCTCGTTCTTGGCGCCGGTCTCCAGGGGAGCGGTGTCGCGCTGGAGCTGGCCCGTCGCGGGATTCCCGTCATGCTGATCGACCGCGACACCCGGCCGATGAATCGCTCCAGTCTCCGCAACGAGGGCAAGATCCACCTCGGCCTCATCTACGCCAACGACCGCTCGCTCGACACCGCCTTCCTCCAGCTCGAGGGGGCGCTGTGCTTTCGATCGATCGTGTCTCGCTGGGTGGAGACGTCGGACGCGTGGTCGAACGCGTCGACGCCGTTTCATTACCTCGTCTCCGCCGACTCCCTGATGGGACCCGAGCGGCTCGCCGAGCACTACGCGGCGGTCGAGGAGCGTTGCCGGTGGCGCCTCGAGCAGGACCCCGGTCTCGACTACCTCGGCTTGCGTCCGGAGCGGCTGATCCGCCGTCTCTCCGACGCCGAAATCGCCGACCATTTCGACCCGGTTCGCGTCCCCGCCGGTTTCGCCACCGAGGAGCGGGCCGTGGACCCGGCGGCGCTCGCGGACGCGCTGCGCCGGGCGGTGGCCCGCGCGTCCCTGGTGACCTTCGCGCCATCACGCGTCGTGCGCGCGATCACCGAGGAACCGGGCGGATTTCGTGTCGAGGGGGACTGGCGGGATGGCACGTGGTGCGTGCGCGCCGAACAGGTCGTCAACGCGACCTGGGAGCGACGGCTCGCCCTCGATCGCCAGATCGGGCTCGCCCCACCGCCCGATCTGCTCCACCGGCTCAAGTTCCGGATCATCGCCCGTCTGCCCGAGACGCTCCGCGACGCGCCATCGGTGACCATGGTGCTCGGCCGGTACGGCGACGTGGTGGTGCGCGCGGACGGCACCGCCTATCTCTCCTGGTACCCGGTGGGTCTGCGGGGCTGGAGTCACGAGATCGAGCCACCCGAGGCCTGGGACGCGGCCTGTGGCGGCGCCGCGCCGGCCGCGCTCGCGCGCGAGATCGCCGGTGAGGCGATGACCGCCATCGACGCGTGGTATCCCGGGATCGTGCGCTGCGAGCCGCTCCTGGTCGATGCGGGGGTCATCGTCGCGATCGGACGGAGCGACGTGGACGACGCGACCAGCGGGTTGCACGACCGCTCCCACATCGGCGTGACCACGCGACGCGGGTATCACACGGTCGATCCCGGCAAGCTGACCACCGCACCGCTCTTCGCGATCGAGACCGCCGACCGGGTCGAGGCCCACCGGTCGGCGCGGAACACCGTCTCGTGACGCCCGCCGCCCCGGCCCCCAGGGTGGTGGCGCTGGTGCCCACCTGGAAAGCCGCCCGCTTCATCGCCGCCACGCTCGAGTCACTCGGCGCACAGACCCACCCGAACCTCGAGATCCTGATCTCGGACGACGCCTCGCCCGACGACACCGCGACGATCTGCGAGTGTCACGCGGCCCGGGATCCACGCTTCCGCGTCATCCGCCAGCCACGCAACCTCGGGTGGGTGGGAAACGTCAACGCGCTGCTGCGCGTGGCGCGTGGCGATCATCTGCTGTTCGCGTTCCAGGACGACCTGCCGGAACCCACCTACGTCGAGCGCTGCGTCGCCGCCCTGGCGGAGAACCCGGCGGCGATCATGGCGTTCTCCGACATCGTGCTCGTGCACCAGGATGGCACCCGCGAGGAGAAGTGTTACACCGGACTCGAGGGCGTCACCTCCGGACTGGAGCGCGCGCGGCGTCTGATCGGGCAGCGCGGCTCGTGGTGGATCCCCAACCGCGGCGTGTTCCGCTCCTCGGCCGCGGACGTGATCGGCGGTCTTCGCCGGCACCGTGCGGGTGAGTTCTCGGCCGACTGGCCATGGTTGATCCACATGGCGCTGCTCGGTGAGATGGTCCGGATCCCCGAGTGTCTGGTGACCAAGATCTACCAGACCGAGAGTCTGTCCCGGAGCTGGGACTTCGGGGCGCGATCGTGGACCGCGGTGACGCTCTCGGCGATCGAGGAGGTGCGGCGCGCGCGGATCCCCGCCCGCGACAAGGCGACGCTGGCCGCCGCCCTGGTCGCCTTCGACTGCCGGGTCTCGAGCCGGGTGACCTGGCGGCGTCTCCGGCGCTCCGCGGGTGCGGGGCTGCGATGGCTGGGGCTGCGGCGCCCTCCGACCGCGGCCGGCTCCGCCGGGCGCGGGGGAGCGGGGCGAACCACCGAGTGAAGGGGCTCCGGCCCGCGGAGTGCGCTCCGGCGTCCCGCCGGCATCGGGCTCCGGGCGGGCATTTCCATCGCCCCGGGTGGGCAGGGTAGCATCCGGCTCCTGCGGGACGAGGACACCGACCCGCCCATTCCCTCGCGCCGCATCGCGACTCCGCCATTCCAAGCCTGTCGTCACACGGAGGTACGCCATGAAGTGGTCTCGTATCGTGACGTGTACCGTTCTGGTCCTTGCAGTCACTACCGCCGCCACCCGACTCGCCCGGGCCGAGCGGGTCTACATGGAGGGCGGCTACTTCGTCGGCGCCTTTCCGACCGGGGACTGGAGCAAGGTCGCCGGTGCCGGGTTGGGGCTCGACGGCACGACGATCGCACGCCTCGGTCCGACCCAGCCGCTGTGTCTTCGCTCCAGCTTTGGCTGGGCGTATAACTTCTCGCGCACCGTGGATGTGCCGTCGGCCCAGCTCGGACCCGGTGACCAGCTCGCCATCCAGACCTCGAACAACTCGATCTGGCTCGGGGTCGGGCCGGAACTCAGCAAGCCGACCGGTGACGCCCGCGGATTCGTCTTCGCCACCGTCGGGTTCAACACCAACTGGACCAACGGCGGTCTCGACGGCACGGTCGGAGGCCTGCGCTATTCGGCCAACGTTGGCGCGACCAGCACCATCTTCGCGTGGAGCGCGGGTGGTGGTCTGCGCAAGATGATGAAGGGGACACCGGGCGGCAAGGTCGAGCTGAGCGCCGAGTACCGGTCCGGAACCGGGCACAACTACCTGATGCCTGGAGACGTCGCGAGCTCGGGCACCAGCGTCGCCTGGGATCGCAAGGGTCATTCGTCGGACCAGATCCTGATCCGCCTCGGGTCCGTGTTCGGTCAGTAGGCGGAGAGTCGATCGTCGGGTCCGGGCCTCGCGGCCCCGCGTGGGTTCGCGTACCATCGCCGCCTCCATGGAACCCGCGACCCGGCGACACGTGACGATTCTCGTTTCGCTGTTGGCGCTGCTGCTCGCGACCGGCGTTCCGGCGATCTCGGCTCCGGCGGTCTCGGCTCCGGCGTCGCCGGCTCCCGCCGTGGCCGAGGGTCTGCGCTGGCGGCAGCTCGGACCGTTCCGCGCGGGATGGGCCACCTGCGCCACCGGGGTCGCCGGAAACCACCGCACCTTCTATTTCGGCGGCGCCGGTGGCGGGGTGTGGAAGACGACCGACGCCGGCACGACCTGGCGGCCGCAGATGCAGAACGAGAGCGCGGCGGCGGTGGGCGCGATGGCGATCGCCCCGTCCGATCCACACGTGCTCTACGCCGGGACCGGTCAGGAGACGGCGCGCTACGACGCGATGCCCGGTGACGGCGTATTCCGCTCGGACGACGGCGGCGAGACCTGGAGACACGTGGGTCTCGAGCGCACCCGGATGATCGGCGCAATCGTGGTCGATCCCGCCGAACCGAACCGGGTGCTGGTGGCGGCGCTCGGTCATGCGTTTGGCCCCAACCCGGAGCGCGGGGTCTATCGAACGACCGACGGAGGAGGCTCCTGGCGACCCGTACTCCAGCTCGGGGATTCGGTCGGGGCCGTGGATCTGGCGTGCGATCCGTCGGCGCCACGCGTGATCTATGCGGCCATGTGGCAGATGCGCATGCACCCGTGGCTCGACTATTTCCAGCCGCAGGCCGGGCCCGGCTCGGGAATCTGGAGGAGCACCGACGCCGGCGCGCATTGGACGCGGCTCGTCACGGGGTTGCCGGCGGGCGATCTCGGGCGCATCGGTCTGGCGGCGGCGCGCGGGCAGGGCGGCCGCATCGTCTACGCCTCGATCGCCAGCGGCGAATCACGGCGGAGTCGCGACTCGACCGCCACCGGTCGGAGCGGTCTCTACCGTACCGACGACGGTGGGAATCACTGGCGGCTGGTCAACCCCGACCCATCGCTCGCCAGCAGCTACTTCGGCCGGGTCACCGTGGCCCCCGACGACGCCGAGCGCGTCTACGTGATGGGGCAGTCGATCCGCCGCTCCCTCGACGGCGGCCGGCACTTCGAGGTCCTGCGCGGCTCGCCCGGTGGCGACGACTACCACTTCCTTTGGATCGACCCCATCGATCCGACGGCGATGATCGCCGCCTCCGATCAGGGCGCGGTGGTGAGTCTCAACGGGGGAGCGACCTGGTCGAGCTGGTACAACCAGCCCACCGGACAGTTCTATCACCTGGCCGCGGACGACCGTTTTCCCTATCACGTATACAGCGGACAGCAGGACAACGGCACGGTCGAAATCGCGAGCCGGGGTCCATACGGCGTCATCGAGGAGCGCGACTGGCATCCGGTCGGCGGGGACGAGCGCGAGTACATGGTGCCGAAGCCAGGGGATCCCGCGGTGGTGTTCGGCAGCGGGCTCGGCGGGAGCGTCACCCGCTTCGACGCGGTCACCCGACAGACCGCCGATGTCTCGCCGTCACCCGAGGACCACTATGGCGAGCGCCCCACCGCGGTGCGTGACCGCTATGGATGGATCGTGCCCCTCGCGATCTCCCCGTTGCCGCCGCACCCGATGTACCTGGGCGCGCAGAAACTGTTCCGCTCCATCGACGACGGCGATCACTGGAGCGTGGTGAGCCCCGATCTGAGCGGCGCGCTTCCCGGGGCCGGCCCGTGCGAGAACCCGACCTTGGACGCCGCGCGCGCCTGCGGGTTCGGCGTCATCTCGACCATCGCGCCCTCGCCACGTGTGGCGGCCCGGATCTGGGTCGGAACCGACGACGGCAAGATCCGGCTCACGGTCGACGGCGGGCGGACGTGGAGGGACGTGACCCCGCCCGACGTGCCGCCGTGGGGGCTGGTCCAGACGATCGACGCATCGCCCCACGACGCCAACGTCGCCTACGCGGCGGTGGACCTGCACCGCATCGACCGCCACGAGCCGCTGCTGCTTCGCACCACCGACTCGGGACACGACTGGCAGGTGATCACCCGCGGGATCCCGACCGACGAATTCACCAGCGTGGTGCGCGCCGATCCGGTCCGCGCCGGCCTGCTCTATGCCGGCACCGATCGGGCGGTGTACGTGTCAAGCGACGACGGCGGGAGCTGGCGGCGGCTGGCCAGCGGTCTTCCGACCACCTGGATGCGCGATCTGCTGCCGCACGGGGACGACCTCGTCGTCGCGACCCAGGGCCGCGGGATCTGGGTGCTCGACGACCTCGAGCCGGTGCGCGAGGGGGAGACCGACACCGGCCACGAGTCACTCCATCTTTTCCAGCCCCTGCCGGCGGTGCGGCTCCGCGCCAGCGAGAACCGCGACACGCCTCTGCCACCGGAGACCCCGCTCGGCGACAATCCACCCACGGGCGCGATCATCGACTACCGGCTCCCGGCACCCGCGCGTGATCCGGTCACGCTCACCATCACCGGTCCATCCGGAGTCCTCGTGCGTCGCTTCTCGAGCGCCGATCCGCCCGAATCGCTCGCCGCCGAGACCTACTTCGACCGGCGCTGGGTGGCGCCCGCGTCGGCCCTCTCCGCGGAACCCGGCATGCACCGCTTCGTGTGGGATCTGCGCCATCCCAGACCACCGGCGCCGCGGTATCACTACTCGATCTCGGCGGTGTGGCGTGATGGAACGCCGGTCGAGCCCATGGGTCCGTTCGTGGTGCCGGGCCGTTACCAGGTGACACTCGCGGTCGGCGCCACGAGACTCAGCCGGACGCTCGAGGTGCGCCCCGATCCGCGTCTCCATGTCGGAGCCGGCGCCCTGGACCAGCAGCTCGCGCTGGCGCAGGCCATCGATTCCACGCTCGCGCGCACCGTCTCGGCGCACGCCGAGGTCGCCCGGGCGCGGACCGCGAGTGCGAAGACGCTGGCCGCGGCGACGATCGACTCGCTGGCCGCGATCGCGGACGGCGACGGGACCGGTCTGGCGTCGCTCGCCGGAGCGCTGGCCACACTCGTGACCGCGGTCCAGAGCGCCGATGCGGCGCCCACCCAGGGGCAGCGGGACCTCCATCGCGAGTGCATGGCGCGTCTCGATGGTCTGCTCGAGCGCTGGCGCCGGATCCGGAGCGGGCTCGCCGCCGGCGACGGCCCGGGGCACTGAGATCGACCGGCCCGCCACCATCGGGGCACGCGCGCGGTGACCCGACGCGCCGTCGGGTTTCAGCGAAGCGCCACCACCTTGCGGGTCAGGACCGTGTTCCCCGACCTCAGGTGCACCAGATAGACGCCGCTCGCCGCCGGGCTCCCGTCGTCGGCACGCAGGTCCCAGGTCAGCTCCACACGCCCCGGACGCGAGGGTCCGTGGGCCAGGGTGCGCACCCGCCGGCCGGTGATGTCGAACACTGCGAGATCGAGCGGGGCGCCGTCGCGAGCGGCCGGGATCCCGAAGGCGATCCGGAGAGTCGCGCGCGCCGGGTTCGGTCTCGGTGCCGCGAGCTCGAGTGTGAGCGGCAGCGTGATGGCCGGCGGCCCGACGGCGAGCGTCGGCGGCGTGTCGGCACAGCCGGTGCGCTCGGCGTCGTGCTGGAACTGCGGCCACGGTGGCGAGCCATGTGGGGAGAACGGATGGTCGTAGTCCCACATCCGGACCGTTCCGCCGTAGTCCACGTCCACGATCTCGGTCTTGCCGTCGCCGTCACAATCGCACAGCGCCGCGGTGCCGGTACCCTCCGCGCCGAGCGCGATCGGGAATCCGGGCAGCATGCTGCCGTCGGCGCCGCTCAACGCCGCCAGCTCGCCGCTCTCGTCGCCGACGACGACGTCGTTGAATCCATCGCCGTTGATGTCCGCGACGACCGGGCTCGCCTGCACCGCCGCGCTGGTGAGCGCCGAGAAACGCGCGTTCGTCCACGGCGCGATCAGCGTGCCGTTGCGGTCGAAGACGTAGATCCGCCCGTTGGTCGAGGCATAGACGACCTCCGGCAGACCATCGCCGTTCATGTCCGCGAGCGCGGGGGAGGAGGTGCGATCGGTGCCCGTGGTCGGCAGGAAGACCGGGAAGCCGGGGCGATTGGACCCGTCGGCGAGACGGACGCGAATCGAATTGTCACCGGCGGGAACCACGATCGAGTAGGGCCCGGCGGGGCCATCGAGCCGCCCCACCACCGCCGACGCGGCCACCGACACGCCCAGGTTGACCGGGAATCCCGGGACATTGGTGCCGTCCGGCCGCCAGGCGTAGAGGAATCCGTCGCCGCCGCCGTAGATGATGTCCTTGACCCCGGTCCCCTCGAGATCGGCCAGCGCCGGTGTCCCGGGGTTGTAGCCGGAAGCGAGCGTCTTGAACACCCCGATGGTGGCGGGGTTCGAGTCGCCGTCGCGCCACTCGGTGCCGTCGTCGCGGAACGCGTAGAGCCCGTGCGCGAGACAGGCGAACACCATCTCCTTGTGTCCGTCGCCGTCGAGGTCGGCGACCGCCACGCTCGACCACATCGGGTCGGAGACCGACACCGGGAATCCCGGCCGCGTGTGACCCTGCGCGTCGCACACCAGCAGCAGATGCGTGGTCCAGGCGGCGCCGATGATCTCGCGCGAGCCATTCCCGTCCAGGTCGGAGATCGATCCGCCGCCGGGGTAGAAGGTCCCCACCGTGCTGAGGTCCCCGGGGGTGGACGGGATCCCGTCGGCGTCCACCGGGGCGGTGCCGTCGGGGTGGAACAGGTGCAGCACCTGGCCGCCGACCACGATGTCGCGTGGATACCCGGTGTCGACGTGATCCACCGCCACCGGCGTGTCGGAGGTCTCGTTGGTCCAGGCCGGGAAGCCGGCGTGCATGGGCGGGTTGCTGGTGGCGGCCACGATGGAGGACGGCGCCGACTCGTTTCCGGAGCTGTCCACGGCGGTGACCCGGTAGTAGTAGAGCGTGAGCGGGGCGAGGCCGCCGTCCACCAGGCTCGAGGTCCGCCCCGGCGTCCAGGCGCTGACCTTCTGGAACGGGCCCGACACGCTGGTGCCGCGGTAGACGTCGTAGCCGCGCAGGTCCGGGGCCGTGCCCGGAATCCAGTTGAGACGCGCGAGCCCGCCACCACCGGCCGCGCTCAGCCCGGTCACCGCGACCGGATAGCCCAGATCGAGCGTCTGGAGGAGACGGATGCCATCGGCGTCGTTCACCCGCAGGGTGAGTCGCGCCGCACCGGAGGCGGGGACGAAGCGGACCGGTGTCGTTCCGATCTCGGTCCCCGCCGCGAGATCCCCCAGCGTGAACAGCGAGTCGAGGACCGTGGCCAGCCCGTCGTCGCTCGCGATGGCGCCCGAGAGCGCGTGCGCGTCACCGGTTCCGATGTTCCGGATCCGGAACGTGTAACGGATCGTCTCGCCGGGCCCGGGTTGGCCGTCGCCGTTCCCGCTCTCCTCCACCTCATCGTGCGTGACCTGCAGCAGCTCGGGCGCGTGGATCAGCAACTGGAAGCGCTGTTGCTGGTGGAGACCGCCGTCGGCGAGGAGATCGAGTGTGAACGCCGCCTCGTGCTGATCGGGACAGCCGAACGGGACACTCAGACGATAGTCACCGGCCGGCGTGACGCTGGCGCCCGGATCGATGCCGCCATAGCTGGCGGTCGGGGTCACGATGCCGACCCAGGCGTCGCTCGTCGAGAGCGTCCCGACGACGTTCGACGCGGTCGTGCCACCGGCGTTTCGGAGCGCCAGTCGGAGATCGATCAACTCGGCCGCGTCGGCCAGACCGTTTCCGTTCCCGTGACGGCCGTCCAGGTTGTCGTCGAGGACGGACGGATTGCCGGCCTCGAGGGCCGGCGCCGCGCCCGGGACCACGGCCAGCGTCTGTTGCCACGGCCGCGCGTTGAACGCCGTGACGGTGACGGTGGCCGGTCCGAGGCTGTCGGGGTGGAACGGCAGGATCACGTCACCGCCGCCGTCGGTGAGACCGCTCTCGTATTCGTGTCCCGGCATCGAGATCGTGCCCCGGGCGCCGAAGAGCGGTGCCCCCGACGTCTCGACGTGCACCGTCACCGAGCTGTCGGAGGCGGCGAACGTCGCCGGTGCCGTGACCGCCAAGTCGCGCGGGGTCGCGGTGTAGATGCGCAGCTCGGGATCGCCGAGCAGCAACAGCGAGAGCTGGCTCAGCCGGTCGAAGCCGTCGTAGTACGAGTCCCCCACGAATGGGAGCTTCTGTCGTCCCTGGGCTTCGCCCACGGCGGTCACGCTGTCGACGAACAGGAGATGGAAGTACTGCTTCTGATAGACCCGCCCCACGCTCGGGAAGTCCAGCGTGGTGGAGCCGATGTTGGTCACCGCGCCACCTGACGGCGCCCTGAGCAGCGCCTCGCCGATCGAGGCGAAATCGATGGCATTGGAGGTGCAGTCGATGGCGTAGAAGTTCATCAGGCGGTTGCCGTTGGCGAGCGCCATCATGTCGTTGTTGGTGAGATTGTCGTCCCCACACGACATGACCTCGCGGTAGCCGTGGCCGACGTGCACCGCGATGTTGTAGCCGTGCTCGAGGGAGTCGTAGACCACCGCGCGCGTCTCGTGCAGCGCGCCCGGTCGATACGCGGGCGCGGTATCGTTCTGATAGAGCCGGGCGACGTGGATCCAGGGCGCGGTGTCCAGGATCGGGAGCATGTCCTGCTCCACGAGTTGGGCGCCGTCGAGCTGAATCGAGTGCCCCGGGCTCCACGGCTCGGGTGAGATCACCTGGGCGAAGAAGAGGACCGCGTTCATGTAGTCGCTCACCGGGGTCTTCTCGTAGGTGAGCGTCTTCTGCACGAAACGCAGTGCCTCGACCGCGTTCTGCGCCGGCGCCCGGCCGACCCACACCTCGGGGAGCAGGTCGGCATCGTCGCCGGGATTGGAGGGACCGGCGTAGGCGTCCGCGTAGGCGCTGTCGCCGTTCGCGTTCCAGTTGCCGTCGAGACAGGAATAGTAGAGGTCGGAGGTGACCTGCTCGCCGTCCACGTAGGTCATGTGGGTGATCCGGTGGGGGACGATCCCGACGTCGCCTCCGAGCAGCACCCATTGCGTGCCCCAACGCGTGTAGGCGTCGCGGATGAACGAACGGATGCGCTCGGCATCGTCGGCGGCGGACGGATAGTTGGCGCGGATGAAGCTCGTGGTGCGCACCACCGCGGGAACACCACTCTGGGTCTTCCAGTCGGCGAGCGGCTGGAACGCGGCGGCGAGCGAGTCGTCGGTGACGATCACGTACTCGACCGGACTCCCGAGCACCGAGGGCAGCTGGGTGGGTCGGAACGGCTGTGCCCCGCGCCGGGCGTGGAGCGCCGGTGGCGAGGACACGACACCGGCGTGTCGGGGCTCCCATTCGGCGACCACCCGCTCGCGTGGGATCGGACGCGTCGCGGAGGGTTCGAGCGTGAGTCGCACCACGAGCCGGCTCACCCGCTCGAGCCGCCCGCTCGCCGCGGCCCAGCGTACCGGGGTGACCTCGAGCCACGCGTAGTGGTTCTCCCGTTGATATCCCTGGTAACCGAGCCGCACCGGGAGGTCGGGCTGGAAGGCGGCGCTGGCGTAGAGGGCCGGGTCGGGCGCGGTCGCCGGTTCGGGGCCGTCGTCCCGGCGCACCTCCCGGGCCGGGGCGACCATCACCGGTTCGCCGAGTGGCGCGGTCTCGAGCGTCACGACCTCGACGCGGTCCACGCGCATGCCGGCCGGAATCTCGAGTCGCTCGGCGATGGTCGGAAGATCAGGATGCCCGGCCCGCCGCTCCGGCACACCACCGTCGACCTGTATGCGTGTGGTCCCGCTCTCGGGGACGAGCCGGATGCGCCCGACGTCGTAGCGGAACTCATGGGTCTCGGTCGTGCTCGCCCGCGCCGGGGCCGCGAGGGGCAGGGCGGCGAGCGCGCAGGCGAGCACCTGTCGGGCGAGCATCCGATCCATCGTCCATCCTGGCGCCGACCGCGGCGCGAGCGGGCAACTGCGATTGGGGGGCGGTCGCGACGGCGCGCGACGCGCCGCTCTCACGCTCCACCCGAAACCGGCGCGGAGCGGGGGCGACGCGGAACGAGGCCACCACAAGGCTAGACCGGCCTCGTCACCGGGTCAACGATTCCCGCGACCGCTCCTCTCCCCGGACGACGCGAACGCCACGGACGGGTGAAGCGTCCGACGAGCAGAAGGGCGCCGCCCAACACCTCCCGGACCGCCCCGACCCTTTCCGAGCCGCTCGGACCATTGCGGCGCGGATGGTCGCGCCGCCCGCGCTGCGTTACACTTCGCGCGGTGGTTCGACGGGGAGCGCCGTCATGGCCGACGTCATCGATCGCGTAGATCGCGTACCGGAGATCCTCGACCGCCTGAAGCGGGCGATCGGGGAACGCTACACGATCGAGCGGGTGCTCGGCCGGGGTGGGATGGCCACGGTGTTCGCCGCCCGCGATCGCAAACACGCCAGCCGTGCGGTCGCCATCAAGGTGCTGCGTCCCGAGATCGCCGGAAGCCTGGGCGCCGAGCGGTTCCTGCAGGAGATCCGGATCGCCGCGCTGCTCAACCACCCCCACATCGTGCCGGTGTTCGACTCTGGCGAGGCCGACGGGCTGCTCTACTACGTGATGCCGGTGGTCGAGGGCGAGACGCTGCGCGAGCGCATCCAGCGCCAGCCACCACTTGCGATCGATGAGGTGGTGCGCATCGCCAGTGGCGTCGGTTCGGCCCTGAGTTACGCCCACGCCCACGACATCGTGCATCGCGACATCAAGCCGGCCAACATCATCCTCGCCGGCGACGAGGCGGTGGTCGCCGACTTCGGGATCGCGCGGGCGCTGCGCGCCGCTGGCGAGGACGTCACCGGCACCGGCGTGATCCTGGGAACACCCGGCTACATGAGCCCCGAGCAGGCGTCCGGCTCACCGGAGGTCGACGGTCGTTCCGACCTCTACAGCCTCGGCTGCGTGATGGTCGAGATGATCGTGGGTGAGCCGCCCCGTGTCTGGCTCGACTCGGAGTCACTGCGCCATGGTCGGATCCCGGACCTTTCGGATATCGCCCGCGCCAAGATGGATACCCTGCCACCGGGCATCGAGGCGGTGCTGGCCCGGGCCCTCGCGCCACTGCCCCGGGACCGGTTCACCGACGCCACGGAGCTGGTCGAGGGTCTCCGCGACCGGTATCACCCGCGACGCCCGCCCCCGAAGCGCTCGGTCGCCGTCCTGCCGTTCGTGAGCCTGTCGAGCGAGGATGACGGCGCGTTTCTTGGCGAGGGACTCGCGGAGGAGATCACCAACGCCCTCGCCCGGGTCCGATCCATCCGCGTCGCGGCCCGCACCTCCGCCTTCGCCTACCGGGATCGGCGGGCGGACATCCGTCAGATCGGGCGCGAGCTCGGCGTCGACGCCGTGCTCGAGGGCAGCGTCCGCCGCGCGGACGAGACCCTGCGGGTGATGGTCCAGCTCGTGGACGTCGCCGACGGATGTCACCTGTGGTCCGAGCGATTCGAGCGCCGGATGAGCGACGTGTTCGCGATCCAGGACGAGATCACGCGCAGCGTGGTGCACGCGCTGGAGGTCATCCTGACCGAGTCGGAGCGACGCGCCCTAACGCGCGTGCCCACTTCCGACGTGACCGCGTACGAGTTCTATCTGCGGGGGCGACAGTACTTCCACGAGATCCGCAGGAAGAGTCTCGAATATGCGCGGCAGATGTTCGCCCGGGCCATCGAGATCGACCCCGATTTCGCGCTGGCGCACGCCGGTGTCGCCGATTGCTGCTCCCTGCTCCACGCGTACTACCCCTCCGCGACGTCCGAGCTCGAACGCGCGGATTCGGCGAGTCGGCGCGCCCTGGAGCTGGACCCTGATCTTCCGGAGGCGCACGCGGCGCGCGGATTCGCGTTGTTCCAGCTCCGGCGATTGGACGAGGCTGCCGGGGAGTTCGAGACCGCGATCCGGCTCGATCCTTCCCAGTTCGAGGCACGCTACTTCTATGGTCGCCAGTGCTTTGAGCGCGGGCTGCCCGACGAGGCCGCCCGTTGGTTCGAGGACGCGGCACGAGTCCGCGAAAGTGTCGAGGCGCGATTCTTCGCGGCACAGGCGTTCGAGGCCGCCGGGCGGCACGTGGAGGCCGCCGCGGCCTACCAGCGGGCTCTCGACGTCGCGAAGCATCATCTCGAGCTGCACCCCGACGATCCCCGTGCCGCCACGATGCGGGCCGTCTCCCTGTATCGGCTGGGAGCCGGGGCCGAGGGGCTCGAATGGGCACGCCGTGCGCTCGACATCGACCCCGAGGATGCCGGTGTCCGCTACAACGTGGCTTGTCTGTACGCTCTCGGGGGCCGGCGCGAGGAGGCGCTGCAGTGCCTCGAGGAATGCGTCCGGTTGGGATTCGGCAATCGAGATTGGATCGCACGCGACCCCGACCTGGCGTCGCTGCGCGACGAGCCCCGTGTCCGGGCCCTGCTCGGAACCGCCACCGGGACCACACCGCCGTTGTGAGCGGCGCCCGATCGAGTGTGGCCGTAGCGCCGCGAGACAGGAGGCGCGCCGGCGCTTGACCGTGGCCCGCCGCCGGTGACAGCTTACCGTCGTCATGCTCATACCCATCGATGCCATCCGCGAGGCCTCCGCGCGCACCGCGCCGCGGCTCCATCGCACCCCGGTGCTGTCGTCGCGAAGCCTGGGCGAGCCCGCCGGGGTCCGGCTGCAGCTCAAGTGCGAGAACTTCCAGAAGACCGGCTCGTTCAAGCCGCGTGGAGCGCTGAACCTGGTGCTGTCGCTTCCCGCCGAGCGACGCTCGCATGGGCTCATCACCGTCTCGGCGGGCAATCACGCCCAGGCGGTGGCGTGGGCGGCGGGTGTGGTCGGCGTGCCATGCACGGTGGTGATGCCGTCCGACGCGCCACGGTCCAAGACCAACGCGGTGCGTGGGTACGGGGCCACGATCGTCGCCCACGACGACCGGGCCACGCTCTTCGACCGGCTGCGCGAGGAGGAGGCGCGGACCGGCGCGGCGTTCGTGCATCCGTTCGACGACCCGGCCGGGCTCGCCGGCGCGGGCACGGTCGGACTCGAGATCGTGGAGCAGGTGCCGGACGTGGGCTGCGTGATCGTGCCGATCGGCGGTGGCGGGCTGATGGCTGGGGTGGCGAGTGCCGTCAAGGGGCTCAAGCCGCGCTGTCGAGTGATCGGTGTCGAGCTCGAGGCCGGTCCGGGGATGACACCGGCGATCGCCGCGGGCAAGCCGGTGCCGGTCGCGCGTCCGCGCACCATCGCCGACGGTCTGACCCCGCCGTTCGTGGGCGCGCTGCCACTCGAGGTGGCGCGGGAGGCGCTGGACGAGATCGTGCTCGTGACCGAGGAGGAGATCCACGACGCCATGCGCGGGCTGCTGACCCGCGCCAAGCTCTTCGTCGAGGGCGCAGGCGCGGCGGCGACCGCGGCGCTGCAATCCGGAAAGGTCCTGCTTCCCGAGGGCACCGTGGTGGTCAGCATCGTCTCGGGCGGGAACGTCGACCCCGAACGCATGCTCGCCCTGTTCGCGACGCCGGTGACCGGAGGTGACGCGTGAAGGTCCTGTTCGTGAACGAGGCCGGGGTGCGGCAGCTGCTGCCCATGGAGACATGCGTGGAGCTGATGCGCGACGCCCTCACCACCTTCGCCCGTGGCGATGCCGTATTGCCGCTGCGCAGCATGGTGCGGCTCCCCGATGGCTCGGGAATCCTCGGTCTGATGCCCGGCTATCTGGGGCACCCGCGAAGCTTCGGGCTCAAGGTGGTGAGCGTCATGCCCGGCAACTACGGCACCCCCTACGACTCGCATCAGGGCGTGGTGATGCTGTTCGGGCTGCAGCATGGGGAGCCCCTGGCCATCCTCGACGCCACCGCGATCACCGCGATCCGCACCGCCGCGGCCTCGGCCGCGGCTACCGACGCGCTGGCGCGGCCGGATGCCGGCGACCTGGCGTTGATCGGATCGGGCGCTCAGGGGCGCACCCACCTGGCCGCGATGCGTGCGGTCCGGACGTTGCGTCGGGTGCGGGTATGGAGCCGAACCCCGGCGAACGCCGAGCGGTTCGCCCGTGAGGAGACGACGCCCCCCGGGGTCCGCATCGAGGTGGCGGCCGACGCCGAGCAGGCGGTGCGTGGGGCCGACCTCGTTTGCACCACCACCTCCGCCCGTGAACCCGTGCTGCGCGGGGCATGGCTTTCGCCCGGGGCGCACGTGAACGCGGTCGGCGCCTGCTTCGCCTCGACCCGCGAGCTCGACACCGAGGCGGTGCGACGATCGCGATTCTTCAGCGACAGCCGCGAGTCCTGTCTCAACGACTCGGGCGACTTTCGGATCGCGCGTGAGGAGGGGGCCATCACCGACGCCCACCTCCTTGGGGAGATCGGCGAGGTCTTCCTCGGCCGGCTCGCCGGTCGCGTGTCGGCCGACGACATCACGGTCTACGAGTCGCTCGGCATCGCGCTCGAGGATCTGGCCTCGGCCCACGACATCCATCGCCGCGCGCTGGAAAGCGGCGCGGGAACCTGGCTCGAGTGGGGCGGCCCTCCGTGACCCCACGCCGCCCATGATGCACCTTTCCATGGGAGTCCCGACATGACTGGGTCCGCCCATCCGCTCCGTGTGGTCATCCTCGCCGCCGACGCCTTCGAGCCGAGGCCGACGTGGTGAAGGGCCGGCACGTCACCTCGTACTGGCACGACGGTGTGCCGGAGGACCTCAAGAAGGCGGGTGCCATCTTCGAGGACGCCCCCGTGGTCGTGGACGGCCATCTCGTCACCTCGCGCTGGCCGATGGATCTGCCCGACTTCAGCGCGAGGTCATGAAACTGGTCCAGGCCTGAGCGGATCCGGGCCCGCACGTCCCGGGATCGGGCGCGGGGACATGGCAGGAATCGTGGGATCGTTGTCATTGTCACTTTGGCCGAGCGGGGGCATGCTGCGGCCATGTCGAGACGATCCTCGCGAAACGGCGCCGGACCGGCGGCGGCCCGGGGCACCCGGCGGGTGGCGATGCTGGCCTACCCGGACGTCCAGATGCTGGATGTCATGGGACCCCTCGAGGTGTTCTCCCGCACCTCGCGATGGCTGAAGGACCACGGCCGGCGCAACGACGACGCCTACCAAGTCGAGATCATCGGTCTCACCCGTGGCCCATTCAGGGCCTCGTCCGGTCTGCGTCTCTACGCTGAGCACCGCTTCGACCAGGTCGGACCCGGGATCGACACGCTCCTGATCGCCGGTGGTCGCGGCGCCACCCGCTATTGCAAACACGCGCCCCTCCTGCGTTGGATCCAGCGTCAGAGGGAGTGGGTGCGCCGGCTGGCGTCGATCTGCACCGGCGCGTTCTTCCTCGCCGAGGCCGGGCTGCTCGAGGGCCGGAGAGCCACCACGCACTGGGCGTATTGCGACGAGATGACCCGTCGCTTCCCGGACGTGCAGGTCGAGCCCGACACCATCTTCGTCCGCGAAGGCTCGCTCTACACCTCGGCGGGGGTCACCGCCGGGATGGACCTGGCGCTCGCCATGGTGGAGGAGGATCACGGACGTGAGGTGGCGCTGGCCTCGGCACGGGAGCTGGTGATGTTCCTCCGCCGGCCCGGCGGCCAGGCCCAGTTCAGCGCGCAGCTCGCCGCGCAGTTCGCGGAGCACGAGCCGCTCAGCGATCTCCAGGCGTACATCATCGAGCACCCGCGTCACGATCTGTCGGT
>JBIOKD010000018.1:0-19702 GCA_044451485.1 Candidatus Eiseniibacteriota bacterium | reverse complement strand
GAGTGGGTGTGGGGGTGGTCGTCCCATTCACCGTGTAGGTGCGGAACGGGTACACCTTGTCGAGGTTGAAGAGCTGCCAGCCGGTGAACGCGAAGTTCAACAAGCCCTGCTCGTTGGTGAAGAACTGCTGGGTGAACACGTTGATGTTGCCGATGCTGGAGCGTGGCACGTAGACGATGTCGAAGCGCGAGAGTGGAAGGTCGGCGCTGAGGTCACCCTCCTTGATCGAGGCGTCGAGTCGGAGCTTGGCCACCTGCACGGTGTGGGCGCCGTTACGGTGGAAGACCACCACGCTGTTGCGCGCCGCGTCGTCCTCGAACCCGCCGGCACGTGCGATGGCCTGAAGCGTGGTCATGAACGGCCCGGCCTCGTACGAGCCGGGCGATCGGACCCGGCCGAGCACGTGTACCAAGTTCCCGGCGATGCTCCGGACCTCCACGGTGACACGGGGGCTGCGGATCTCGGCGGAGAGCATGCCGACCAGGACCTGCTCGAGCTCGCGTGGCGTCCGCCCCGCCGCCACCACGTCGCCCACCGGGAAGACCGAGATCCGGCCGTCGGGACGCACGTGCTGCTCGCGGATCAGGTCGTTGGGCGTGTTCTCCTGCGGGCCGAAATTCAGCGCCAGATCGTCGCCGGGGACGATGCGGTACTCGGGAATCGATCCCCAGTCCATGTCGACGGAATCGACCGCGGCGGCGCCGGTGGGTCGGGGGAGCGGCTCGCGCGCCGATGCGACGCCGGCGAGCGACACCGCCAGGAACGCGGACAGGAACAGGTGCAGCAGGATCGGACGGCTCACACGGTCTCCGACGGAGTTCGAGGTTCTCACCCAGCTCCCGACATCACGGGTCCGGGCTCCGTTCGGAGCCGGCGGCGCCGCGACGCGTGTGGGTCTCCTGCGGGGTGCGAGCCCCGTTCGAGCCCCATGGGCAGGGTCAAATCCCACACCGACCCCACCGAAGCAGTAGCAAGATGCGTCTCGGCCGTCCTCCGCCCTCGAAGATGTGGCCACCGCAAGTCACGGTGACGAAGCAGTTTGAGTATAGGTGGAGGCCAGCGCGGCTGTCAACGGATCCCCACTGCACGTGGAGTCGCGTGAGAACGTCGCAAGCCCCGTGCCCCGCAAGGGGTTGCGAGGCGGACGATCGTTGCAGGATGCGACCTGGTCGTGGTCACACGGATTCAATCGGCTGAGGGGTGGCTGGTCGGACAGACTACCGAGGAGACGCCGGGGTGTAGCGACCTCATGGGGCTCGAGCGAGCGGGTCCGATCTAGCCCTGTGTCGATCCTCCTGCGCATGCGCTTGCACAGCCGCGACAGCTCCTCGCGCTCGCCGGCGGTCGGCATGCGAAACTTGCCCTGGATCTGCTCGGCCTTTGCTCGTGCGACCCACACGCGCAGGGCCGATGTGGTCAGATCCATATCCTGAGCGACCGCACCTTTCGAGGCCGCTCGTCCGGAGACCTCCCCCACCAGGCACTCCTTCCTTCTCGTGCGACACTGTCTTAGGCTTTCTGTTCATTGTGCGGTGTCGTCGAGGATAGGACGAGTCGAGACGCGCCCCGGGTGCGGTGGATCGCAGGGAAATCAATGTGTCCTTCGTTCAATCGATAAAGAGGCAGTTCGGCGCAGTCGCACTTGCCGTCATCGTCTCCGTGGCGGCGGTAGCAACATACGTCTATGTGGGGCAGATCGATCAACCCAACTTCGAGGGACGCCTCGCACTCCACAGACAGATCCTCGATGGCACGGCAGTCGCGCCCTATCGATATCGAATCCTCGTCCCGCTGATGTGCGAGGCTCTCGTCCGACTTCTCTCCACAGTCCTTACTCTCAAGCAATCGTTCCTATTGGCATACGCGGTCTATGACGCCGCGGCGATCCTCTTCCTACTGATCGTTCTGTTCGCATGGTTCAGGGCATTGTTCTCACGGGAGCAATCCCTCCTTGGCGTCCTCTTCGTCGTAGCGGTCATGCCCATGGCGCTCCGTGGTCACTACTATCAGCCGTGGTCCCTCCTCGAGCCGGGTCTTTTCACGGCGAGCCTCCTCTCGATCTACCGCAGGCGGTATTGGCTCCTCGCTCTGATCACCGCGGTGGCCACGCTCAACAGGGAGACCGGTATCTTCATCCCGCTCGCCTTTCTCCTCTCGAATGTCGATATCGGGAGCTCGAGAAGGGACCGTGCCCCGGGCGTGAGACAATGGCCTGCCCTCTGTGCCGGGTATGTGCTCCTGTGGGCGTTCGTGTATGGGGCGCTCCGGGTGATGCGCGGCGAGACCCCGCACATGTATGGTCTCGGCGAGATCTGGGCGGCCAACACGGCGAAGCACAACCTTGTCAACACGCCGCTCCACATCATCCTCTTTCTCGGTGCGTTCTGGGCCTTCGCCGCCATGGGCTACCGGCACGCTCCGGCTTTTCTCAAACGGGTCACCTGGGTCGTCCCGCCCTACGTCATCACGAGCGCCATGTTCGGGATGTGGTGGGAGGTCAGGTTGCTGATGCCTCTTTATCCGATCCTCGTCGGGCTCGGCTTGTGCTATCTGTACCGAGGGGGCGTGAACGATGATGGCTGTTTGGCCGATCCCGCGGCTCGCACTCACGAAGGCGATCGATCGATCACCACGGAGAGCCGCTGACGGAACGGGCCGGCCGAGGAGGCACGAGTAGCGACGGGCGTCCCGGCCCATGTCACCCATCGTGTGCCATGTCATCCGAACGGGACGGAGGCAGCGGTCGCGCCGCGCCTAGCTTTGGAGTCTGAGCACGTCGTTCACACCGTCCCGACGGTCAGCCGGCTGACTCCCGCCGCCGTGCAGCGGCCGTCACACACCACCCGCGATGCGCGATGCCAACTCCTGGGCCTTCACTCCTGGGTGGTGCCGGAGAGCCGTGCGAGCAGCGCCCCGGTGAACAACGGGATCATCACCTCGTGATGACCGGTGATCGCGTAGCCCCGCGCGCCGGGGCCCCGGGTGGGTCGCTCCACCACGTTGACCCGCGGACGGTAGTGCTGGATCTGGTCGAAGTTCACGGTGGTGAGCCCGTCCAGACTGGCGCCGAGATTGCGCGCCACCGCCAGCGCCTTCAGGAACACCTCGGGCATGAGCACCGCCGAGCCGAGATTCCACACCACGGCGCCACGTGCCTCCGCCAGGGTCGCGGCGAGGATCCTGAAGTCGCGCATGGTCAGCGCGCCGAGCGTGGCACCGTCACAACGCGGATGATGATGGATGGTGTCGGTGCCGAGCGCCACGTGCACGGTGGCCGGGATCTCCGACCGCCAGGCGCAGGCGAGCAGACTCGCCGACACGTGCGGCGGCCGGCTCTCGACCAGGGCGCGGCCCCATGTCTCCCCGAGCCCCTCGCCCCGGCGCAGACCCTCGGCCGCGGCGGCGTTCATGAAGTCACCGGTCTCGTCCACCATCCCGAAGGTGCCGGCGTGGAGATGCGCTTCGACGTCCTCGGAAGTGCGGCCGTTCCGCGCGATCTCGACGTCGTGGATCGCGGCCGAGCCGTTCATCGCGACGTGACGCAGCACGCCGCGCTCGATCAGGGTGTTGAGACAGGGTGTGACACCGGTCTTGATCACGTGCCCGCCGAGCATGGCCACCACCGGTCGACCGGCACGCACGGCGGTCACGGTGCGATCGATCACCTCGCGCAGCGCGCGTGCCGCGAGCTGGTCGGGGAGCGCCTCGAGCACGGCGGCGGCGGCGGCGGGGTCGAGCGGCCGGGCGAAGTCCTCGACCCGCACGCGGGTCGGCCGGTTGACCACCGAGCCCACCGTCAGCCGCGTGAGGTCCGCCTCGCGGTACCGTCCCATCAGCCTCCCGACTTCACCTCGACGAGCCGAACGCTCACCGAGCCGATCGTCACCTTGCTGCGCATGAGCACCGGCATGCGGCGCTCGTCGTCGGTGATCCAGATCACCAGACGTCCCTTGTTCTTGAAGATCCCCCCCGCCTGGAGCACCGGCTCGATGGCGATGCAATCGAACTCACCTGCCGGCACACGCACCCGCTCACGACCGAGCACCTTGACCTCGAGCGGCTGGCTCTTGTGGCTGGCATGGTAGTCGAAGTACACGCTGCTCCCCAACGGAAGGGCCTGGGTGCGGGTGTAGTAGAACGACGACAGCGCGTCCTGGACACCGGGTGGAATCGGACAGGTCTGGCCGTCGCTGTAGAGCGCCTCCTGCCGGTCGTAGTCGAAGCGGATCTCGCTGCGGGTCTTGTAGTGACCCTCGCGACGGTCCTCCGAGTAGCGACGGCTGAAGTGGCCCGTGGTGTCCCAGTCCGACTCGATGCGATTGCGCACCTTGTAGATGTGGTCGAAGAACCCGTTCGACTCGGCGCGCGCGACCAGGGCGTAGACCGCGTGGCCGTTGTCGTCGCGGACCGACTCCACCTGCAGCCACGCGTAACCGGCCTTGATGAACCCGTACTGCACCGAGAACTTGAGACTCTCGCCGGGTCGGAACGGCGCCGGCATCGCGGGCAGGACGCTGCCGTCCTGGGGCAGGGACCCGGCGACCGGCAGATCCTCCTCGTCCTCTGCGGTGGAGGTGGAATCGGCGGCCGGCGCCGGGATGGCCAGCACCAGCAGCAGCGCCAGGAGCACGCCGCGCCGTGTGGCCGGGTGGATCGGGGTGCCGGCTGGCCTCAATCGGTTTTCACCCCTAGAATGGAAGCCACGTTTCATGCTCCGATCCGAACGCAAGAGCGGTGCCGTGGTTCACGGTACGCCGAGGGACACTATGTCGATGAGCCAATCCACTGTCAAACCATCGCTTGTACCGGCGTCACGACTCCAGAACCTTCCCCCCTACGCTCTGGCGAAGGTGCTACAGGACCGTGATGAAAAGATCCGCCAGGGCGTGGATGTGATCGATCTCGGGGTCGGCAATCCCGACCTCCGGCCGCCACAGGTGGCGGTGGACGCGCTGGTCGAGGCGCTCAACGATCCGGCCATCCAGAACCATCGCTACCCCTCGTTCGACGGGCTGCCGGAGTACCGCGCCGCGGTGGCGCGTTTCTATCAGCGCCGCTTCGGAGTGACGCTCGATCCGGCCCGCGAGGCGATCGCGTTGATCGGGTCGAAGGAGGGCATCGACAAGTTCTTTCTCGCCCACTTCGATCCCGGCGACACGCTGCTGCTGTGCACGCCGTGCTACCCCGCCTACCTCGGCCAGACCGCGATCCACGAGATTCGGACGGTCGAGGTGCCGCTCCGTCGCGAGCGCGGGTGGATGCCGGACCTGGCCGCGATCCCGGTCGAGGAGGCGCGTCGCGCCAAGGCGATCTCGATCAACTTCCCCAACAACCCGACGGGGGGAACCGAGAGCGAGGGGTTCTATCGCGATCTGCTGCGGTTCGCCCGCGACCACGATCTGTTCGTGATCTCGGACATCGCCTACTGCGATCTGTCCCTGGATCCGTCGTACCGGACCCGCTCGTTCCTCGAGTTCGACCGCGACAAGGAACGCACCGTCGAGTTCCATTCGTTCTCCAAGTCGTATTCCATGCAGGGGTGGCGGCTGGGCATGGCGAGCGGACAGCGCGACGCACTGGCGCGCATGGTGAAGCTCAAGTCCAACCAGGACTACGGCGTGTTCATGGCCATCCAGCGTGCCGGCATCCGCGTGCTCGACGAGGCGCACGAGTACACGGCGCGCATGGCACAGGTCTACCGGGAGCGGCGTGACGCGTTCCTCGACGCGATCCGCCCGCTCGGATACCCGGTGGAGACCCCGCGGGCCACGATCTACGTGTGGCTGCCGATCGCCCGTGCGAGCCGCGACGCGCTCGCCTTCACCGCCGAGGTGCTGGACCGTGCGGGGGTGGTGGTGACGCCCGGCTCGGGTTTCGGCGCCGCCGGCGAGGGATACGTGCGTGTGGCGCTGTGCGACGACGTCGGGCGGCTGCGCGAGGCCGGCGAACGCATGGCCCGGGCGGGTCTCGCCTACTAGGCTCTGTCCGAGAACGTATGGCGGGCGCGTTGCGGCCGCCATGCGTTCTCAGACCGAGCCTAGACCGAGACTACTTCTGCCAGTCGGCGGGCCCCAGCGGACCACCCGGCGCGGGTCCGAGTGCGGCGAGCGTCCAGCGAGCGGGATCGAGATAGCGGCGTGCCACGTCACGCACCTGGTCGTCGGTCACCGCCTCGATCCGCGTCACCAGATCCTCGCTGCCGGTGAAGGTGCCACGCAGGATCTCCTCCCCGGCGAGGTGGAACATGCGGCTCGACACGCTCTCGTGGTCGAGCAGGATGCTGCCACGGATCTGCCCGCGTGCCGCCTCGATCTCCTCGACCTCCGGCCCCTCGGCGGCGATCCGGGTCAGCTCCTGGTGGGTGCGGGCGAGCGCCTCGCGTCCGCGCTCGGGAGACACCCCCATGTGGATCAGCAACGCTCCGGCGTCGCGATAGAATTCGAGCGCGGAATACACCGAGTAGGCCAGCCCCGCCTCCTCGCGCACGCTCTGGAACAGACGCGAGCTCATGCCGCCCCCGAACAGCGCGTTGAGCACCACCAGTGGGTAGCGGTCGGGATGACCGTCGGGCACACCACGACTGGCGAGACCGATGTACAGCTGCTGTACGTCCTGCACCTCGTGCGCCACCCGCGGCGCCACCGGTTGTGGCGGCTCGGACAACGGCATGGGCGCCCCCAACGGCGGCTCGAGCGTGCCGGCCGCCAGCTCGACCACGTGCTCGTGCTCGAGACCCCCGGTGGCGGCCACCACCATCTGATCGGCCCGATACCGCCGCGCGTGATAGGCGACGAGCTGCTCGCGGGTGAACGCGTCCACCGTCTCGCCGGTGCCGAGGATCGGCCGTCCCAGCGGGTGCGCCCCCCATGACTGGGCGGCGAGCACGTCGTTCACCTTCTCCTCGGGGTTGTCCTCGTAGGCGAGGATCTCCTCGCGCACGACCGATTTCTCGCGTTCGAGATCGCGGTCGTCGAAGCGCGAGTGACACACGATGTCGGCCACCACGTCCACGACCTGGGGCAGGTGTTCGCCGAGCACACGCGCGTAGTAGCACACCTGCTCGCGCGCCGTGAACGCGTCGAGATGCCCGCCCAGCGACTCGAGGCTCAACGCGATGGCGCGCGCGTCGCGTCGCGCCGTGCCCTTGAACATCATGTGCTCGAGAAAATGCGAGATGCCGAGCTGCTCGAGCGGCTCGTCGCGCGCGCCGTTGCGGACGAACAGACCGAACGCGATCGAGCGCCGTTCGCTCATGCGCTCGGTGAGCACGGTCAGACCCGAGGGGAGCACGGTCTTGCGATAGGTGCCCTGGGTCACGCACACCTCCCCGTCGGTGACGACCCGGCCGGCGGCCGGTCATGGCTCCGGCGACGCCTGCAATCAACGTACCGCATGCGCGAATCACCCGAAACGAACGGGCCGCCCTTGGTGGGGGCGGCCCGTCGGGGTGCGGTCTGTCCTCAGCGGCGACGGTCCCGGCCCCGGTCCCGGTCCCGATCGCGGTCCCGGTCCCGATGTCCGCCGCTCCCGGCTCCCGCCGGGACGCCACCCTCGGGCTCGGGCAGCAGCGCCTTGCGCGAGAGCTTGATCTTGCCGTCCTTGTCCACGCCGATCACCTTCACCATGACCATGTCGCCCACGTTGAGCACGTCCTCGGTGCGGGCGATGCGATGGTGATCGATCTCCGAGATGTGGAGCAGCCCGTCCCGCCCCGGCACGATCTCGACGAACGCGCCAAAGGTGACGACACTGCGCACCTTGCCCTGGTACACGCGGCCGACCTCGGGATCCTCGGTGATGTTGCGGATGATCTCGATCGCGCGCTTCGCCCCCTCCTGGTTGGTGGCGGCGATACGCACCTCACCCGAGTCCTCGATGTCGATCTGGCAGCCGGTTTCCTCGGTGATCTTCTTGATCACCTTGCCGCCCGGTCCGATGACCTCGCGGATCTTGTCGGGATGGATGTTGAGGATGGTGATACGCGGCGCGTACGGCGACATCTCGGTGCGCGGCTTCGGCAGCGTGGCTTCCATGTGACCGAGGATGTGCATGCGACCCTTGCGCGCGCGCTCCAGCGCGTCGGTGAGCACCTGGAACGAGATGCCGCCGATCTTGGTGTCCATCTGGAACGCGGTGACACCGTCGCGGGTGCCGGTCACCTTGAAGTCCATGTCACCGAGATGATCCTCCACGCCGAGGATGTCGGTGAGCACCGCCACCTTCTGGCCCTCCTTGATGAGGCCCATCGCGATGCCCGCGACCGGAGCCTTGATCGGCACCCCCGCGTCCATCAGAGCCATCGAGCCGCCACACACCGACGCCATCGAGGACGAACCGTTCGACTCGAGGATGTCGCTCACGATCCGGATGGTGTAGGGGAAGTTCGTGTCGGCCGGGATCACCGGCTCGATCGACCGCTCCGCCAGCGCGCCGTGGCCGATCTCGCGCCGGCCCGGGCCGCGGATGGGCCGGGTCTCACCGACCGAGAACGGCGGGAAGTTGTAGTGCAGCATGTACGACTTCCAGGACTGCCCCTCGAGCTCCTCGACCCGCTGCTCGTCGCTCTTGGTGCCGAGCGTGGTCACCACCAGCGCCTGGGTCTCGCCGCGGGTGAACAGACACGAGCCGTGGGTGCGAGGAAGGACGCTGACCTCGACCGTGATCTTGCGGATGTCGTCCGGGCCGCGACCGTCGGCGCGCACGCCTTCGTCCAGCACCATCGCACGCAGCAGATCCCGCTCGATGTCGTGGAGGATCTTGCCGATGTACGGGGCCTTGTCACCATGCTTCTCGGTGAGCCTCTCGCCCGCCTCGCGCATCGTGGCGTCGATCTCCTCCTGGCGCTGCTCCTTGCCGGGGATGCGGATCGCGGCCTTGAGACGATCGGTGTAGAGGCTTCGCAGCTCGCTCTCGAGCGCCGAGACGTCGACCTTCTCGACCACCGGACGCTTCGGCTTGGCGATGCCCGCGATCAGCTCCAGCTGGAGCTTGACCAGCGCCTTGATGTGGCCGGTCGCGAACTCGAGCGCCTGGATGACGTCGGCTTCGGGGATCTCGCGGCAGCCGCCTTCGACCATGATGATGTTCTCGGCGGTGCCCGCGACGATCATGTCCATGTCGCTCTCGTCGAGCTGGGCGAAGGTCGGGTTCACCACCAGCTGTCCGTCCACACGGCCCACCCGCACGGCGGCGACCGGCTCCGGGAACGGGATGTCGGAGAGACATAGCGCCGCGGAGCCGCCGATCAGCGCCAACACGTCGGCGTCGTTCTCCTGATCGGACGAAACGACCGTGGCCATCACCTGCATCTCGTAGGGGAACTGCTTGGAGAGCAGCGGGCGGACCGGCCGGTCGATGAGACGCGAGCTCAGCGTCTCCTTCTCGGTCGGACGGCCCTCACGCTTGAAGAAGCCACCCGGGATCTTGCCCGCGGCGTAGGTGCGCTCACGGTAGTCCACGGTGAGCGGCACGAAATCCAGCCCCGGTTTCGCCTGCTTGGCCGCGCTCGCGGCCACCAGCACCACCGTCCCGCCCAACTGCACGACCGCGGAGCCGCCCGCCAGCTTCGCCCACTTGCCGGTGGAGATGCTCAGCGTCTGTCCGCCCAGTTCCAACGATACTTTTCGTTCCATCCTGTTCGTCCTGTCCTCTCGCCTTCAGGCCCGGCGCACGCCGGACCACTCGTATGACCGTCCGTCGAAGCGAAGCAGCGGACGGTCCGTGCGGGTCAGCCTACCCGCAGGTTGGAACGTGACGCCCCCACGCGGGGGCGTCCCAACGTCCCAGAGGCCCCTCGCCTAGCGGCGGAGCCCCAGATCCTTCACCACCTTGCGATAGCGGTCGACCTTGGTGGCCTTGAGGTAGTCGAGCAACCGCCGACGCTGCCCCACCATGCGCAGCAGACCCCGTCTCGAGGCATGATCGCGCTTGTGCGTCTTGAAGTGTTCGGTGAGGTACTGGATCTTCTCGGTGAGCAGCGCGATCTGGACTTCGGGGGAGCCCGAGTCCCCTTCGTGGATCTTGAACTTGGCGATGATCCCCTGCTTCTGCTCCTTGGAGAGCGTCACAGTGGGTACCTCCTCGGGTGTTCGTGAACGTGGCCCGCGCCACCGGGGTGAGGCTCCCGCGTGGCCGAGCGTCGGGGCATGTCCCCAAGCCATGAGAACCGCAGCAATGTAGCATTCCCTCCGCCATCACGCCAACCCTTTGTTCGGATGGAGGTTGCCGCGTCGGGGAGGGCACGGCGGGGTCAGGACACCCCGACCAGACGACGACGGGTCTCGGCGACGTCGGCGTCGATCGCCGCCACCAGCTGCTCGGGCCCGTCGAAGCGCAGCTCCGGGCGCAGCCAGTCCACGAATTCGACGGTCACGTCGAGCCCGACCAGCGGGGCGTCGAAGTCCAGCAGATGGACCTCGAGCGTACGCACCGTACCGTCGAAGGTGGGTCGGACGCCGATGCTCATCGCCCCCGCTCTCCGCGGCGCTTCATCGCCGATCCCGGCCAGCACCGCGTAGATGCCGTCGCGGGGCACCAGCTTCTCCTCGTGCAGGCGGAGGTTGGCGGTGGGATAGCCGAGCCGCCGCCCGATGCCCGCCCCGGTCACCACCTGCCCGGTCAGATCGTAGCGGCGCCCGAGCAGACGGGCCGCCACGTCCACGCGTCCCTCGCCGAGCGCCTGACGGATGCGGGTGCTACTCACCGGCGCGTCGTCCACCACGGCGAGCGGCACCGCCTCGACCACGAAGCCGTGCGCCAGCCCGATCTCGGACAAGCGCCGCACGTCGCCGCTCCGCCCGCGTCCGAGCGCGAAGCCCTCGCCCACCACCACCGCGTGTGGCGCGTACGGCGTCACGACATGACGCTGGACGAACTCCTCCGGGCTGAGCGACGCCATCTCGCGTGTGAACGGCAGCACCTCCAGCAGCCCCACCCCGAGCGCCGCGAGACGTTCCCGTTTCTCGAGCTCGGGGGTGAGCGGCGCGGGGATGTGGAGCGGCCCCTTGCGAAGCACCACGTCCGGGTGCGGGTCGAAGCTCAGCACCACGACGCGCCCGCCCCTGTCGCGCGCGATCGCGAGCGCGCGCTCGAGGATGGCCCGGTGACCACGATGCAGCCCGTCGAACACGCCGATCGACACCGCGTCGCGAGCGTCGGCGCTCACGCGTCTCCTCCGCCGGGGCGTGCCACGGCGCGCCCCGCACCGGTGCGCACCGCCCATGGGAACACCACGTGGGCGGCCGCCAGCGCGCGGCCGGGCCGGGCCGGATCGGGCCGACGCTCGCCCAGGGCCAGAGCCCGGCCACCGCGGTCGCGGAACACGACCGCGAGCGGCGGATCCGGTGTCGTGGGGGGCGCGCCGTCGATCGGCGGGCGACCACCCATGCCCAGCGTCGTGGCGCCGGTCTCGTCGAGGACGACCGCCGGCAGCACCTCGAGGGCCTGGTCGAGCGGAATGCCGGCCCGTGCCAGGACCTGATCCGCGGACCACTCCTCGAGCATCGCCAGGGGAACCGCGCGCTCGAGTCCGAACGGCTCGCTGCGTATGCGCCGCAGCGAGCCGATCGCCGCGCCGACGCCGAGTGAGCGACCCAGGTCGTGCGCCAGCGTCCGCACGTAGGTGCCCCCCGAGCAGGTCACGCGAAAACGGGCCTCGGGCCACGCGAACCCCAGCCACTCCCACGCGTGCACCGTCACCCGGCGGGGCGCGCGCTCCAGCATCACCCCGCGACGGGCCAGCGCGTGCAGACGCTCGCCGCCGATCTTGAGCGCCGAGACCATCGGCGGCACCTGGGTGCGCTCGCCGACGAGAGCCGCGGTGGCGGCGCGCACACGGCTCTCGTCGAGCCCGGTCGCGTCGTGGGTCTCGAGCACCCGGCCGTCGAGATCCTGGCTGTCGGTGACCACACCGAAACGGAGCGTGGCCTCGTAGGTCTTGGTTCCGCCCTGCCACACCCGGATCGCCCGGGTGGCGGCTCCGAGCGCGATCAACAGCAGACCGGTCGCGGACGGGTCGAGTGTGCCCAGGTGTCCGGCCCCCGGGCTCGCCAGCCGGTCGCGGACCCGCGCCACCACGTCGTGCGAGGTCGGACCGGACGGCTTGTCCACCGCCACCAGCCCGCTCCACGTGGTGTGCGGCGTCACCCCGATTCCCCGTCGTCGATCGGTTCGCCATCGCGCAGCTTGCGCAGCAGCTCGTCCACACGCGAGCCGCGCTCGATCGAGTCGTCGAGCTGGAAGCGGATCTCGGGCACTTCGCGCAGCCCGAGACGGGGGGCCAGCGCGCGACGCACGAACGGGGCGGCCTGGACGAGCGCGGCCAGCGTCCGGTCACGCTCCGGCGTGGTGGCGAGCACGCTCACGAACACGCGCGCGAACGACAGGTCGCCGGTCACCTCGACATCGGTCACGCTGACCCATCCGCTCACCCGTGGATCGCGGACCTCGTTCTCGAGGATGTCGGCGACCTCGCGACGGATGCTCTGAGCGACACGCTCCGGTCGGATTCTCATCGGGTGTCCGCCTGCCAGTCCAGCAACTCGGCCTCGTGCGCGGCGTTCACCAGATCGCGCACCGCCTGGAGCATCTCGTCCACCTGGTGGGCCTCCCCCGACACGACCGCGACACCGAGAGCGGCGCGCTGCCAGAGGTCCTGGTACTCCACCTCGGCGACCGCCGCGTGCACGCGCTGACGGATGCGCTCCTTGAGACTCTGGATCACCCGTCGCTTGTCCTTGAGCGAGCGGGATGCCGGTAGGTGCAACTCGATACGGACGACACCGACGAACATCGCGGGGCAAGACTCCGATCGGGACGGTTCGCCGCGTCTAGGCTCCGTTTGAAAACGTACGGCGAACGCGTTGCAGCCGTACGTCTTCAAACGGAGCCTACGCCAGGGTGCGCGCGATCGACTCGATCTTGAACGACTCGATCACGTCGCCGACCTTGACGTCGTTCATGCCGTCCAGACCGATACCGCACTCGAAGCCGCTCTGGACCTCGCGGACGTCATCCTTGAACCGGCGCAGCGAGCCAATGCGTCCGGTCCAGATCGGCACGCCGTCGCGCAGCAGCCGCACACTCCCGGTGCGCGGGATGGTCCCGCTCGTCACCATGCAGCCGGCCACCGTGCCCGCCTTGGAGAGCTTGAACACGTCGCGCACCTCGGCGCTTCCGAGCACCACCTCGCGCTCCTCGGGCTTGAGCATGCCCTCGAGCGCCGCCTTCACGTCCTCCACGGCCTTGTAGATGATGTCGTACAGCCGGATCTCGACCTTCTCGCGCTGCGCCAGCTCACGCACCCGTGAGTCGGGCCGGACGTGGAATCCGACGATGATCGCGCCCGAGGCCGCAGCGAGCAGCACGTCCGACTCGGTGATCTGACCCACCGCCTGCCGGATGACGTGCACCTTCACCTCACTGGTCGTCAGCTTGGTGAACGACTCGGACAGCGCCTCGACGGAGCCGTCCACGTCGCCCTTGATGACCATCTTCAGCTCGTTGACCTCGCCCTGTGAGATCTGCGAGTAGATCTCGGTCAGCGAGATCGCCTTGGCGGCGCGGAACTCCTGCTCGCGTGCCACCGCCTGACGCTTGGCGGCGATCTCGCGCGCCTCGCGCTCGTCCTCGAAGGCGTTGAACATGTCGCCCGCGGCGGGCGTGCCACTCCATCCCACGACCTCGACCGGAGTGGAGGGTCCGGCCTCGCGGACCGCGCGGCCGCGCTCGTCGTACATCGCGCGCACGCGGCCGGAGTGCTGGCCGGCCACGAACGCGTCACCGACATGCAGCGTTCCCAGCTGCACCAGCAGACTGGCGACGATGCCACGGCCCTGCTCGACCCGCGATTCGAGCACCACGCCCTTGGCCCGGCGCTCCGGGTCGGCGGTCAGCTCGAGCAGGTCGGCCTGCAGCAGGATCAACGACAGCAGCTTGTCGACATTGGTGCCCTTCTTGGCGGAGATCTCGGCGCACACCACCTTGCCGCCGTATTCCTCGACCACCACACCGCGCGACGCCAGCTCCTGCTTGACCAGGTCCGGCCGCGCCCCGGGCAGATCGATCTTGTTGATCGCGACCACGATCGGCACGTTGGCGGCCTTGGCGTGGTCGATCGCCTCGACGGTCTGCGGCATGACACGATCGTCCGCCGCCACCACCAGCACCACGATGTCGGTCACCTGCGCGCCGCGGGCGCGCATCGCGGTAAACGCCTCGTGACCGGGGGTGTCGAGGAAGCAGATCTTGCGGCCGTCGGGCGTGGCGACGTCGTAGGCGCCGATGTGCTGCGTGATGCCGCCGGACTCGCCGGCCACCACGTTGGTGCGACGGATGTAGTCGAGCAGCGAAGTCTTGCCGTGGTCGACGTGACCCATCACCGTGACCACCGGCGCCCGAGGCAGCTGGTGACCGGTGCCCTCGGTCTCCTCGATCTCCGGCTCCTCGAACTCGGTGACGAACTCGACCGTGTAGCCGAACTCGTCGGCTACCGCCATGATCGAGTCCTTGTCGAGCCGCTTGTTGATCGTGGCCATCAGCCCGAGACGCATGCAGGTGGTGATGACCTCCTGCGGCTTGACCTCGAGCTGGTTCGCGAGCTCGGCGACGGTGACGAACTCGGTGGTTCGGAGGACCTTGGCGTCCTCGGTCGCGATCTCGGTGCCGTCCTCGTCGCGACGGCGGTGTTTGCGACGCGCGGTCCCGGTGTCGAGACTGGCGAGAGTCTTGCGCAGACTCTCCTGGACCAGCTTCTCGTCCACCACCTTCTTCTTCTTGCGGTCGCGGCGCCGGCCGCCGCCCGGGCCACCACGTCCGGGACCGCCGAACGACGGCCGTCCGGAGCCGAACCCCGGCGACGGGGCGCCACCGATCCGCGGCCCGCCGCCGGCTGGACCGGAAGGTCGCGACGACGGCGCGATACCGGGTCGCGCGACCGGGCGGACCGGCGCACCCGGCGACACGGGGCGGGCCGGTGCCGCGGGCGCACCCGGGGCCGGTGGCGCGGTCGGGGCGGACGCCTGCTGCGCGGCGGTCTGGGCCGCGGCCTGGGCGGCCGCCTGCCGCGCGCGCTCCTCGCGGGCGCGCTGCAGCTCGTGCTCGTGCTTGCGCGCCTGCTCCTCCTTGACCGCGGCGGTGCCCTGCGCGATCTCGGCGCGGATCTTCTCGACCGTGTCGGTCGCCAGCGTGCTCATGTGGTTCTTCACCTCGACACCCAACTTGCGCACGATCTGCAGGACCGCCTCGCTGGACATGCCGAGGTCCTTGGCGACCTCGTAGACACGGGACTTCTTCTCGACGGCACTCTTCGGCATCTAGACTCCATCCGCCTCGTGGGCGGGAGCATCTTCCTGCGGGTGAGCCGCGCCACCGCCGGCGGTGGTCTCCACGGCGGCTTCGGCGGTCTCCGCCGCCGCCGCGTCCATCTCGGGGGTGAACTCCTCGGCCGGCTGCCCGGCCGGCACCGCCGGGTGCGCCGCCACGTACTCGCGGGCGGTGGCGAGCACCTTCTCGGCGGTCTTCTCGCCGATGCCGGGGATCTCGACCAGCTTCTCGAGCGGGGCCGCGACCAGCTCCTGCACGGTCTCGATCCCGGCCGAGATCAGCTTCTCGGTGGTGGCCTCGCCGAGATCCAGCTTCTCCACCTCGACACGGCTGGCGCGATCGGCGTCCTCGCGCTTCTTCTGGTCGCTCTTGGCGATCAGATCGATCTTCCAGCCGGTCAGCCGCGCCGCCAGCCGCGCGTTCTGCCCGCCCTTCCCGATCGCGAGTGAGAGCTGGTCGTCGGCCACCACCACCACCATGCGCTTGTCGGCCTCGTGCGCCTTCACGTCGAGCACCCGGGCCGGGGACAGGGCACGCGACACGAACAGACCGGCGTCGGCCGACCACGGCACGATGTCGATGCGCTCGCCACCCAGCTCGCGGACGATGCTCTGCACCCGCGAGCCCTTGAGACCCACGCACGAGCCCACCGCGTCCACACGCGGATCGGTCGAGTACACCGAGATCTTGGAGCGGAAGCCGGCCTCGCGCGCCACCGCCTTGATCTCGACGATGCCCTCGGCGATCTCCGGCACCTCGCTCTCGAACAGCCGCCGGAGGAAGTCGGGATGGGTGCGTGACAGGATGACCTGGGGCCCCTTGGCCGACTTGTCCACGTTGATCACCACCGCCCGCACGTAGTCACCCTGACGGTGATAGGACCGCGGGATCTGCTCGCGGGCCGGCAGGAAGCCCTCCGAGTGGTCGAGCTTGACGATGACGTTGCCGCGATCCACCTGCTGGACCACGCCCCGCACCAGCAGACCGATCTTGTCGGAGTACTCCTTGAACACCTTGTCCCGCTCCGCCTCGCGCACCCGCTGGATGAGCACCTGCTTCGCGGTCTGGATCGCGTTGCGGCCAAACTCGGCGATCGACAGCGGGAAGGCGAGGATGTCACCGACCTGGGCTTCGCGGTGCCCGGGCAGCAGGCGCGCCTCGGCGACGGTGAGCTGGAAGGCCGGGTCCTCGACCGTCTCGACCACGTGACGGCGCAGCACGATCGAGATCTGACCCGTCTCGTTGGAGAACTTCACCTCGACGTCGGCGGTGGCACCGTGCTTCTTGCGGACCGCGCTGGCGAGACCGGCCTCGAGCGTCTCGATCAGCAGCGCGCGATCCACGCTCTTCTCGCGCGTGATCTGGCTCAACGCATCCAGGATCTCGAAGCTCATCGCGTCCCTCCATCCCGGCGCATGCGCGCCCAGGGATCCACCACGAGGTGGGCGTTCTTGACCGCGCCCCACTCGAACCGATGTTCGATGCCGTCGTCCGTCCGGAGCCCCACCCGGCCGGACTGCGGGGCCAGCAGCTCCCCTTCGAAGTTCCGTCGGCCATCCTGCGGCTCGTGCGTCGCGATGGCCACGCGCTGCCCGACGAACCGCTCCATCGACGCGAGGGTCCGTAACGGGCGCTGGATGCCGGGGGAGCTCACCTCGAGGTGATACGCCCACGGCATGGTTTGATTCATGTCGAGACAATCCGACAACCGGCGGCTGAAGCGGGCACAGGCGCCCACCGTCACCCCTCCCGGCATGTCGAGAAGGACGCGTAAGACGCGATGACGGCCCTGGACATGAAGTTCCACGTCCACGAGCTCGAGGCCCGACTCCTCGGCCAAGGGCTGGGCGAGCCGCCGTACCTCATCACGCACGTCCAATTTCGAGACTCCGGAGCGGGGATGAAAAATGGAGTGGTCGCACCTGCCCCACTCCCGAATACGCAAGGTACTCCATGCGCGCGTCGCGGGCAAGCCGGCCCCGTCGCTCCGTGTCCAACCCGTTCGCGGCGCGCCGGTTAGGCTCCGATCCGGCGCCGCGACCCCGCCTGTGTCTCAGTGCCCTCGGGCCAGCGGGCTGTCGTACACCAGCCAGACCGCCACCCGCGACACCTCGGCCAGACTCCCCGCCGAGGTTCGCCCGGGGAGGTCGGCGACGGTGTGCCAGACCGGATAGTCGAAATCGATGATGTCCACCGTCGGCACCCCGGCGTCGAGCAGCGGGAGATGATCGTCCACGAGCTGCCAGCGCGTGTCCGGATGAAAGCCCTTCGCGCCGGTGACACGCGCTGCCTCCAGCACCAGATCGACCAGGTTCGAGGCCCGCTCGCGCGAGGTCCGCTCGACGTGGATATCGAGATCGCGGTCCCCCACCATGTCGAACAGGAACGCGGCGACCGGCTTGTCGGTGCCGAGTCGGGCCGCGTAACCCTTGGCGCCGAGCGAGAACTCGTCGCCCCGCTCGGCCCGTCCCTGGTCCTCGCCGTCGAAGAACGCCAGCTCGACCTCGCAGGCCGGTGCTTTCCGGGCCATCACCTCGGCCACCTCGAGCAGCACCGCCACACCGGAGGCACCGTCGTTGGCGCCGGGCACGGGGTCGGCGCGACGGGCCGGATCCGGATCCTGGTCGGCGAACGCGCGGCTGTCGTAGTGGGCGCACAGCACGATCCGGCGGTCGGTCCGCCCGCCCGGCGCCGCGGACCAGCGCGCTCTCACGTTGGTGAGCTGGAGCGGACGCCCGAGCGTGGTGTCGACGAACGTCTGGTCTTCGATCCGCGCCCCGAGCCGGGTCAGCTCGCCTCCCAGCCAGGACCGGAACGCGGCATGCGCGGGGGTGCCCGGGATCCGCGGTCCGAACGCGATCTGCCGCTCGATCCGCGCTTGCGCCCGCGCGCCGTCGACCCGGCTCCACACCTCGCCACTGCAACCCGCCGCCACCGCGAGCGCGAGGGCCGCGGCCAGACACACCCGTACCGGCTTCGTCTCCGGCATCAGAAGGTCAGCTGTCCGCGCACTTCGACACGGACGCTCCGGTTGGTGATGGCGGTCTGCAGGTTGCGATCCTGTAGGAAGCCGAACTCCAGGTTCCCGGTCATGTTGTTGCTGAACCCGTAGGACCCGGTGCCGTTGACCGACAGCCGGTCGGAGGTGGTGACACTCGCGAGACCCTCGACCCCGGCCTGACGCGTGTCCCCGCTCCGTCGCGAGTAGCTCGTGGTGAAACCGAGACTCACGCTGGTGCGCACCGTCGAGGTCTTGCCGAGGAACGTCACCTTCTGACCCTGAGTGTACGACCGACTGAGACTGAAGTTCACGTCGGTGTTGCGATCGGTGTTGATGGTGGTGACGAACAGACGGTTCTCCGAGACCGCGACCCGTCGCTCGATGCGCAGCTCGGTGCGCATCCCGCTCCGGAAGTCGCCGGTGAGCCCGATCAGCGGCCGCCAGTCGCTGCTCGTCGAGATCGTGGTCGGACTGTCGCTGTTCTGGTAGTCGAGCGACTGGCTGCGCCCGTAGGTGGTCCGCAGACGAACGTTGTTGAGCACCTTGTTGAGCCGGATCACGTCCGAGATCCGCCCGAAGTCGACGTCGAGATTCGGGAAGCTCACGTGGTCGGAGCGCAGGTTGAGCCCGTTCGAGAGCGACTTCCGGGAGCCGTATTCGGCGGTGGTGGTGATCGAGCTCCCGTAGCCCGTGGAGAGCCGTGTGTTGGCGGTCGCTCCCCAGTCCCTACCGCTGTTGGAGGCGTTGCCGAACACCGGTCGCACCCGCCCGCTCGAGTCGGCCTTGAGACCGGGGTCACGGCTGAGCCCGATCAGGTACATGGGCGACGGGGTGCCGGTGAGCCGGCTGTAGGCGCTGTTGGTCGCGAAACGCGTATCGGTGGTGATCGGACTGAACATCGCCAGGAACCAGCGCAGCGGGTGGGGTCGTCCGCCCTTGTGGAGCGAATCGGACGGAGGCGCAGGGGTGACGTAGCGCCCCACCAGACGATCGAGCGGCAGGACCCAGTTCATGCCCACGTTCTGGGCATTCGCCACCGAGCGCACGCTCAGGTCGGGTGACAGCTCCGGCCCGTTGTTCTGTTGATAGGTGGCGTTCCAGGTGAAGCTGGGACGGAAGAATGTCGGCCACTTCTGGAACGCGTATCGGGTGTCCCACGACTGGCGCCACTGCACCACCTTGCCCAGGTTGACGGCCCCCCACTGCTCGCGTAGCGCCTCGGGCAGGGTGAGATTGCGGCGCGCCTGGAACTCCTCGTGGAACACGTCGATCGGACGGAACGACGCACCGAAGTCGATGAACCCGGTCCGGCCCTTGGTGAAGGTCGCGGGCACCAACGTCCCGGTGGCGTCCGAGAGACGGCTCCAGTTCCGGTCCTCG
>JBIOKD010000017.1:0-20138 GCA_044451485.1 Candidatus Eiseniibacteriota bacterium | reverse complement strand
CCACGACGGTGGCCCGTCGCTGGCGATCAACTCGGTGGGTTCGGTCGCCACCACGATCTTGGCCGGCTTCTCGGGCTTGGGTGTCGACGAGGTGTCCTTCGGGACCAGTTTCACCACATCGGCCGGTGGCGCGTCGATCGGGGCCCACGGGCCCTTCGCATCCTTCGCGCTGTACCACACCTTGCCGCCGCTCAGGTAGCACGTGCCGGTCGTCTTGTCCCTGACCACCGCGAACGCGGAGTTTGCCATGTATTCGTAATTGGTGTCCTTGATCGGGAGCGCGCGCGGCTCGCCGTCGTAGAGCAGCAGCTCCGAGACCTCCTGGGTCACGATGATCTTCGGCGGTTCGTGCTTGAGGCCCGCGATGCTCTTCTGCTCCAGTTCGGCCGTGGCGAGGCTGGCCTTCAGACGCTCGAGCGAGATCGGCACGCCGGTCTTCGGCATGAGCGCGGTGAGGAAGGCCGAGATGTCCTTCTCATTCGGCTCGGTGCTCTCGGGCCACCGCGTGTTGGTCACCGCGATGTCCCGGAGCACCGCGGTTCCCTTGTCCCGGTCCGTGTCCACGCGTCCGGTGAACCAGAAGACGCCGAATACGGGCGTGGTCTGTCCCTTGGGAACCAGTGACGCCGCGGCCCGGCCCGTGAGGATGTTGTTCTCGAACTTCTCGGGTTGTGGCTGGTAGATGGTGAGAACGCCCTTCTCGGTCTTCAGCTCCCGAGGCCAGGACTTGTCGGCCGCGCTGGCGGGACCGAGGGCGAGAAGAACTCCGATCGCAGCCAACACGATCCGGGACGTCGTGCGATGCATGGTGGTTCTCCGTGCCTCTCAGGTGACTGCTCGTTGGGAACGGGCCGAGTGTATGACGTCCGGTGCCCGGCAATCCAACCGCCGTCCGGGCGGCGCGAGTCGAGAGGGTGTTGGACCGCGGTGGTGTGGCGGAGTCCGCGCGCAACGGGCACTGGAACCTAGACCTGCGTGCCGAACTCCCAGACCGGGACGTCGTGCTCGAGCTCCACGCCGAGCGAGCTCACCAGCCGGTTCACGTGGTTGTAGTAGGCCGCGATCGCGGTGGCCTTCACGATGCCGGCGTCGTCGAAACCGTACTCGCGCACTCTCTCGATATCGGCGCGCGTGCGCTCGGCGGGCTCGCAGGTGAGCGCCACGCAGTGGTCGAGCAGCACGCGGTCGCGCGCGGCGAGGTCCGCGGTGCGGTAGTCCATGGCCACCGCCCGCGCGAGCCGTTCGTCACCGAGCGTGGTGGCCAGCGCGGGACCGTGATGCGCGACGCAGTAGCCGCAGCCGTTGGTGGCCGAGACCACCAGCGCGATCAGCTCGGCCTGCGCCGCGGTGAGCGGCGCGGGGTCGCGCACCAGCGCCCGGTACGACGCGTCGGTGGAGGCGAGCGCCGCCGGATCGCTGCCGAGCGCCAGCCACAGATTCGAGACGCGGCCACGTGACGAGCGCGCACGGATGCTCTCGTACATGGGCGCGAGCGCGGGACCGGCCTCGGCGACGGGAATGCTTCGGGTCCAGCTCACGACGACCTCCTTCGGCGATACGGCCGCAGGTCCCGCTTGCAGTCGAGCAAGCCATTCGCCGGACCCTGGGCGGCGACAGCGGGGGACCCGTCTATCGTGCCACCGTTGCTTCGCCGCGCTTCGCGGTTCGTGCCGCGACAACGATTCCCAGGGTGCCCAGGGCGCCCACGGCGAGCACGGCGAGCCACTCGACACAAAGGGACGCCGCGTCGATCGCGAACGCCGGAATGTGGTGACTCGCATCGAAGCCCGGGTCGAGGAGGAATGCGAACTTCGGGATCGAGGCCGGAGGGGAATGTGCTATGCCCCACCACGGTTTCGTCACCGGGGGAAACAGTGTCAGGACGACGATCGCGCTCGCGACGGCGATGAAGACGGCTCCGCCCCGGCGCGCGGCCGGAGACAGTCTGGATCGCACGCGTTCGTTCGTCAGCAGCGCGGCGGTGGCGAGGATGGCCACCACCTGAGGCACGAGGCTCGCGAGCACCCACGAAGCGACCAGTCGCGCGAGGAACAGCGACAAGAGCAGCGTCATCGACCAGATGCCGACCATCCAACCGGCTGCCGCGCCGGATCCCGCGTCGGCCCGTCGCGCCCAGAGCGCGACGCCGATCAGAGCGCCGGTCAGAACACCCAGGGGGCCGGTGAGGAAGATCCCGAGCAGCGGTCCGATGTTGTTCGATGGGTTCAGGAGCACCGGGCCGACGTACCCCGCCGCGAAGGCGATGCCTCCAACGATGCCGGCTGTGGCCAACACGAGCGTGGCCGGGCTTCCGCGCTCGGGGATTGGACGGGATGGGTCCATCGTCGCCTCCATGTTTGGCCGATTCGGCGCCGCGCAAGGCTATTCGCGTCGCACTGCGGATGCAAGCCGGTGCGGTCACCTCCCGGGCGCGTTGCACGCGACGGCGTCCGCCCCTAATCTCCCGGCATGACCGACCCGACCCCCGAAGCCACGCCACGCGCGAGCCGCTCGCGTTGGATCGCGGCGATCGCCGTGCTCGCGCTCGCGGGTGGCATCGCCGTCGCCGCCACGCAATGGTCCAAGCCCGCGCCCGGACAGACGCCCGCCCCGCCACCCGAGCCCCAGACCGCCGGCCCGCTGCCCGATGGGCACCCGCCGATCGACGGCGCGGCCACCATGCCCAACGGGGGCAAGCTGCCGGAGGGGCATCCACCACTCGACGCCGGCGGCGCCGGCGCCATGCCCACGATGCCGTCCTCCGGCGGCGATCCCGGCTACGTGAGCGTCGAGGGCATGCACGCGCTCATCAAGGCGGGGCTCGCGCCCACCAATCGCAAGGTGTGGGTCGATGAGGTCGAGGGTGTCGACGTGTCCGGGTTGTCGACGCGCCAGCGCGAGCTGTTCCTCCGCTACGCCAACTCGGAGGACTGCATCTGCGGCTACACGCTGGCGTCCTGTCGCGCCTTCAATCCGCCCTGCCCCGGAAGCCCGCCACGCGTGAGCGCGCTGCTCGATTCGGTGCGCACCGGCAAGATCAAGAAGGCCGAGGGCCTGCGCGCGCGTCCCAAAGCCGGCATGCCCGCCGGTCATCCGAGCGCGGGCTGAGGCTTTCCACCCCACGGCCGGGCATCGGGCGGATCCGGGAGACGGGCGGAGCGGTGGCCGACTCCCCGACGCGGACTTGATGGCCGCATCCGGCGCGGCTCCGGCCGCATCCAACCGGCGTTGACAGGGGCGGCATCGCGCGGCACACTCGCGATCCCGCTCAAGCGTCCATCCCGCGCCCCACCAGCGGCGCGTCCGCTCCGGAGGAACTCGCCATGTCCTTCCCGAAACTCGAAGCCCGGAAGTTCGCCAGCATCCGCGAGCTCGACGGCATCTCCGCGCGCACCATGGAAGAGCACTACGAGCTGTACAAGGGTTACATCGGCAAGACCAACGAGATCCAGGACAAGCTCAACAACGCCGACCGGGCGAGCGCCAACCAGATCTACAGCGAGCTGCGCGCGCTGCGGGTGGATCTGTCGTTCGCGATCGGCGGCGTGAAGAACCACGAGATCTACTTCGGACACCTGGGTGGCAAGGGTGGGCAACCCAAGGGCAAGCTGCTCGAGCTCATCCAGCGCGACTTCCCGTCCGTCGACGCGTGGCTGGCCGACTTCAAGGCCTCGGGTCTGGCGGCGCGCGGCTGGGTGTGGCTCGCCTACGACCACGACTGGAATTGTCTCACCACTGTGGTCGGCGACGCGCAGAACACCTTCCCGTTGTGGAACGCCACGCCGATCCTGGCGATGGACGTGTACGAGCACGCGTACTGGATCGACTACGGTCGCGCCCGCGCCAAGTACATCGAAGCCTTCTTCAACAACCTGGACTGGTCGGTGGTCGGGCAGAACCTGGACAAGGCGCTCGCCATGCAGACCGTCGCCCGGTAGACATCCGGGTCCATCTCACGCACGGCTCGCCGGGCCCTCACGCGGGGCCCGGCGCCGCTTTCCGGAGGACCGCATGACCGCGAGCCTGCTTCCCGTGATCGGCAAGCCCGCCCCCGACTTCTCGCTTCCCGCCTCGACCGGCGAGACCATCACGCTGCGGCAGTTCAAGGGGAAGAAGACCGTGGTGCTGTACTTCTATCCCAAGGACGAGACGCCGGGTTGCACCAAGGAGGCGTGCGCGCTGCGCGACCTGAGCGCGGAGTTCGAAAAGCAGGGCACGGTGATCCTCGGCGTGTCCACCGACGGGATCGAATCGCACCAGGCCTTCGCGGCCAAGCACAAGCTGCCGTTCCCGCTGCTCAGCGACGAGGACGCCGCCGTCTCGAAGCGATACGGCGTGTACAAACAGCGCAACCTCTACGGCAAGAAGTACATGGGCATCGAGCGCACGACCTTCGTCATCGACCGCACCGGCCGGATCGCGCAGATCTATCCGAAGGTGAAGGTCGACGGCCACGCCGACGCGCTGCTCGAGTTCGTCGCCGGCGATTGAATCCACGCCGGGCGCCCGCCGCCCGGCCATGGCGCCCCGCCGTGCCATCCCCATCCGCAGATCGGTCCGTGCCGGTGTTCCCCCTCCCGGACGTGGTGTTGTTCCCGACCGGGCTGCTGCCACTCCACATCTTCGAGCTGCGTTATCGCACCATGGTCCGCGACGCGTTGTCGGGTGACCGGCACATCGCGATGGCGCTGTTGCTCCCCGGATGGGAGGCGGATTACCGCGGCGCGCCGCCGTTCCATCCGATCGGATGCCTGGCGCGCATCGAGGAGGTCGAGTGGCTGGTCGACGACTGCTACGACCTGGTCGTACGTGGCATGACCCGTGTCCGTCTGGGTCCGGTGGTGCGGGCCTACCCGTACCGGCGCGTGGTCGCGGAGCCGCTCCAGCAGGCACCCCATCCCGAGGATGATCCGCTGGTCGAGCTCGAGAAGCAGGCGCTGATCGAGGCGTGGGAGCGTCTGGCCCGCGACGTCGAGGTTCCGGGCACCGTGCCCGAGGCGACCGATCCCGGTCTGCCATTCGAGACCCTGGTGAACCGGCTGGCGATGGCACTCCCGGTCCCGGCCGCACACAAGATGCGGCTGCTCGAAATGGACGCGGTGTTCGACCGTTCGCAGGCGATGCGGGCGCTCGTCGAGCGGCTACGTCGCGGGCCCGGCGCGGTGGGGGGCGAGGGCGATCACAACTAACACGAGAGCCCGGGCGCCTCGGCACCCGGGCTCTCGGCTCTCGTACGGTGGACCACCCGCTCGCAGGCGGGGAGCGTCCGGGGGTCTCGCTCGTCGGGATGCCGCGCGGCTTGTTCCGGCAACCCGAATCTCTGACCCAGCGCCGTCCCTCATGGACGGGAAATAACTGCGCTGCATCCCGGTGCGGACGGAGGAGTCCCCCGATCTCACAGCCGGCCTCCCGTTCGGCAGCGCAGGACCAGCACATGTCTCGCGTGCACCGTGTCGATGACACGTCCGCCAGGTGAGCGGACCGCGCGACGTGTCGCTGATCCTTTCACGACGCATCTCGTGATCGCGTCGTCGGCAACCGGTTGAGCCTCCAATTGCCTCCGATAATTTACCCTCGGGACATTCAGCGGCCAAGCACTCTTTGAGTCCGGTGCCGGTGGCGCGCGGCCCGGGTGGTCTCGCTGCTCTCGCAACTGACAATGGTGACAGGAAGATACCGCCGCCATCTGAGAAACAATCGAAAATCCTGTCTCCACGCGATCGACTGGTGAGGAAACGCATAGCGGCGGACTTGGACATTGGACACGCATGGGACGCGAGCGAAGCCACGCGCTTTACCGTCACGCGCACCACGGGGCCGCATCGCTCTCGCGGATGTCGTCTCGGCGATTCCGGCCCCGGAACCGCCCTGGTGGCGCCCCGGGGAGGCCCGCTTGTGGCCTGTCGCGGGCGGCCGCTAGACTCCTTGCGTCATGCGCTTCCCGGCCGAGCCGTTTCGCATCAAGGTGGTCGAACCCCTGCGCCGTGTTTCACGCGAAGAGCGCGAGAAGCTGATCCGCGAAGCCGGACTCAACATCTTCTCGGTGCCGGCGGACAGCATCTACGTGGACCTGCTGACCGACAGCGGCACGTCGGCGATGAGCGACCATCAGTGGGCCGGCCTCATGATGGGCGACGAGTCCTACGCGGGCAGCAAGAACTTCTTCCATTTCCGCGACACCGTTCGGGACATCTTCGGCTACCCGCACGTGATCCCCACCCACCAGGGCCGGGTCGCCGAGAACCTCCTCTTCTCGACCATTCTCCAGAAGGGCGACCGGGTCCCCAACAACATCCATTTCGACACCACCCGTGCCAACGTCGAGCACCAGGGCGCGGAGGCGCTCGACCTGGTGATCGACGAGGGGCTCGATCCGAGCATCGATCACCCCTTCAAGGGCAACCTCGATCCGGTCAAGCTCGAGAACGCGCTCGATCAGCATCGTGGACACGTCCCTCTGGTCATGATCACGGTGACGAACAACTCGGGTGGCGGGCAGCCGGTGTCGATCGCCAACGTGCGCGCGGTGAGCGAGGTGTGCCGGCGTCACGGCGTGCCGCTGTTCTTCGACGCCTGCCGGTTCGCCGAGAACTCCTATTTCATCCAGCAGCGCGAGCCGGGTTATGCGGGAAAGCCGGTCGCCGAGATCGCGCGGGAGATGTTCGCCTTGGGCGACGGCTGCACCATGAGCGCGAAGAAGGACGGTCTCGTGAACATGGGTGGATTCCTCGCCATGAAGAACGGCGAATGGGCGGAGCGCATCACCAATCTGCTCATCCTGATCGAGGGGTTCCCCACCTATGGCGGGCTGGCCGGGCGCGACCTCGAGGCGATCTCGCGTGGTCTGCGCGAGGTGCTGAACGAGGACTATCTGGCGTTCCGCATCGGCCAGGTCGCGCATCTCGGCGAGATGCTCGACGTGGCCGGGGTGCCGATCGTGAAGCCGGTCGGCGGGCACGCGGTGTATCTCGACGCGCGTCGCTTTGCGCCGCACCTGCCCCAGTCCCAGTTCCCCGGACAGGCCCTGGTGGTGGCGCTCTATCTCGAGTTCGGCATCCGCGCGGTCGAGGTGGGGAGTCTCATGTTCGCCCACCGCGATCCGGAGAGCGGCGAGATGCGCTACCCGAAGCTCGACCTGGTCCGGCTCGCCATCCCGCGCCGGGTCTACACCACCGAGCACATGCGCTTCGTGGCCGACGCGGTGATCGAGCTCCATCGCAAGCGTGACCAGCTGCGGGGTCTGCGGATCGTGTACGAGGCTCCGGTCCTCCGGCATTTCACGGCGCGGCTCGAGGAGATCGCGCCCGCGGCGTCGCCGCGCGCGACCGAGCCGGCTCCTTCCCGCTGACGGTTTCCGCCATCCCCATGCCCACCCTCAACCGAGGCTTCGCGCTCACCTGGCTCGGTCACAACTCGTTCAAGCTCGTCACCCGCGGTGCGCGCACGTTCCTGCTGGATCCCTGGGTGGAGGGCAATCCGTCCACGCCGAAGGATCTGAAGACGTTCGACAAGATCGATGTCATGACGATCTCCCACGGCCACGGCGACCACATGGCCGACGCGGTGACGCTCGCCAAGAAGTTCAAGCCGGTGGTGGTGTGCAACTACGAGATCCACCTGTTCCTCCAGAAGAAGGGCGTCGGTGGCACCGCCCCGATGAACAAGGGCGGCACCCAGGAGGCGGGCGGGGTGAAGATCACGATGGTGCACGCGACGCATTCGAGCGGCATCGAGGACGGTGGCCAGGTGGTGTACGGCGGCGAGGCGTGCGGATTCGTGTTCACGCTCGAGGACGGTACGCGCATCTATCACGCCGGCGACACCGGACCGCACGCCGACATGACGCTGATTGCCGAGCTGTACGCGCCCGAGATCGCGCTGTTGCCGATCGGCGACCTGTTCACGATGGGGCCGCGCGAGGCCGCGGTCGTCGCGCGCATGCTGAAGTCCCGGTACCTCGTGCCGGCGCACTACGGCACGTTCCCGGCGCTCACCGGCACACCCGAGGCCCTGCGCGCCGAGCTGAAGAAGCTCGGAGTCGATGCCGAGGTGGTGGCGCTCAAACCCGGTGAGACGCTGAGCTGATGACGGCCCGGGGGCCCGTACGCGCTCAGCGGGCCTGCTGGGCGCCGAACGCCGCGATCATGTCGTAGATCGCGTGGATCGCGATCGCGGTGGTGGTGCTCGAGCGCATCCGCACCAGCCCGAGGGCGAGCCCGAACAGCACGATCGTGCACATTCCGGTCCACGAGTACTGCACGTGCAGCGCCGCGAACAGCACCGCGGTGAGCACCAGCCCGAGCCGCGGCTGGAGCGCACCGCGCATCGACAGCTCCTCGCCGAATCCCGCGCTCACCCCGAGCATCACCGACTGTATCCGGGTCAGCGAGCCGGCCATCATCCCCACCACCCGCTGATCGAACGCCCACTGTGACGGGAACCAGGTCTTCTGTGCCCACTCGACACCGCCGTTGAGTCCGGCGAGCGCCAGCACCCCGAGCGGGATCCACAACAGGTCGCGGCCCGCCGGTGGCGTGAGACCGAGCCGGGCAAGGGCTTCGACCGGGGAACGCCGCACGAACACGCCGACCCCGCCCAGCGACAGCAGGGTGAGACCGATGAGGCTGCCCCACAGCGAGCTGCCACCGAGATCCATGTCATGCAGCATGTCGAGCGCGAGCATGCCGCGGAACGTCACCCACAACGGCGCCGCCATGAGCAGCGCGATGGCCACCATCCGAACCGCGAGACGGGTGACGTGCGTGGACGGCGCGCCGCGGAACAACCGGCGCACCAGCGCGTCCACCACCGGGCGGGCGAACAGCGCCGCGCTGCCGAGCGCCGCGACGATGCTGGCCGCGACGCCCAGATGACGCTCGAGCGCCGGCAGGGGTGTGCCGGCGATGAAGCGAGCGGTCGCGATGCAGAGCACCACGCCACCCGCGGTGACGATACCGGCCAGGAAGTGGTGCAGGAGACGCCAGCGCTCGACACGATCCACCGCGTGCGCGACCGCGAAAGTGCCGCCGGCGGCGGCCAGTAGACCGAGCTGCGTCTCGGAGAACAGCACGCTGATCGCGAAGGCGACGGCGACGATGCCGAACCACACCCACAGACCGAGCTCGGCCTCGGCGGCGGCCGGATCCGGTCCGAGCGCAGGAGCCAGCCGAAAGTCGCCCAGATCCACGCCCGCGCCGGGGACGGACACCGGCGCGTCGGCCGGCGTCAGCGGGGTCGCCTCGGCCGGCGTGAACTCGGGCGCCGGTGTCGCGGTGCGGCCCGTATCGTCGGGTGGCACTTGCGTCGGATCGTGCATCGGGCGAGCATAGGCGGACCATGACGGAGCGTCCAGACATGCGGATCGAGGTGCTCGCGTTCGCGCAGGCGCGCGACGCGCTCGGCGCGGGCCGGCTGCGTCTCGAGATGCCGGCCGGGAGCCGCGTCGTGGACGCGCTGGCGTTGCTCACCGCACGTCATCCCACGTTGACGCCGCTCGCCCCCCACCTGGCGGTCGCGGTGGACCGGCAGCTCGCGCGCGGCGAGCACGCGCTCACCGATGGCTGCGAGCTGGCGTTGCTGCCACCGGTGAGTGGGGGCTGAGGTGGCGCGCGCGAGGCTGGTCGTGCACCCGGCGTCGCTCGCACGCTGGGACGATCTGGTGCATCTGTTCGGGCCGCGTGGCGCGTGTGCGGGCTGCTGGTGTCAATGGGCGCGGAAGCGCGGCGCCGATTTCCGGCGCGACGCCGGCGCCGCCAACCGGCGATCGCTGCGCAGGCTCGTGGCCGCGGGCGGACCCGTGGGGCTCCTCGCCTATCTCGACGGCACGCCGGTCGGGTGGTGCGCGGTGGCGCCCCGGGAGGACTACGTGCGTCTCGCCGGATCGCGCGTGCTCGCGCCGGTGGACGAGCGCGCGGTGTGGTCGGCACCGTGCTTCTTCGTGGCGAAGGACGCGCGTGGTCGCGGCGTGACCGTGGCGCTGCTGCGGGCGGCGGCCAAGTACGCGGCGTCGCACGGCGCGGACACGCTGGAGGGCTATCCGCTCGACACCCATGGAACCCGATCGCCGGCCGCGTTCGCGTGGTGGGGGTTGGCGCCCGCGTTCGAGAAGGCCGGCTTCCGCGAGGTGACGCGACGCTCGCGCACCCGGCCGATCATGCGCAAACGCCTGCGGCCGGCGCGAAAGGCCCGTGGTGGCTGAGCTGGTGCAGACGCCGATCGACCTGGCGGCGATGATCGCCGCGGTGTCGCGGAGCGATTGTGGCGCCATCGCCAGCTTTCTCGGCACCACCCGCGATCACCACGACGGGCGCCGGGTCACCCGGCTCGCTTACGAGGCCTACGAGCCGATGGCACTGGCGGCCCTCGAGGCGCTCGAGCATGCGGCCTGCGAGCGGTTCGCCATCGCCGCGTGTCGCATCACCCACCGGCTCGGCATAGTCCCGGTCGGCGGGCCCAGCGTGGCGGTGGTGGTGGCCGCCGCGCACCGGGCGCCGGCGTTCGACGCGTGTCGCTGGGCGATGGACGAGCTCAAGCGCACAGTACCGATCTGGAAGAAGGAGACCTACGCCGACGGTGGGCAGGACTGGGTGGAGGGGCAGCGACTCGATCGTGGCACCGGTGTCTGACGCGATGTAGACAGGCGTTCGTCCGGAGGTTCGTCATGCGGAGACCGACACGCAGTCTTTGGATGGCGACACTCGTGATCCTCACGGGTTGTTCCAGCGTCCGCATCATCCCGATCGCCGACGTGACGAGTCCGCCCGCGGTCACCGACACCGCGACCACGGCGACCAGTCGCAAGCCCGACGCGTTCCATTCCAAGTCGGGTCAGCAGATCAAGAGCTACGTCACCCGGGATTCGGTCCGTCATGCCTTCGACGGATACGCGCACGTGCATGGCGACAGCATCCGGTTCGAGAATCTTCCGCCGAGCGGCTGGAACACCGGACGACCCAAGCCGACGGTGGTGATCGAATTGCATCGAGACCAGGTGCTTTCGGTGGAGGCGGTCCGCTCGAACACCGGCTCGACGGTGGCGCTCTCCGTCGCGCTCGCGGTCATGGTCCTCGCCGGGATCGGCTGGGCGACCTCCGGGGGTGTTCCCAACGAGTCGGGCTCGTACCTTTGAAGACTTCGGACGTGCGGGGCCGCTGCGCGGGCTCGGACGCATGCGCGCGGCTCAGCCCGGGCTCGAGCCCCTCGCGATGAGGTTGTTCGGCTTCAACCACCCGCCCGGACCAGCGCGGCCCGGGCCTCTTCGGCGACTGTCGCGTCCGCATCCCGGGCGGCGGCCGTCAGCACCTCCGCCAGGGTGAGCCCGTCGTGCGCCGGCGCGCGGGCGCCGTGCCGGGCGCCGATCTCGCCCAACGCCCATGCGGCGTGGGCGCGCACCAATCCGTCCGGATCGTGCGATAGCACCTGCGCGAGTGCCGCCGCGGCGGCCGTCTCGGCGCGATTGCCCAGCGCCACGCACACGTTGCGCAGGAAGCCGGCACGTCCGGCGCGGCGGATCGGACTTTGGGCGAACAGCGACGCGAACTCGAGCTCGTCGAGCCCGAGGAAGCGCTCGAGCGACCAGCCCTCCAGCTCGCGGGCGTGCAGACGCGACTTGCGTGCCGGTGGGGCGAAACGGTTCCAGGGACACACCTCCTGGCACACGTCGCAGCCGAACACCCAGTCGCCGATGAGCGCTCGCAGGTCGCGTGGGATCGGCCCCGGGTGCTCGATGGTGAGATACGAGATGCAGCGCCGCGCGTCCACCTGGTAGGGGGCGACGATGGCGCCCGTCGGGCATGCCTCGAGACAGCGCACGCAGGTGCCGCAGTGCTCGCGCTCGAGCGGCGCGTCGGGGACGAGCGGGTAGTCCACCAGCACCTGGCCGAGCAGGAACCACGAGCCACGTGTGGGGGAGAGCAGCCCCGAGTGCTTGCCCACCCAGCCGAGCCCGGCACGCTCGGCCCAGCCACGCTCGAGGATCGCGCCGGTGTCGGAGTACCACAGCGCCCGCGAGCCGGGATGGAGCGATCGGATGTGATCTTCGAGCGGCGCCATCCGCTCGCGCATGATCCGGTGATAGTCCTCGCCGGCCGCATAGCGTGCGATGTGTCCGAGCCGGTCGTCGCGGGCCGTATCCCGCTCCGGCGGATGACCCAGCAGCACGCACACCACCGACTCGAGCCCGGGTAGCAGACGAGTCGGATCCGCGCGGCGTGCGCGATGCTCGTCGCTGGCGAGCCACCGCATGTCGCCGTGGAAACCGTCGGCGAGCCAGCGCTCGTAGTGCGCCTGCGCCGCGAGCGTGCCGGCGGAGGCGATGCGCACCTCGTCGAAGCCCAGCTCGAACGCCGCGCGCTTGACGAGCGTGGTGCGCTCGGCCGGGCCGCTCACGGCGTCAGTGCGCGCTGCTGTCGCGTGGCGCGCTCGCGGCCGGTCGCGCCGGGGCGGCCGGCTTCATCCCCGGCACTCCGAACGGACGCACCACGGCGATGTGCGCCGGGGCGCGGTCCGGTTGCGCCGCGGCCTGTTCGGCCGCGTGAGCGGCTTCCATCGCGGCGCGTCGGATCGCCTCGATCCGAACCCCGGCGTTGTTGGCGCCGGCCTCGCCATCGCGTGGCGCGCCGGTCGAGCCCTGGTTGGTCCGCTTGGCCGTGTCGAGCGGCGTGCCGACCGGGACCGCGTCGTCCAGACGCGCGCGGGTGATCGTGAAGCCGGTCACGCGCTCGACCTCGGCGAGGGGTGGTCCGGTGGGAATGCGGACCCCGTCGCGCTCGATCGTGTCGACGACCGGTTTCATGTTCTCGCGGCCCGCGGGTGCCATCTGCTCGGCGGTGACCGCACGCGTGTGCACGTCGGTGTTGCCGAACTGGGTGAGCGGCGAATAGAGGTAGAGACCACCCGGAACGTGGGCCTTGGACAGGTCGTAGCCCGGCGGGCCGAGCGGCGCCCACCCGACGTACTGGGAGTTCATGTCCCACGACACCCAGGCCGGCCCCCAGTTCACGCCGGGCACCCACACCCAGCCCTTGTAGTCGTCGTAGAGCCAGCGGCCGTAGTGATCGGTGGCCCACCCGAACGGGTCCGACGACACCCACACCCATCCGTAGAGATCGGTGGGGGCCCAGTAGCCGTAGGAGTAGGGACGCCAGACCAGCGGGTCGACACGCGGGCGGAACACGTAGCCGTAGGGCTCGATCAGATCCCAGTCGCCGTAGTCGACGAGCGCGTCGTAGAACACGTGGTACTCGGGTCGGAGACCCATGCGCGCGGCGGGCTCGGAGCGCACCACCACGTCGCTCTCGCCCGCGGGGCCCTGGGCGGCGCACCCGGTGATGACACCGGTGATCACGAGCAGCGTGGCGGACGCCAGACGCGCGACGGGGCGGTTCATCGTCACCTCGAGGATGCGGTGTGGAGCGGCGAGGGAGCCCCACGAGATTCGATCCGGGAACGGCGGGCGTCAAGGACGCGCCGGGGGCGAGTGGCGGCGTTCCGGGGCGACATCCGGTCAGCGGTCGCCGGCAGCGGTCCGGTCAGAGCTTCTTGTAATCCGGCCCGCCGCCGCCCTCGGGGGTCACCCAGGTGATGATCTGGTACGGGTCGGCGATGTCGCAGGTCTTGCAGTGCACGCAGTTGGAGGCATTGATCCGCAGCTCGAGCGCTCCCGGCTTCGACTCGTCCGGCACCATCTCGTAGACGTTCGCCGGGCAGAAATGCTGGCAGGGGTTGCCGAACTCCTCGCGGCACCGGGTCGCGCACACGTCGGTGTCCGCCACGTGCAGGTGTGCGGGCTGGTCCTCCTCGTGCACGGTGCCGGACAGGTAGACGTCGGCGAGCTTGTCGAAGGTGAGCGTGCCGTCGGGTTTGATCGGCGCCGGCTTGCCGTCGGGGAAGTGGTCCCGCAGCCGCTGCATCCGCTCGTGACCGTAGTGGCCGCGAAGACGCTCGCCGCCAAACGGGTCGAGACCACCGGCAACCATCTGGAATCCGCTGCGCAGCATGCCGAGGAACAGACCACCCTCGAACGCCTGGTGGAAATTGCGCATCGAGCGCAGCTCGGCCGCGGCCCACGATGTCTCGACCTTCCGCTCGTAGCCGGCCAGACGCTCCTTCGAGAAGTCGTCGTTGAGCAGGCATTCGAACAGCGTCTCGGCGGCGAGCATGCCCGACTTGATCGCGAGGTGGATGCCCTTCAGCCGCCCGCCGTTCAGGAATCCGCCGCTGTCGCCACAGATCAGCAGGCCGTCCGCCGACAGCTTGGGCATCGCGAAGTACCCGCCCTCCGGGATGGCCTTGGCGCCGTACGCGATCGGCTTGCCGCCCTGGAGCAGCACGCGCACGGCGGGGTGGGTCTTGAAGCGCTGCAGGTTGCCGTGCGGATCGGTGGTGGGGTCGCGATAGTCGAGACCGGTCACCATGCCCACCGACCACAGCGTATCGCTCATGCCGTAGATGAAACCGCCGCCGAAGGTCTCGCCCGGCAGTGGAAAGCCCATGGTGTGGATGACCCGGCCCTTGTGGGCGCGACCGGCCGGCACCTCCCACACCTCCTTCACCCCGGTCGAGTACACCTGTGGCTCGCGCCCGGCGGTGAGACCGAGGTCCCGCTCGAGCGCCTTGGCGAGCGTGCCGCGCGGTCCCTCGCACAACACGGTGGCCTTGGCGCGCGCTTCGGCGCCCGGCTGGTAGGTGGGCTTCTTCGCGCCGTCCCTGCCGATCCCCTTGTCGCCGGTGAGCACACCGGCCAGCCGTCCGTTCTCGAGGATCGGGCAGGCGCCCGGGGTCTCGGTGGCGATCAGCACGCCCTTCGACTCGGCGATGCCGGCCATCCACTCGACCAGGTCGCCGAGCGAGAGGATGAAGTTGCCGTGATTCTGGAGCACCGGTGGCACGAACGGCAGACGGAACGAGCCGGTCTCGGTGAGGAACAGCACGTCGTCACCGGTCACCTCCGAGGCCACCGGGCAGCCACGCTCGAGGAAGTCCGGGATCAGCTCTCGTATCGCGCGCGGGTCCATCACCGCGCCGGAGATCCCGTGGGCGCCGACCCGCGCCGCCTTCTCGAGCACCGCGATGGTGGTCTCGGGGATGGCCGTTCCGGGCGAGCCCGCAGCGACCGAGGCGTTGTGCCGCTCGATCAGGTCGGCGAGGTGGATCGCGCCGGCGAGACCGGCGGGTCCGGCGCCGATCCACTGCACGTCGAACTCGAGGACTTCCCGCTCCATGCGTTCCTCGCTGCGGGGTGGATCGGCGCGCCGTGTGGCGCCGCCGGTTCCGCCCGTGGCTCCGCGCCGGCCGGCGCGGTCGTCAGTGGCCGGCGGCCGCGCCGGTCTCGGCCAGGTGTGCCTCGTGCTGAAGCAGGTGCTCGGCTTCGATCGCCGCCATGCAGCCCATTCCGGCGGCGGTCACCGCCTGGCGGTACACCGGATCCGCGACATCGCCGGCGGCGAACACGCCGGGGATGCTGGTGCGCGTGGTGCCGGTCTCCACCTTCAGGTAGCCGCGCTCGTCGGTCGCCAGTGCGCCGGCGAGGAAGCCGGTGTTGGGCTGGTGTCCGATCGCCACGAACAGCGCGTCGGTGGCGAGATCGCTGGTCGCTCCGGTCTTGAGGTTCCGGATCCGCACCCCAGTGACCTTGGAGGGCGCCTCGGCACCCAGCACCTCGATCACCTCGCTGTCCCACACGAAGTGGATCCTCGGGTTGCGCATGGCGCGATCCTGCATCGCCTTCGACGCGCGCAGCGTGTCACGCCGGTGCACCACCACGACCTCGTTGCAGAGCTGGGCGAGGTAGGTCGCCTCCTCCATCGCGGTATCACCGCCGCCCACCACGACCACGTGCCGGCCCTTGTAGAACGGACCGTCGCAGGTGGCGCAGGCCGACACCCCGCGCCCCATGAAGTGCTGCTCGCTCGGCAGCCCGATCCACTTGGCCGAGGCGCCGGTGGCGATCACCACCACCCGGGCCTGCCACTCACGCCCGTCGTCGGTCCAGACCCGGAACGGGCGGCGCGTGAAATCGACGCGATCGACCTGGGTGAGGTCCTCGACCAGGGTGGCGCCCGAGCGGATCGCCTGCTGCTTCATGCGCTCCATCAGCTCGGGCCCCATGATCGGCTCGGCGAAGCCGGGATAATTCTCCACGTCGGTGGTGATGGTGAGCTGGCCGCCGTGCTGGATCCCGCAGATCACCACCGGCTTGCGGTCGGCCCGCCCGGCGTAGATGGCGGCGGTGTAGCCGGCCGCGCCGGAGCCGAGGATCAGGATGTCGTGAACGGTGGCCAAGGCGATCTCCTTCCATCCGATGGAGGCCAAAGTCGGGCGATTCTAACGTCCCCGCCCGGATCGGGCCAATCACGAGGCGTGGCCGTGGGGGTAGCGCGGCACCCTCTTGGATGCGGACGGGATTCGGGCGGGCGGTGTGTCGACCCATCCCTTTGGATGCATCGGGGATTCGCGGCGATCGTGAGCCACCGGCGGCGATGGCGACCGAAGGGTGGAGCCGTGCCGGTTGGGCTAGAATGAGCGCCGCACCGATCCGCTCCACCCTGCGCCGCTCCGGGGGCCCCCGATGACCCGTTCTCGCAACCTCGCTCTTCTGCTCACCTCGCTGGCGGCGGGTCTCCTGCTCGTCGCGGCACGCGCCCACGCCGCGGTGGCGCTGCCCCCCGGCTACCATGACTTCGTCGTGGCCTCCGGTATCGATCAGCCCACCGCGGTCGCGTTCCTGCCCGACGGGCGCGCGCTCGTGACGGAGCAGGTCACGGGCAAGATCCGGCTCGTGATCGGCGGCTCGCTCTCGCCCGCGCCGCTCGTGACCGTGAGCGGGCTCACCGCCAACGGCGGCGAGCGTGGCCTGCTCGCGATCGCGGTCGATCCGGGGTGGCCGGCCCGCCCGTACGTGTACGTGCACGCCACGGTCACCGGGAACAAGATGCAGCTGATCCGCTACACGGCCACCGGCACGCTCACGGGTGGGACCAGCTCCAGTCTCGCGCTCGGCAGTCCGTACATCGTGCTCGACAACCTCGCCGACCTCGCCACCAATCACAATGGCGGCGCTCTGCAATTCGGTCTCGATGGCCGTCTCTACTACAGCCTCGGCGACGACGCCGACGGCTGTCAGGCGCAGGACTCGACCACGCTGCACGGCGCGGTGCTTCGTCTCGACGTGAGCGCGTTGCCCTCCGGAGCCGGCGGACCGCCCGCGCGCAGTGCGCTCGTGCCCGCCGACAACCCGTGGGCCGGCGGCCCCAGCACCAACGCGCGGCTCGAGTGGGCGTACGGGCTCCGCAATCCGTTCCGGTTCGTGGTGGATTCCAAGACCGGTCTCCTCTACCTCTCCGACGTGGGGCAGGACACCTGGGAGGAGATCGACGAGATCACCGCCGGCTTCAACGGCGGCTGGCCGTTCCGCGAGGGACCCGCGCTCTACACCGGCGCCGGGTGCAGCGAGCCCGGTGGCGTGGGCAGCGGCGCGTACGATCCGCCCATCGACAGCTACGATCACGGCGAGGGCGTGGTCATCATCGCGGCGGGTGTGATCCGCACCGCGCTCAATCCGGCGTGGCCCGCGGCTTGGGACGGCAACGTGCTCTACGCCGACTACTACTCGGGCTTCCTCCGGATGATCGGGCGCGCCCCAGGCGGCGGCTGGCAGCGCATCACGGTGACCGGGCAGCCGGACCCGCTCTACTTCGCGACCGGGCTCACCAATCCGGTGGACTTCACGTGGGGCCCGGGTGGCGATCTGTACTGGCTCGCCCAGTTCGACGATTCGGGTCAGCCCGGGACCGGCGAGCTGCATCGCATCCACGCCGGCGATCCGACCGGGGTGGCGACGCTGCCCCCACCGGCCTCGCCGCAGCTGTCGGTAGCGCCCAACCCGGCCCCCGACTTGGTGGCGCTCCGCTTCGCGTTGCCGGTCGGCGGGACCGTGCGTCTCACGGTGCTCGATCCCGGCGGGAGGGTGGTGGCGCGGGTGCTGGACGGGGCGTTGCCGGCGGGATCGCACGTGGCGCACTGGGATGGACGCGATCCCGAAGGGCGGGCAGCGGCCGCCGGGATCTACCTGGTCCGTCTCGAGACCCCCTCCGGGCGGGTCACCGCGCGCGTCGCCCGCATCCGCTGACCCCCCGGCGGACGCCCCCCGGGGCGGGCTCGGACGGGGGGTGTCCAAGCCGCGGGCCAGCTCGAACCGGGGTGCGCGAGCGCCCCGTCGACCGCGCGTGGGACCCGCTTCAGAGGCACCGGGGCGCGATTTCGCAGTGGCCCGCAGGGTTGGCCGACGATAAACTCTGCGGGCTGGTCGCGTTTTCATGCCCCCGGGATCGCGCATGAGCTCCTCCACTCGCCCCGCAGCGCGCCTCCTCATGGTTGGGATCGTGGCCGCCGTCCTTCCGGCGGCGGTCTCGCCGCTGTCCGCCGCGATCACGCTCCCGTCCGGATTCGAGGATCAAGTCGTCGCCGGCGTCTTCGACTACCCGACCGCGTTCGCGTTCCTGCCCGACGGCCGGGTCCTGATCACCGAACAGATGAGCGGCGTCGTCTGGATGGTGCTGGCCGATCACAGCGTGGCGCCGGATCCGGTGGTCACGATCCCCGATGTTCGCGCCGACTACGTCGAGCGCGGCGTGCTCGCGCTGGCGGTGGATCCACGCTGGCCCGCACGGCCGTACGTTTACGTCTACTACACCTCCACGCTCGGGCGTCTCCGGCTGATGCGTTACACCGCGTTCTGGGACCTGGAGAACGCGTCGAGCGGGAACTTCGTCCTCGGGAGCCCGTACGAGGTCCTCGGTGCGCCCGACGATCAACCCGAGCATAACGGAGGAACGCTCCGATTCGGCCCCGACCACATGCTCTACCTGAGTCTCGGCGAGGATTTCACCTGGTGCGAGGCGCAGGACTCGACCAGCCTGCTCGGCCGGGTGCTGCGTCTGGACGTGTCGCGGCTGCCGGCCGGGGCCGGCGGGCCGCCTCCGATCGCGCTCATCGCCCCGGCCGACAATCCGTATGCCACACACCCCGATTCCGCGATGCAACTCACCTATGCGATGGGGTTCCGCAATCCGTTCCGCTTCCAGATCGACCGCGTGACCGGGCTCCTGTACGTGGCCGACGTGGGTGACGCCGCCTGGGAGGAGCTCGACGAAGTGGACGCCGGGTTCAACGGCGGCTGGCCTTTCCGTGAAGGTCCAGCGCCCTACGCCGCCCCACCGAGTTGCGGCGCCGAGGGCAGTCCCTACGACGAGCCGATCGACGCCTACGATCACGACGAAGGCGTCGTCATCATCTCGGCCGGGGTGCTGCGACGCGCGCCGGGAAGCTTCTGGCCACCCGGCTGGGAGGGCAACGTCTTCTATGCGGACTACGCGTTGCGCTTCCTCGTGATGCTCTCGAAGCGGGGGGGTGTGTGGCACCGGGTCACGTTCCCGACGCTCCCCGATTCGAGCTACTTCGCCACCGGGATCCTGTCCCCGGTGGACTTCGCGTGGGGCCCCGACGGGAACCTGTGGTGGCTGTCACGCGAGAACGAGACGCTCGGGCACCGGACCGGTACGCTGCATCGCATCCGCGCCACGGTGCCGCTCGCGGTCTTGCCGCCGATCGGCGAGCCGATCGCGCTCGCCGCCACCCCCAATCCCGCGTCCGGGGCGGTCACGCTGCGCTTCACGATGCCCACGGCGGGTCCCGCGCGTCTCCTGATCGTGGACATCGCCGGGCGCCGGGTGGCGCGACTCGTCGACCGCCCGCTCCCGGCGGGGATCCACGCCACGCGCTGGGACGGACGCGACGACGAGGGGCACGTCGTGCCCACCGGAATCTACCTGGCGCGGCTCGAGACCCCGGTGCTCCACGCCACGGCGCGTATCGTCCGGGTTCGCTGAGAGCGCGGCGGCCACGCGTCCCGCCCGGGGCGGCCACACGTCGCCGCGGATCGGACCCGCACGTCACGCCCCGCGGGTCACGCCCTGCGCAGCGCGGCGGCCAGACTCTGTCGCGACGCCTTGAGCGCCGGCACCAGACCACCCGCCAGCCCGAGTCCGGCCGAGAATATCAAGGCCGCGAGCATCAGCGCCGGGGTGACACGGAAGCGGAACGCCACCTCGGAGAACGACTGGAAATTGGTGGTACTGGTG
>JBIOKD010000016.1:0-20744 GCA_044451485.1 Candidatus Eiseniibacteriota bacterium | reverse complement strand
CCGCATGACCGAGCAGGGACTGGGCGTAGAGCAGCTTGTCGTGGGTCTCCTGCCCGATCGTCACCTGCACCGCGAAGCGCTGGGGTGCGAGTGGCGTGAGCTTCGCACCTTCTTTCACAACTCGCCCCGGGGCGAGTTGTATTCGAGTTTCACGAACAGCTTCTGAACATGTTGGGCCGCTGGTAGCCGGGATCGGCTCGACCGAGGCCACCAGGTCGGGCTGCGGGAATCGCTGCGCCAGAAGAAGCTCAATCTCGGCCTTGGTCTTGTGGGTGGCCGACTCGATCAGCTCGCTCGCGTTCTCGGGCGTCAGTTGCGACGCCAGCAGGAGCACCGCGCTCAGGTGCAGCCGGCCATCGGCCAGTGCGGAGAAGAGGGCCGGGAACTGGCGGGCGACACGTGCGACCTGGATCCGCTTGTACGCCGCGTCTTCGGACAGCCGCAACTCCCCGACGCAGTAGGCGTACATCGAGGGATAGGCGGCGGGCAGGTAGAGCTTGCGCGCATCCACCTCGGCCAGGTGGGCCAGCATCGAGGCGGTGGTCTGGCGATCCTGGGCGACGAGAGTCGCCAGGTCACGCAGCAGGACGTGATCGGCGAGATGCGACAGCGAGTAGCACTTCATGACGGGACTCCGCGACGGGGGCGTGCCGCGGGGGCAAGGTCATTTCTATCACGCGTGTCTCGGACGCTCGTGGATGCGCGCTGAGCGCGTCGGAGGTGGCCGAATGCATTCGCGTGCCTGTCGGCGTGACGCAGGCCGCCGGCGCGCATTCCTCGCACACGAGACACGCGATGCGAAAGCATCTCGCGCATCGCGGACGTTCGCGCCCGAAATCCTGTCAAGCGAAATCGTGGCGCCGCTCGAAGCTTCAAGCCGTTGCGCAGATGATCCTCGAGCGGAAGCGCGACTCGAGACCAGCCGCGCCCAACGAGACGCGCTACCCGCGACCTCGTGTCCTCACGTGACCATGCTCGAGCGAAAGCGCGATTCGAGACCAGCCAAAGCGAGAAGCCCCCGCGGCGTGGGCCGCGAGGGCTTCCGGAAACTGGCTCCTCGGGTAGGATTCGAACCTACAACCCTCCGGTTAACAGCCGGATGCTCTACCATTGAGCTACCGAGGAACGTCGTGCGGCGACCCGCCGCGGAAGGCGGGAGCGCTTCTGGAGATCGACGACGGGGACAGACGACTCGCGCTCGAGGCGAGACGCGCGAGAAACAGGCGAAGGAGTCTAGCCGCCGCCGCGAGCGACGGTCAAGCCGACCCGGATGGGGTATCGGCACCCGGCTGCGCGCGCTCGACCGCCGAATGGCGAGCGTCCCGCGCCAAGCCCTCGGGGAGACGCCCAGCGTCCGCTAGATCTCGCCACACGCGCACCTGTGGGTCGAACGGCGGCGGTGTGCCGCGGATCGCCCGCACGAGAGCCTAGGCGTCCGCGTGACGCGTCGCCAGCTCGCGCTCTCGCGCGCGTTGCGCGTAGCCGGGATGACTTGCCGCCGGCCGATGCTCGAGATGCCATCGAGCCACACGTGGCAGCCAGTCGTCGATCCGGGTGCCGAGAAAGCCCCACTCCGCCGCGACGCGTGACGGATCGGGTTCCGACGACCAGCGCCCGCCGTAGGGCGAGCACGCGTCGTCGAGCCCGGCGGCGCGCATCTCGCTCCACGGCACCTCGACGAATCGCGGCTTCACACCCGCCACGTGCGCCATCCGCTCCAGCAGCTCGCGCAGGGTCACCGACTCGGGCGGCGCCAGGTTGTAGGCCATCATACGCGGGGCCGGATGCGCCGCGAGCCAGCTCACCGCGCGGGCCACGTCCATGACGTCCACGTGGCGGACCCGGCGGACACCCCCGTCGGGGAGCAGGACCGGTCCGCCGTCGAGAAGCCGCTCGAGATAGGCCCACAGACGGAGCGACGGGTCACCCTCACCCTGCACGATCGGCAGACGCAGCGCCACCGCACGCATGCCGTGTGTGCCGCGCAACGCGGCCAGCACCTGCTCGGCGCGGCGCTTGCCGACACCGTATCGCCACTCCGCGTGATCGGGGCTCGACAGCTCGGGCTCCGGAAGCACCGGTCGCTCGGCCTCCTCCTCGCGGAACGGCGGCACGGCACCCTCGGCGACGAGATACACCTGTCCGCTGGAGATCATCACGTACCGGCCGAGGGCCGCGTAGGGCACGGTGAGCAGACGCTCGACGTCACCGGCGTCCATGGCCTGGAAGTCCACGGTGAGATCGAAACGCCGGCCTTCGAGTGCCGCGGCGATCGCGGTCGCACTGGTCCGATCGGCGACCAGACCCTCGCAACCGACGGGTATGGCGCGAAGACCACGAGTCATCACCGTCACGTGGTGACCGTCCGCAAGCAGCGAAGCCGCGATCCGGGTGCCGATGAACCCGGCCCCCCCGACCAGCAGCGCGCGCAGCGCCCCGCTCACGTCAGCGACGCAACTGATGCTGGAGGAAGTCCAGGGTCCGGGCCCATGCCTGGCGGGCCGACTCGGGCTGATAGCTGGGCCGCGCGTCGTTCATGAACGCGTGACCGGCGGCCGGATAGGTGTACACCTTCAGCTCGCGGCCGGCCTGCTGCATGGCGGTGGTGAACTGGTCGATCTTGGTCTGTGGAATCCCCTCGTCCTTGAGACCGAAGTGCGCCAGGACCGGCGCGCGCAGCTTCGCGAGCTGTTCCGAATCGGTGTTCGGGGAGCCGTAGAACATCACCACCGCGGCGAGGGTCGAATCGTGGATGCCGTAGTCGAGGGCCACGCCCCCGCCCATGCAGAAGCCCATCACGCCGACGCGTCCCTTCACACGCGGATCGCCGCGGAGATAGGCGGCGGCGGCGGCGCAGTCGGCGTCGGCCACCGGGGTCTCGAGACCCCGCATGAGCACGTGGGCCTCCTCCGGATCGCCGGCAACCTTGCCGTGATAGAGATCGGGGACGATCACCACGTAGCCGCCCTCACGCGCCAGACGACGGGCGAGGTTGCGGATCTGCATGTTGAGACCCCACCACTCGAAGGCGACGACCACGCCGGGCGCCGCCGCACTGCCGGGTGGATAGGCGATGAACGCGCCGGTAGCGGTGGCACTGCTCCCGATCTGCACCATGGCGGTGTCGGGCGCTGCGGGCTTCTTGTCGGCCGCCGCGGGAACGGCGCCGAGCACGAGTGCGACCAGGGCGAGGCGGGCGATGCGACGCACGTCGGGACCTCCTGCGGGTGGGGGACCGAGCGACCCGTCGAGCTTACCCGGTTCACCCCGCTCGCGACAGCGGTCACCGGGCGTTGCTGCCGGCTCCCCCGAGGGGCCCCGCCGCGGCTCAGGCCGCGACGTCGGCCGGACCCTGACCACGCGCCCCGCACTCCGGGCATGCCGATCGGGTGACCGGCACACGGAGTCGCTCGCGCACGAACGCCTCGGCGTCGAGCCAGCGACCGTCGGCGCCGGCAAGGCGATGACAGCTTCCGCACACCGAGACCGGACTCGGCGGGAGCATGGGGGACGGCGCCGGCCCGGCGCCACGACCGGCGCGCAGCTCGGCCAGGTTGCGACGCAGCGTCTGGGTCAGGGACACGATGCGGATGCCGGCGCGCACGCGGGCCAGCAGCTCCACCTGGTCACAGGGTTTCACCAGGTAGTCGTCGGCGCCGGTCTCGAGCGCCAGCAGCTTGTCGTTCACCTCGCCCTTGGCGGTGAGCAGGATGAAGTACGGCGCCGCCTCGCGCAGACCGGTCTTGACCGACTGACACAGCTCGAGACCGTCCACCTCGGGCATCATCCAGTCGGAGATCACCAGGTCGGGCTCGTGCTGCACGATCGCCTTCATCCCGGCGCGGCCGTCGCCGGCGGTGAATACCTGGAACCCCTCGGCGGTCAGACGCTTCTGCAGGATGCGCGTGAAGTAGGGGTCGTCCTCCACGACCAGGACCTTCACCTCGTTGGCCGGTCTCATGCCGCCTCCGGCTCGATCCAGCGACGGACCTGGCTGACGAAGCCGGTGTGGTCCATGACCGGCTTCGACACGTAGTCGTCGGCGCCGCTCTCGACCATGAAGCGCTGTTCGTCGCCACGCATCGCGTGGGCGGTGGCGAGCAGCACCGGGATTCCGGCGGTGTCCGGGTCGTCCTTGAGCAGACGACACAGGTCGATGCCGTTGACCGGACGACCCTGCCAGCGCGAATCGTGGAGCGACACATCCATGACCACCGCGCTCACGTCGCCGAGGCGGATCAGACGCATCAGCTCGGCCGGATCATCGGTCACCGTGACCCGCCAGCGTCCGTGACGCTCGAGCACCATGCGGAATAGACGGGCGTTGATCGGGTCGTCCTCGACCACCACGATGTGCTTCACGCCGCCTCCCGCTCGCTACCGTCGTCACGGGTGACCTGGAGATGCCACTCGATGACATGGGCGAGGAGCTGGGGGTTGTCGTGCACCGCGGTCTTGGCGAGCACGTCGAGCACCAGACCCTGCTCGAGCAGCCGCCGCTCCTCGGCGTCCCGGGCCTCGGGGAAATTGGTGAGCACCAGCACCGGCAGCTCCGACGCGGTCCCGGTGAGCGTCATCTCGCGCAACACGTCGTAGCCACTGACGTTCGGCATCATGAGATCGAGCAGCAGCAGGTCGAAACCGTCGGCCCGGGTGCGTAGCAGGTGCAGGCACTCCTGGCCGTCGGCCGCGTGCTCGATGAGGAACCGCGGTTCGGGCAGCACCTTGCGTGCGAAGGCCGCGACGGTCGGATCGTCGTCGGCCATCAGCACCCGGACCTGGCGTCCCGACACCCCGGAGGCGAGACGATTCACCTGTTCGATCAACGCGGTCGGTTCGATCGGTTTGAGCAGGTGCGCGGGCTGGCGGGCGAACGCGGTGCTGCGCAGCTTCTCGCGCACCTCGTCGTCGAACCCGGTCACGAACACGACCGGGACGTGCCGGGTGCTGGACTCGAGCGTCATCCGCACCGCGAGATCCCAGCCGGTGCGGATGGCGGCGCCCTCGCCACACGACAGCGCGTAGTCCACCACCACCAGCGCCGGTCGCAGACGACGCACCAGCGCCCAGCCCGCCTCGGCGTGGTTCGCCTCGACGGTGCGGTAGCCGCTCTGGTGCAGCACCGTGGTCACGAAGCGGCGGAAGCTGACGTCGTCCTCGACCACCAGCACGAGCGCCCCCGCGGCGGGACCGGTGATGCGCTCGGAGACGTGCTCGTCCACCACCGTCGGCGGCTCGCTCTCGACGCGCCAGGTCGGAATCGAGAAATACATCCGGGTGCCGCTGCCCGGCCCGTCGCTGTGCACTCCGATGATACCGCCCTGCAGCTCGACCAGGCTGCGTGAGATCGACAGTCCGAGCCCGGTGCCGCCGTACTTCCGCGTGGTGCTCCCGTCGCCCTGCTGGAACTTCTCGAACACCACCTTCTGCTTGTCCCTGGGGATCCCGATCCCGGTGTCGGTCACGTCGAACAGCACGTAACCGAGCTCCTTCTGCACGTGGGCGCGGACCGTGATGCTTCCCTTGGACGTGAACTTGAGACTGTTGCCGACCAGGTTGATGAGCACCTGCTTGGTCTTGGCGAAATCGCAGCGCAGGGCCACCGGCTCGGCCGGCGGCTCGAAGCGGAGCTGGAGCCCCTTCTGCGCGGCCTGGACGTGGGTGAGGGTCTGCACTTCCTGGAACAGCGTCTGGACCTCGACCCGCTCGAGGTCGAGCGACAGCTTGCCGGCCTCGATCTTGGCGATGTCGAGCACGTCGTTGATGAGACCCAGCAGGTGACGCGAGCACTGCAGGGCCTGCTTGATGAAATCGCGCTCCTCGTCCTCGTTTTCGCACATGCCGTCGAGGACCAGCTGCAGGAACCCGATCATGCCGTTGAGCGGCGTGCGTAGCTCGTGCGAGGTGTTGGCGAGGAACTCGCTCTTGAGTCGCGACGCCTCCTCCAGCTGCGCGTTCATCTCCTCGAGCCGCTGGTTGCTGTGCTCCAGCCCTTCGGCGAAGGCGCGGATGCGGCGCTCCGACTCCACCCGGTCGGTGATGTCGCGCACGATCGCGGTGTAGACGAGGTCGTCGTCCTCGCCCGCCTGCCCGCAGGAGAACTCGGCCGGGAAGATCTCGCCGTCGGCGCGCATCGCTTCGCCGACGCATACCACCCCCACCGCGGGCAGACCGCCGGCGGTGGCCCCGGTCGCAGGGGCCCAACGCAGGAGACGACCGAGCGGCTGGCTGACGAGATCGTCGGCGCCGCGCCGGAACATGGTCTCCGCGGCGCGATTGGCCGTGCGCACCACCCCCTCCCGGTCGAACGTGATGATCGCGTCGAACGCGGTGTCGAAGATCGCCTGTACCCGCTCGGCGTGCTTCACCGTGACACGCCGCTCGTGACTCGCGAGCCCGCTCTCGAAGTTGCGGCGCCACAGCCATGCCGCCAGCACCGCGGCGATCACCAGCGCCCCGTCGAGGAGCAGCAACCGGTCGACGATGCCGCGCATGTCGGCCATCAACGCGTCGTGATCGATCTGGGTGACGATGCCCCATCCCAGCTCGGGCAGGTGACGCGTGGTGGCGAATACGGGACGGCCCTGCAAGTCGAGGGTCTCGAGGTTGGATTCGGCCCCCATCGCCGCCATCAGACCGGGACGCGCCATCGGCGCGGTCTCCTTCATCCGGAACGAGCGGCCCTCGGCGAACGCCGGATCGGGACTCGTCAGATAGCGGACCGTGTGGTCGTCCTCGCGCACCACGTACAATCGGGCCATGAGCCCGGACACGGGGTTCAGCTCGAAGACCGCCGGCAGCACGTCGTCGGCGTTCGCGGCCGCCACCAGCACCGCGTTCCTCCCCCTTCCGACCGGCGCCGGCACCGCCACCACCAGCAGACGGCCGCTGGCCCCATCGCCGGCGATGTCGGCCACGACGTGCTCCGGGGCCGAGGCGAGACGACGCGCCAGCGGAGCGGTCACGGCCGGGTCGAGCGGGGCGCCGACCGCGGAGCCGGCGAGCACGTCGCCACGCGGTCCGAGCAGCACCAGACCGTGCAGGGCGAGCACACTCGACGCGTAGGCGAGCTGCGCGCGCAGCTGGTCGGCGCCGGCGCCTCGCAGGTCACCGTCCAGCGCGCGGCTGGCGAGCACGGCGATGACCGGCTGCTCCGCGACGTAGCGCGCCTCGTGGTGCAGGTTGCCGGCGAAGGTCTGGAGCTGGTCCCGTCGGGCGTCGGTGGCGCGCGCCAGCTCGTCCCAGCGCGCGTTGACCAGGTCGTTACGCCCCGACTGGTAGATTCCGATGTTGAGCACCACGGCGCTGATCAGCGCGAGCGCCGCGAGTCCGAGACGCACCCGTCGCGAATCCACACCGGCGTCGAACGCCTGCGGGTGCAACAAACGCACCGCCTGCCGGGAACCGGCGGCGGGCTTGTTGCGCGCGGAGGCCGGCTCCTGAGGCCTCGTCCATGAGCGGTGCTCGAAGAGCGTCATGAGTGGCGTGATCCCCACTCATGTATCGGCATTCGCCACACGGACTTGAGCGACTATCAGTGGACGAATCGTCAGCAGGTCCGGGTCCGACCCGTTGCGGGATCAGCCCTTCTGCCAGTAACGGGGGCGGATGTTGGCCGCCAGCACGCGCTTGCGCAGACGCAGACTCTGCGGCGTCACCTCGAGCAGCTCGTCCTCGCGGATCCACTCGAGCGCCTGCTCGAGCGACAGCCGGTGCACCGGGAGCAGGTGGACGCCCTCCTCGGCTGTGGAGGAACGCATGTTGGTGAGCTTCTTCTCCTTGACGATGTTGACGTCGATGTCCTCTTCACGAGCGTTCTCGCCGACGATCATGCCCTCGTAGCAGCGCTCCCCCGGCTCCACGAACATCTCGCCACGGTCCTGCACGTGCTCGATGGCGTACGCGGTGATCCGCCCGGCGCGGTCGGCCACCAGCGCGCCGGTGGTCCGGTGCGGGATCTCGCCCTGCCAGGTCTCGTAGCCGCCGAACAGATGGTTGAGCAGACCGGTGCCGCGCGTGTCGGTGAGGAATTGACTGCGGAATCCGATCAGACCACGTGATGGAATGCGGAATTCGAGTCGTACCCGGCCGGTGCCGTGGTTGACCATGTTGGTCATGCGGCCCTTCCGGCGTCCGATCTTCTCGGTGACGATGCCCACGAACTCCTCGGGGCAGTCGATGACCAGCTGCTCCATGGGCTCGTGACGCGCCCCCTCCACGGTCCGGGTGATGACCTCCGGCTTGCCCACCGCCAGCTCGTAGCCCTCACGGCGCATCATCTCGATCAGGATCGCCATCTGCAGCTCGCCGCGGCCCGAGACCGTGAACTGATCGGGAGTCTCGCCGGGACCGATCCGGATGCTCACGTTGGTGAGCAGCTCGCGCTCGAGACGGTCCTTGAGATTGCGCGAGGTGACGTACTTGCCCTCCTGACCCGCGAACGGCGAGTTGTTGATCTGGAACACCATGCTCACGGTCGGCTCGTCGATGATCACCCGCGGCAGCGGGCGTGGATCCTCGGAGGAGGTGACGGTGTCGCCGATGGTGACCTCCTCGAAGCCGGCCAGGGCCACGATGTCGCCCGGTCCGGCCTCCGACACCTCGGCGCGCTGGAGTCCCTCGAAGGCGTAGAGGTTGGTGACCCGGGCCCGCTTCTGGGATCCGTCGATCCGGCACAGCACCACCTCCTGCTTCGCCGCCACGTGGCCGTTCATGATGCGCCCGATCGCGAGCCGACCCACGAACTCCGAGTAGTCGAGGTTGAGGATCAGCATCTGGAGCGGGGCCTGCCGGTCGTAACGCGGCGCGGGGATGGTGGTGATGATCTGTTCGAACAGCGGCTGGAGCTTGTGGTCCTCGCCGTCGGGAGTGAGCCGGCAGATCCCGTCGCGCGCGATCGTGTAGAGCACCGGAAAGTCGAGCTGGTCCTCGTGCGCGTCGAGATCGATGAACAGGTCGTAGATCTCGTTCAAGACCTCTTGGACGCGCGCGTCCTTGCGGTCGATCTTGTTGATCACCACGATCGGTGGCAAACCGAGCTCGAGCGCCTTGCGCAGCACGAAGCGGGTCTGGGGCAGGGGGCCCTCGCTCGCGTCCACGAGCAGCATCACCCCGTCCACCATCTTGAGCGTGCGCTCCACCTCGCCACCGAAGTCGGCGTGACCCGGGGTGTCGACGATGTTGATCTTGTGCTTTCCGAAGCGCACCGCGGTGTTCTTCGCGAGGATGGTGATGCCCTTCTCGCGTTCGAGGTCGTTGGAGTCCATGACCCGCTCCGCGACCTCCTGGTTCTCGCGGAACACGCCGCTCTGCCAGAGCATGCCGTCGACCAGGGTGGTCTTCCCGTGGTCCACGTGGGCGATGATGGCGATGTTGCGGATGTCCTCGCGCACGGCGAGGTCGGAGCCGGGGGTGACCCGGACCGTCGGGGTGGACATGTCGGTGGAGTTCCTCTCGTCAGGGGGCGGCGTCCTGGGTCAGCAGCCCGGAGAGCCGCTCCCAGTAGCGTGGGGCCCCGAACAGGGCGTCGTAGGAATACAGGGCGAGCTCGGGATAGCCGAGGGCGCGGGCGCCCTTGAGGTGCGACGCCACGCGGGTCGGCGTAGCGTTGTAGACGGCGATCCCGGGAACCACCCGGTCGCGTCCGACCCGCCGGGCGATGTCCTCCAGCTGGTCGAGCACGGTCTGTGTGTCCGGTGAATAGCACATCGGGAACGCGCGGTCGAGCAGGCCGTCGGTGAGCCAGCCGGTCCAGGGCTGCCCGTAGAAGCGGGCCGCCTCGACCGGATCCGGGCGCACCGCCGCCGAGAGCGGCAGCCCCGGACGCTCGATCTCCAGCGACTCACGCACGGCGCGCACCAGCGCCGTGACCTGGCGGTCCTCGAACGCGGCGAACGCGACGTCGAGCGTCTCCCGCTCGGCGGCGCTCCGCGTCGCGGGGTGGGCGCGATCCACACCGGTCTCCATCGCGAATCCGACCCGCGTCGCGCCGTCGTACCCGGCGTCGATGCCCGGGGTGCGGATGTAGTCGAGATGGATCCCGTCCACCGGATAGCGCCTGGCGACCTCGGCGACGTTGCCCGCCACCCAGACCCGGACGCGCTCGTCGGCGGGGCTCAGCCACGCCCCTTCGATGCGCAGACGCTTCCAGCCACGCGGCCCGATCGTCAGCAGGCTGCGCCCGTCCGGCAGCTCGGCGAACCACTCCGGGTGCGCGCGCGCGACATGAATGGCGTCGACCGGTGGATGATCCGCCGACCACACCAGACAACAATTGATCCAGGCATGCACCTCGAGCCCCGACGCGTGGGCCCGCTCGATCATCTCGCCGAGCGGGTCGAACCCGGGCGGCGCGTTGGCCAGGGCCTCGGCGCGTGGCAGCCGGTCGGAGCGGTACCAGGCGTCGCCACGACCGATCACCTGCACGAGGAGACCCCGTACACCCATCGCCTTCGCGCGCTCGACCGCGCGTTCCACGGCCGACGGGCTCTCGAGCGACACCCGCGTGACCCACAGCCAGTCCACACGTCCCGCCCTCGCCGCCGGACCACGCGTGTCGCCGGCCGCCATGTCCGGAGCCCGAAGCGTGCTCTCCGGCCACGCCGGCGCGACGGCGTCGGGGATCGACGCCGCGGACGCCACACGGGCGAAGAGCGCCAGCAGACAGGTGGCGCGGATGGCGGGCCAAGGATTCACGTCGTGCTCATGCTCCGTGGGAGTTCGTTTCGGCCGGTGGCGGATGGGCGGACCGGGAGGCGGCACACCACCGGACCCGCCGTCATGACACCCGGGGGCCATACACGCTGCCCGGTCAGGGAGGTCATCGGACGATCGCCGGCACCGCCTGAGGCCCCAACAACGGACCGGGCGGGAGCCATGCCCCCGCCCGGCCGGTATCCGTCTGGCGTCGACGCGTCAGCCCGTCGTCACCGTCTTCTTGCGGGTGCGCTTGGTCGGTGGCGCGGGGCTGGTGCCGCCGCCGTCCACCTTCTTGCGCCCGCGTCTCGGCTTCTCCTCGGCCGCCGGTGTCTCTTCGTCGGCCTTGGTCTTCTTGTCCTTTTCCTTGTCCTTGGCGCCCTTGAGCGCGGTCTCCTTCGCCTCGGCGGCGGCGATCCGGGCCGCGCGGTCGCTCTCCTTCTGCTCCGCGGTCTTGATCAGCTCGAGGTAGGCGGTCTCGCCGGCGTCACCCAGACGACGGCCGATCCGCACGATGCGTGTGTAGCCGCCCATACGCTCGGCGTACCACGGCGCGATGGTCCCGAACAGCTTGCTCACCACATCGGGCCGGGTCACGAATCGCGCCACGTGCCGCCGCGCCGCCACGTCACCCCGCTTGCCGAACGTGATCAGCCGCTCGGCCAGACGGCGGGCCTCCTTGGCCTTGGCGACCGTGGTCTCGATGCGTTCGTACTGGAACAGCGCCGTGACCAGATTGCGCAGCAGCGCGCGCCGGTGCGAGGCGGTGCGGCTGAGCTTGCGATGATCTTTGCGGTGTCGCATGTGGATCGTTCCCTTCCGAGGACGGTCCGCGCCCCGTCGCGACGGGACGCGTGCCCGCGCGCGTCACGCGTCGAGCCGGACCGGATTCTTGCTCTGCAGATAGACCGAGACATCCATCCCGAAGTGCAGTCCCATCTCTCCGAGGATGTCCTGAATCTCCTTGAGCGACTTGCGTCCGAAATTGCGGTACTTGAGCATCTCCGGCTCGGTTTTCTGCACGAGGTCGCCGATGGTCTTGATCTCGGCCGCGCGCAGACAATTGCTCGAGCGGACGGAGAGCTCGAGCTCGTCCACGCTCTTCTCGAGCATCTTGCGGATGCGGTCGATCTCCTCGTTCGGCTCGTCCGGACGCTCGAGCTCGAACTCCTCCTCGTAGTGGATGAACGGCTTGAAATGCTCGGCAAGGATGCGCGCCGCGTGGGCGACCGCGTCCTGCGGGCGGATGCTGGCATCCGTCCACACCTCGAGGGTGAGCTTGTCGTAGTCGATGCGCTGACCGAGACGCGTGGTCTCGACACCGACGTTCACCTTGAGCACCGGGGAGAAGAGCGAGTCGATCGGGATCACCCCAATCGGGCGGTCGGTCTGCGAGTGCTGATCCGCCGACACGTAGCCGCGACCGCCGTCGATCTCGATCTCCATGCGCAGATCGCCCTCCTTGTTCAGGCTGGCGATGTGGAGATCGCGGTTCAGCACCTCGACCCCGTCCACCGTCAGGTCACCGGCCTTGACCTCGTTCTTGCCACGCGCCTCGAACACCCCCTTCTTGGGGCCGTCGCCGTGCAGCTTGAGACGCACCTGCTTGAGGTTGAGGATGATCTCGGTCACGTCCTCGATGACGCCCGGCAGCGTCGAGAACTCGTGCAACACGCCGTCGATGCGGACCGCGGTGATTGCGGCGCCCTGCAACGACGACAGCAACGTCCGGCGCAGGGAGTTGCCAACGGTGATGCCGAAACCGCGTTCCAGCGGCTCGAACACAAACTTCCCGTAGCGGTCGGTGTTGGCCGGGTCGGGCACGACCTGCTTGGGCATCGTGAGGGTCTTCCATTTCATCGGAGGGCCTCCTTCGGGCAGGCGAAGATCACTTGGAGTAGAGCTCGACGATGAGCTGCTCGTTGATCGGCACCATGATCGATTGGCGTGTCGGGATGTTGAGCACACGTCCGCTCATCTTCTCGGTGTCGAGCTGCAGCCATTCGGGCACCCACTGACCCTTCCGCTGCTCGATCGAGGTGAGGACGGCCGCCAGCTTCTTGCTTCGGTCGCGCAACGCCACTTCGTCGCCCGCCTTGAGCTGGTACGAGGGGATGTCGACCTTTCGGCCGTTCACCGTGAAATGGCCGTGCCGGACCAGCTGACGCGCGCCGCTGTGCGAGAGCGCGAAACCGAACCGGTAGACCACGTTGTCGAGTCGTCTTTCGAGCATCTGGAGCAGCACCTCACCCGTCACCCCCTTGGCCTCCGAGGCCTTCCGGAAGTAGTGACGGAACTGACGCTCCAGCACTCCGTAGATCCGGCGAGCCTTCTGCTTCTCGCGCAACTGGAGGCCGTAGTTCGTCTCCTTCGCGCGCCGGCTCTTGCCGTGCTCGCCGGGGGCGTAACCGCGCCGCTCGAAGGCGCACTTGTCGGTGAAGCAGCGCGTGCCCTTCAGGAAGAGCTTCGCGCCCTCGCGCCGGCACAGCCGGCACCGTGCATCGTGATAAACCGCCATGGTCGGGCTTCCTCCGGTCAGACGCGGCGCCGCTTCGGCGGGCGGCAACCATTGTGCGGGATCGGGGTCACGTCCTTGATCGCGGAGATCTCGAGGCCGGCCGCCTGCAGCGAGCGGATGGCGGCCTCGCGACCGGAGCCGGGACCCTTGACCCACACCTCGACACGCTTCATACCGAGATTGATGGCCTCGCGGGCACTCGACTCGGCGGCCACCTGCGCCGCGAAGGGCGTGCTCTTGCGGGAGCCCTTGAAGCCGACCTTCCCCGCGCTCGCCCAGGTCACGACGTTGCCGTCCGTATCCGTGATGGTGACGATCGTATTGTTGAAGCTCGCCTGCACGTGAGCGACTCCCGTCACGCTCACCTTGCGGTCGCGCTTCTTCGTTTTCTTGACTTCAGCCACTCGAAACCTCCGTCCGGGACGTCCTGCGGGCGCCCCGCATGTGCTCGTCTGCTACTTCTTCGTCGGCGCGGGCTTCGCCGCCACCGGCCTCTTCGTGGCGCCCGCGGTCTTCTTCGGGCCCTTGCGCGTCCTGGCGTTCGTCTTGGTGCGCTGACCGCGCACCGGCAGACCGCGGCGATGACGCAGCCCGCGGTAGGCGCCAATGTCCATGAGGCGCTTGATGTTCATCGCGGTCTCGCCGCGCAACGCGCCTTCCACCTTGTACTCGCGCTCGATGAGCGCACGCAGCTTGCCCGCGTCCTCGTCGGACAGGTGCTTGACGCGGGTGTCGGGATTCACCCCGGTGTCCGTGAGGATCTTCCGGGCCGTGGTGCGGCCGATCCCGAAGATGTACGTGAGGGCGATCTCGATTCGCTTTTCCGCCGGCAGGTCCACGCCCGCGATTCGTGCCACAGCTCCTCCTTCGCTACTTCTGACGCTGCTTGTGCCGCGGATTGCGCTTGCAGATCACGCGGATGACACCCTTGCGACGCACGATCTTGCAGTGCTCGCAAATCTTCTTCACCGAACTGCGAACTTTCATCGCGCGTCTCCAGGCAGCGGGGCGGCGCCCGTCTGCGGTGCCGGCTCGTCGATCACTTGTACCGGTACACGATCCGGCCGCGGGTCAGGTCGTATGGCGACAGCTCCACCGTCACCTTGTCACCGGGGAGGATCTTGATGAAATGCATCCGCATCTTGCCCGAGATGTGGGCGAGCACCTTGTGTCCGTTCTCGAGCTCGACGCGGAACATCGCGTTCGGCAGCGGTTCGATCACGGTGCCTTCGACCTGGATGCCTTCTTCCTTGCTCAATCCGTCACTCCGTCCCCTCCGCCGGCGCGGGCGGCCGACGCCAGCGTCAGGATGTCGGGCCCTTCGGCCCCCACGGCCACCGTGTGCTCGAAATGAGCGCTCAGCGAGCCGTCCTTCGTCACCACCGTCCAGCCGTCGTCCCGCGTCACCACGTCCGGGCCGCCGGTGTTGACCATCGGCTCGATGGCCAGCACCTGTCCGGTCATGAGTCGTGGCCCGCGGTCGGGTGGACCGTAGTTCGGCACCTGTGGCTCCTCGTGCATCTCCCGGCCGATCCCGTGCCCGACCAGGGCCCGGACCACCGAGAATCCGTTCTCCTCGACGTACGACTGGATCGCGTGCGAGATGTCACCCACCCGTCCACCGGAGCGGGCCATGGCGATGCCCCGCATGAGCGCCTCGCGGGTCACCTCCAGCAGCCGGGCGGCCTCGGCGCCGACCTTCCCGACCGGGAAGCTGGTCGCGGCGTCGCCGTAGAACCCGTGCATCTCCACACCGACGTCGATCCCGATGATGTCCCCCTCTTCCAGGACGCGTGGTCCCGGAATCGCGTGCACCACTTCGTCGTTCACCGACGGACAGATCGAAGCCGGGAATCCGCGGTAGCCCTTGAAGGCCGGTCGTCCGCCGTTCTCCCGGATGAACCGCTCCGCCATCGCGTCGAGCTCCGCCGTGCTCACCCCGGGCCGCACCTGTCGACCGAGCATCTCGAGCGTGCGCGCCACCAGACGGCCCGCGGCCCGCATCTGCTCGATCTCGGTGGGATCCCTCGTGAACACCGCCATCGCCCGTCCCCTCAGCAGCCGAGGGCGACGGTCAACGCGTGGTAGACGTCGTCCATCGGTCCGGAGCCCGGGACCTCGCGCAACCGTCCCTGACCCCGATAGTAATCCAGCAACGGCGCGGTCTCGCGCCGATACACGTCGAGTCGTCTGCGGACGGTCGCCTCGGCGTCGTCCGCGCGCTGCACCAGCACCGCCTCCGGATGGTCGTCGCAGTGGACGCCGTCCTTCGGCGGGTTCGTGTCCAGGTTGTACGCCCGCTTGCAGATCGGGCACTCGCGTCGCGCCGACAACCGGCGCACCAACTCGTCCTCGGGTACCGCCAGCGACACCACCGCGTCCAGCCGATGGCCCCGCGCCTGCAACATCGAATCGAGCGCGTTGGCCTGCGCCACCGTGCGCGGGAAGCCGTCCAGCACGAACCCTCCCCGGGCGTCGGGCGCGTCACTGCGCTCGCGCACCAGCGCGATCATCACGTCGTCGGGCACCAGCAGCCCCTGATCCATCCGTTTCCGAGCCTCCACGCCGACCGGCGTCCCCTGGGCGACCGCGGCCCGCAGGATCTCGCCGGTCGAGATCAGCGCCCAACGCTGGGCGCCGGCCAACCGCCGGCCCTGCGTGCCCTTGCCCACCCCGGGGGGGCCGAGGAGCACCACCCGCATGTCTACATCCTCTGACGACCGCGGATCCGGCCCTTCTTCACGAAGCCCTCGTAGTGACGCATGAGCAGGTGGGATTCGACCTGCTGCAGTGTGTAGAGAGCCACCCCGACCACGATCAGCACGCTGGTGCCGCCGAAGTCGAGGAACGGGAAGCCCATGCCGGTGATGATCCGGTCGGGCACCACCGCGATGAGCGCCAGGAACACGGCGCCCGGCAGCGTGATGCGCGACAGGACGCGGTCGATGTATTCAGCCGTCTTGCGACCCGGACGGATGCCCGGAATGAACCCACCGTACTTCCGCATGTTCTCCGCGAGGTCGTTCGGATTCAGGACCACCGCGGTATAGAAATAGGTGAAGAAGATGATGATGAGCGCGTAGATGATGTTGTAGAGCCAGTTGGTGTGGTTGAACCAGCCGCCGAACTGCGCCAGCGGACTGCTCGGCTTGACGAATCCCGCCACCGCGGCCGGCAGGGCCATGATGCTGATGCCGAAGATGATCGGGATCACGCCCGCGGTGTTGACGCGGAGTGGGATGAAGGTGTTGGCCCCCCCGTACATCCGCCGGCCCACGATGCGCTTGGCGTACTGCACCGGGATCTTGCGCTGGCCCTGGGTCATGAAGATCACCGCCGCGATGACGATGACGGTGAGCGCGAGCAGGACGACGAGGTGGACAGCTGCAGTGAGCCGGCGTGGAAGCTCTCCCATGCCGCCCGCATCGCGTTCGGCAGACGGCCGACGATGTTCAGGAAGATGATCAGCGAGATGCCGTTGCCGATGCCGTGCTCGGTGATCTTCTCCCCCATCCACATCACGAAGATGGTTCCGGCGGTCTGGGTGATGACCGTGGACAGCGTGAACGCGAAGCCCGGGTGAGGGACGATGCTGAGGCCCTGCGACGAGCCCATGTTCACCAGGAACACGCTGTACGCGAACGACTGGATCACCGCGATGATCACGGTCCCGTAGCGCGTGTACTGCGTGATCTTCTTCTGCCCCTCCTCGCCCTCCTTGCGCAGCTTTTCGAGTGCCGGCAGGACCGCGCCGAGCAGCTGGAGGATGATCGAGGACGAGATGTACGGCATGATCCCGAGGGCGAACACCGTGGCGCGCGAGAACGCCCCGCCGACGAACAGGTCGAAGGTGCCGAACAGCGTGTTGCGCGAGGCGTCGAACGCGCCGGCCAGGGCCTTGGCGTTGACACCCGGCGTGGGCACGTGCTCACCCAGGCGGTAGACCACGAACATGAGCAGCGTGAATATGATGCGCCGCCGCAGTTCGGGAACCTGGAAGATGTTGCGCAGCTTCTCGAGCATGGCTTCCTCAGGCCTTTGCGGCGGCCGCCGCCCCGAGGACGAGCTTGCCGCCCGCCGCCTCGATGGCCTTCTTCGCGGCATCGCTGGCCGCGTCCACCTGCACCGTGACGGCGATCTTCAGATCGCCACCGCCCGCCAGCGCCTTGATCGGTCCCTTGGAGCGCACCACACCGTGCTCGCGCAGCCATGCGCGGTCCACCACCGTACCGGCCGTGGCCGTGGCCAGACGCCCGACAGCGAACACCGAGTACTCGACCCGGCCCGGATTCTTGAAACCGCGCTTCGGGAGCCGGCGCTGCACCGGCATCTGCCCGCCCTCGAACCAGGCCGGAATCTTGCCGCCGGTGCGCGCCTTGTGGCCCTTGTGACCGCGGCCCGAGGTGCCGCCGATGCCGCTGGCCGCGCCCTTGCCACGACGCTTCGGGGCTCGGGTCGCGCCGGCCGCGGGATGGATGTCGCCGAGTCGCATGGTCGCCCTTCCTACTTGGTCTCTTCCACCTGCAACAGGTGGCGGATCTTGAAGATCATGCCCCGGATCTGGGGCGTGTCGTTGTGCTCGACCGACTGGTTCAGATAGCGGATGCCGAGCGCGCGCACGGTGGCCTTCAGGTCCTCGCGGTGACCGCTCGCGCTCTTGATCTGACGGATCTTGAGCCTACGCGCCACGCGCCACCTCCTTCGGACCGAACAGCTCCGCGGTGGTCATGCCGCGCATGCCGGCCACGTCCGAGGGACGACGCAGGCGCTGCAGACCGTTGATCGTGGCTTTGACCAGGTTGTGCGGGTTGCGGCTCCCGAGACACTTCGTGAGGACGTTCTGGATCCCCGCCGCCTCGAGCACCGCGCGCACCCCGGCCCCGGCGATGACGCCGGTTCCGGCGGTCGCCGGCTTCAGCATGACCTCACCCGCGCCGAAGTGGCCGACGATCAGATGCGGGATGGAGCCCGACTTGGTCACCGGGACGTTGAACATGGTCTTCTTCGCGGCCTCGCCGGCCTTGCGGATGGCATCCGCCACCTCGTTCGCCTTGCCGAGTCCGACGCCGACGCGCCCCTTCTGATCGCCGACCGCGACGATCGCGTTGAAGGAGAATCGACGGCCGCCCTTGACCACCTTGGCGCAGCGATTGACCTGGATGACGCGCTCGAGGAACTCCGACTTGGGCGCCTCGGGCGAGGTGCGGTGACGCGGATTGTCGTTGCGAGCCATGGGACGCCTCCTAGAACTCGAGTCCGCCGGCGCGCGCGCCGTCGGCGAGCGCCTTGACGCGCCCATGGTAGAGATAACCGCCACGATCGAAGCACACCCGCGCGAGCCCCTTCTCCTTGGCGCGCTGGGCGAGGAGCTTGCCCACCGCGATGCTCACCGCGGTCTTGCCCTTGCCCTCGACCAGGGGCTTCACGTCGTCGAGGCTCGAGGCCGACACCAGCGTGACGCCACGGGTGTCGTCGATGACCTGGGCGTAGATGTGCGTGGCGCTGCGAAAGACCGACAGACGCGGGCGCTCGCCGTTGCCCTGGACCCGGTTGCGGATCCGCAGACGGCGAATGGCGCGCCGCTCGAGTTTGTTGTGCTGGCCACTCATGTTATGCCGCCCCCGCTGCCTTGCCGGCCTTGCGACGGATGTACTCGCCCTCGTACTTCACGCCCTTGCCCTTGTAGGGCTCGGGCGGACGGAAGCCGCGCACGTTGGCGGCCACCTGTCCGACGAGGTATTTGTCGAAACCACTGATGGTCAGACGCGTCGGGTTATCCACCTTGACCGTGATTCCGGCCGGCGGGACGAACACCACCGGGTGTGAGAATCCGAGCTGGAGCACCAGGTTCTTGCCATCCATCTGGGCGCGATAGCCCGTGCCGACGATCTCGAGCGTCTTGCTGTAGCCCTGGGTGACACCGGTGACCATGTTGGCGATCTGCGCGCGCATGGTGCCGAACATCGGGTTCCGGGTGAGCTTCTCGGCCGTCACACGCGCCTCGGCACCCTCGATGGTGACCGTCGTTCCGGCCAGCACCGGATGCGCGAGCTCGCCCTTCGGACCCTTGACCTTCACGGTGCCGTCGACCACCGCGACGGTGACGCCGCTGGGGATCGGGACCGGACGTTTTCCGACTCTCGACATGGCCGTCTCCTACCAGACCTGCGCGAGGAGCTCGCCGCCGAGACCCGCTTCACGGGCCTCGCGGTCGGTCATCACGCCCTTCGACGTCGAAACGATGGTGGTGCCGAGCCCGCCCATGACCCGCGGGACGGCGGTCTTGCCGACGTAGACGCGGCGGCCCGGCGTGCTGACACGCTTGATGCCGCTGATCACGTTGACCTCGTCGGCGTTGTACTTGAGATAGAGACGGAGCACGCCCTGCCGGCCGTCCTCGATCAGCTTGAAGTTGTTGATGAAGCGCTCGCGCAGGAGCAGCTTGGTGATCTCCTGCTTGAGACGGGATGCCGGGACGTCCACCTTGCGTTGACGTGCCTGGATGGCGTTGCGCACACAGGTGAGGAAATCCGCAACCGGATCACTGACTGCCATGAAGATCCTCCCGGACCAGCGTCCGCGTCTCGCGACGCGCAGCCTGGCCCGTCATGCCCCGAGGGGCGGTTACCAGCTCGACTTCACGACGCCGGGAATCTGCCCGGCGAGCGCCAGTTCGCGGAAGCAGATGCGGCACAGACCGAAGTCACGCAGGACCGCGCGCGGACGCCCGCAGCGATGACAGCGGGTGTAGGCGCGCACCTTGAACTTCGGAGTCCGCTTCCACTTCTCGATGATCGACTTCTTGGCCACCGGTACCTCCGGGATCAGCGCAGGCGGAAGGGCAGCTGCATGAGCCTCAGCAGCTCACGGCCCTCCTCGTCGCTCTTCGCGCTGGTGACGATGGTGACGTCCATGCCGCGGACCTTCTGCACCCTGTCGTAGTTGATCTCGGGGAAGATGATCTGCTCGGTCAGCCCCATGCTGTAGTTGCCACGACCGTCGAACGAACGTGGATTCAGACCGCGGAAGTCGCGGATGCGCGGTACCGCGACGTTCACCAGCCGGTCGTAGAACTCGTACATGCGGGCGCCACGCAGGGTCACCATGCAGCCGATCGGGAGCTTCTGCCGGAGCTTGAAGTTCGCGATCGACTTCTTGGCACGCCGGATCGACGGCTTCTGACCCGTGATCTGCGACAGCTCGTTGTTCGCCATCTCGAGAAACTTCTGGTCGGTGATGGCATCCCCGACGCCCATGTTCACCACGATCTTCTGGAAACGCGGCACCTGCATCACGCTCCGGTACTGGAACTTCGTCATCAGTGCCGGCACCACCTTCTGTTCGTAGTGCTCGCGAAGACGCGGCTTGTGTCCGAGCGCGTGTGGCCTGCCCTCGGTGCGCGGGCCGCCGCCGCCCTCACCCTTGGTCTTGCCCCCCGACGCGCCCGTCTTGCCGCCACCGGCCGGCTTGCCGGCCGCCGCGGGCTTCGCGGGTTTCTTCTTCTCTTCCGCCATGTTCGTCACTCCAGGGT
>JBIOKD010000015.1:0-20954 GCA_044451485.1 Candidatus Eiseniibacteriota bacterium | reverse complement strand
GCCGTGGGCGGTCCAGACCACGCCGGCGCTGGTGTCGGCCCTGGACGGCGGCGACGTCTACACCACGAACGACGAGGCGCACGTCTACATCCCGCCACGCGGGCTGGCGCGTGACGCGGTGCTTCGCATCGATCCGCTCGACCCCTCCGCCGTCCCCGCCACGCTCCCGGACGGCGCGACCCGGGTCGCGCCCGGCTTCGCCATCGGCATGGAAGGTGTGCCGCTCGAGAAGACCGCGGCGCTCGATCTCGCGGTGTCCGGTGACGTCGCGCCACCCGGCACGCAGCTCGCCATTTATGTCGCGGGCGGTGGTGGCGTGTGGCAACGACTGGGGGGCACTCTCGACGCGGCGGGGGCGCGCCTCGCGACGCCGTTCTCTGCGGCCGGCAACTACGCCATCTTCGCCGCGCCAACCGGGGCGTCGCTCGCGGGGTCGCTGGCCCTTTCGCTCACGCCGCGCATCCTTTCTTCGCGCGGCCCCATCGCGAGCCCCGACGTCCGGATCGGCTTCGTGCTGGCGCGCGCGGGGGCGGTCCGGGTGACGATCCACAATCGGGCGGGCCGTCTGGTCCGGGTCGTGATGTCGGGGGAGACGCTTGGGCCGGGGACGAACCTCGTGAGCTGGGACGGGCGTGACGAGGACCACCACGAGGTCGACTCGGGGCTCTACCTGGTCACGGTCGAAGCGCTGGGCGAGACCCGCACGCAGACCCTGGGGGTGGTGCGGTGATCTCGCGGCGGGGCGGAGCCGCGGCTCGCCCGCGTCTCCGGTCGAGATGGCGTGCGCCTGGCCCCCTCGCGACCTTCATCGCCCTGTTGGCGGCCGTGGGCGCGCCGCGCGCCGCGCGGGCCACGCCCAGCAGCCAGGTGCCGGTGGGCGTGCGCGCGATCGGCATGGGCGGGGCCTTCAGCGCGGTGGCGGACGACGCGAGCGCGCTGTTCTGGAATCCCGCGGGTCTCGCGCGCATCGGGCACCAGGAGGTGGCGGGCTCGTACGCCAACCTGTTCGATACCGGCATCCAGGACAATCTCGTCTCGTTCGTGCTGCCGCTCTCGCTCGACCGGGCGGCGGCGGTGGACTGGTATCATTCGGGATTCGACGACGGCGTGCTGGGCTTCTCCGAGAATCGCGTGACGCTCGGCGGTTCGTTCAAGGTGCGCCCGTGGCTCTGGGCGGGAGCCGGTGGGAAGCTCCTCACGCGGGGCACCAGTCTCGACGGTCAGAGCCTCGTGTCCGGACGCGGATTCGGACTCGACCTGGGCCTGCTGGCCTCTCCCCTCGACCATCTGCGTCTGGGACTGGTCGGCCAGGACATCACGGGGACGAACCTGCGTTCGCCCGATGGCGAGAACGAGCACGCGTATCCGCCCAACCTGCGTCTCGCCGCCGCCTACTCGTGGTCCAACATCGGCACCGCCGCGTTCGACGTCGACGACCGCTGGCATCTCGGCATCGAAGCCACGCCGCACCCGCTGCTCGCGCTGCGGGGCGGGGTCGAGAAAGATCGGAGTGGAATCGAACCTGCGACCTGGTCCATGGGGCTCGGGGTCAAGGTGGGGGCGCTGCGCATGGACTGGGCGCGGAGCATGCCTCCGACCCTCGCCGCGACGGATCACTTCTCGCTTTCCCTGGAGTTCAACTTCAACCCCGCGCTGGTGCGGATCGAGAAGGTGCAGGCGCACGAGCTCTACACGTCGCTCTACAAGTCCTACGCGCGCGACGACTTCGGCTCGATCCAGGTGCGCAACCTGCAGGACCGCCCGCTGACGACGCGGATCGGTGTCTTCATCCCCGATCTGATGAGCGCACCGAGCGAGCAGGAGGTGACGCTGCGACCGATGGCGGTGAACCAGGTGCCGCTCACGGCCGTCCTCGACGAGAAGGTGCTCGCCCAGCGCGGGGACCAGCCGGTCCAGGTCCAGGTCATCGCGAGCTACCAGAGCAAGCGCCTGGTGAGACGCGAGAAGGGGGCCGCCCGTACCGTGGCCTACGCGCCGGGTGCGATCGACTGGACCGATGGCATGGCCCAGGCGGCGGCGTGGGTGACACCGCGCGACCCGGCCGTGGACGAGCTGGCGCGCCAGGCCGGCCGCCGGGTACTCGCGCTGGAGGGCAATCCGTTCGGCAATCGCAATCTCGCCTTCGCGGCGGCGATGACCGACGCGCTGGCGGAGCTTGGCGTGGCGTACGTGCCCGATCCCAACAACCCCTTCGCGACCATCTCCGCGACACCGCACGCGGTGGACACCATCCACTACCCGTATCAGACGATCGATCGTCTGAGCGGGGATTGTGACGACACCACGGTGCTCATGGCGTCGATGCTTGGCAACGTCGGGGTGGACACGCGGTTCGTGGACGTACCCGGGCACATCTTCCTGCTGGTGGACACCGGCCTGAACGAACGCAACCGTTCGGCGTTGGGAGCTGACAGCACCCTGATGGTCATCGATGACGGGGAGGTATGGATCCCGCTCGAGACCACCTCGCTGGCGCGCGGGTTCGCCCAGGCGTGGCGCGACGGCGCCGATGAGATCAAGGCCGCCTCGGCCCAGGGCCCGATCGGCACCTTCGACGTCACCGACTCGCAGATCCGCTACGAGCCGGCGCTGCCGCCGGGCGAGCGGCGCATCCGCACCCTGGATGAGACCCGCTTCGACGCCCGGCTCGCGGCCGAGGCGAAGGCCGTGGCGGCGATCCGCGACGAGTATTTCGCCGCGCACTTTGGCGCCGCCGCGCGTGAACTCGAAGTGTCCGCCCAAGCGCTCGAGGACATCGCCCGGATCGATTTCGAGGGCGGCGATCTCGAGGGGGCGCGCAAGCAGCTGGAGGACGCCCTGGCCAAGGCGCCCCAGTCGGCGTCAACGCACAACAATCTCGGCGTGGTGCTGGCCGCGATGGACAGCCTGCGCGCAGCCGACGAGCACTGGCGCGCAGCCCTCGCGCTGGGTCGCCGCGACGCCGGCATCGGGCTGAACCGGGGACTCGTGCGCTGGGCCCAGGGGGACAGCGTCTCCGCCGTGCCCATGGTCGGCGCGGCCGTCGCCGACGCCGGGGGCTACGCCGCCGCGTGTCGGCTGATCGGACTCGCCCCGGAGGACTCGCTCGACCATGCCACGGACCTGACCCCGGAGGACTTGACACTACGCGCCAGAATCCGTAACCTGCTGCGGCACAGTAGCGTTGCTGCCGAGAAGCCTCGCGGCGGTGCTCGTGCCGTGGCATCCGAGTCCACCCTGCCTTCACCCCCTGTTCGTGGCATTGCGACCCATTTGTACTGGATCGAGTGAAGGGAGCCGAACGTGAGACGAGTCGGAATGGCAGGGGTTGTGATCGCGTGTCTTGTCTCTGCGTCGCCGCAGTTCGCCGCCGGAGACCAGACCGACGCGCGTGGCGAGTACGGGGTCACGCTTGCGATCAGTGGTGAAGAGGCTCGCGCCGAATCCATCTTCGTCACCATGCTCTCTCATACGCGCGGCGATGCGCGCGCCCTCAACAACCTGGGCAACCTGCGTCTGCTTCGCGGAGAGACCGGCGTGGCGCTCGCGTTCTACGATCGCGCGCTGCGCGGCGACTCCCTCGACGCGGGGATCCATCTCAATCGCGCGACCGCCCTCATGATCATCGGCGATCAGCAACGCTCGGAGCAGGCCTTCGCTCTCGGCGTGAAGCTGGCGGGCGGCCTCGAGCACGCCCAGGCGCTGCTGGGACTCCCGCCCGAGAAGCAGCCCACCGAACGCGCGGCAAAGAAGACCGTGATCGACCCCGATCAGTTGCGCGCGATGCTGAAGCACGCCGCGACTTCGGTGCCGAAGGACTCCCTCCGCCTGGTGGACTCGCCGCCCGCAGCGGGGGCAGCAGGCACGCATCCGTCGGCCTGGCGCTCGGCGGGCGCGCGCGCCTCCGACGGCAGCGACACTCCTCAGCTTCTCTACTGGAAGCGCTGAGCAGCGATCTCCACTCGTGAGCGGGCAGGCCCCCATCCAGCGGGTGCCCGCACGGCTCGGTGCCGTCATCGGCACGTCGTGCGGCGTGCTCGTGGCGTTGATCTGGCTCTTCGGCGGGCTCCGGCCCCTGGACCTCCGTCTGCACGATTGGCGCTATCGGGTGCGGGGCCCGGTCGCAGCATCGGACCGCATCGCGCTGGTTGAGATCGACGACCGCACGCTGCGCGTGTTCCGGGACGTCTGGCCGCTGCCGCGCGAGAACTACGCCATGGCGATCGACGCGCTGTCGACCGCCGGCGCGGAGGCCATCGGCCTCGACCTTCTGTTCCTGGGCGAGAACCCCGACGATCCCTCCGGCGATGCGATGCTCGCGGCGGTGACCGCCGCGCATCCGAACGTCGTCCATTCCATCGGCTTCCAGCCCAGCGACGCCTCGCTCGGCGGGGCGCTCGGGATGCCGGTCGATTCCACCGCGCTGATCCGCCACGGCCGGCCGGTATCGCAACAGCGTCTGGCGATCGCCCAGAGCGTATCGCTCCCCTACGACGACCTGCTGGCCGACGCGCACGAGCTGGGACACACGGCGGTGCTGATCGACGGGGACGGGGTCATCCGCCGCATTCCACAGTTCGTGCGTTTCGGGGACTGGGCCTATCCCTCGCTCGTGCTGCGTCTGGTCGAGGTGGCGGCGCGGGGCGACACGACACTTCCGCAATTCGAGCTCTCTCCCGACGGGGTCCGCATCCACTGGCATGGCCGCCAGATGCAGGTGCCGTGCGACGAGGAGGGCGCCACATCGATCGAGTTTGCGGGCAATCAGGACGCGTTCGCGCACCGCTATTCGCTGCTGCAGGTGCTGCAGTGGTATCGCAACAGCGACACCACGGCACTGGCACGGGCCTTCCGCGGCAAACTGGTGCTGATCGGCGCCACCGCGGTGGAGCAGCATGCAACCGATATCGGGGCGACGCCGTTCTCAGGCGCGGCGCCGCTGTTGTACATCCATGCGAACGCGGTGAATGCCGCGCTGCGCGGACGATTCCTCGCGCACGTGCCCGCGTCGTGGATCGTGGTGTCCCTGATCGTGCTGGGTCTGGGCCTGGGGCTGGTCTTCTCGCAGGTCTCGCTCGCCGGCGCGGCGCTCGCGGCCCTCGCGGCGCTTCTCGCGGTGGCCGCGCTCGACTATGGGCTGTTCGTCTTCAAGGACATCGACCTGCCGCCGGTGGGTGCGTTGCTGGTGCCGCCGCTCACGTTGGCCGCGATCGGCAACGAGTGGCGGCGCGAGACCGAGCACCGCTCGCGCCTGCGCGCCAAGGAGCTCGATGTGGCGCGCTCGATCCAGCAGAACCTCTTGCCCTCCTCCCCGCCCACGCTGGAGGGGCTCGATGTATTCGGGCGCAACCTGCCCGCCGACGAGATCGGCGGCGACTACTTCGACTGGCTCTTGCTCGATGACGACGAGCTTGCGGTGGTGGTGGGGGACATCAGCGGACATGGCATTCCCGCGGCGCTGCTCATGGCGCACCTGCGCGCCACGTTCCACTCCATGGCGGAGGCCGGCCGCTCCCCCGAGGACATCGTCACGACCATGAACCGCTCGCTCGCCCGGGCCGCGACGCCGGGCAAGTTCGCGACGTTCTTTCTGGCCATCATCTCGGTGCGCGAAGGGCGACTGCGCTACTGCAACGCCGGCCACAATCCTCCCCTGCTCCTTCGCGGCGGGGCGCTGCATCTGTTGCCCGCCACCGGGATCCCCCTCGCCATCATGGACGACGGGGAGTACACGGGCGGGGAGGAAGCGTTCCATGCCGGCGATGCTCTGGTGATCTACTCGGACGGGATTCCCGAGGCCCCGGTGGCCAAACAGTTCTACGGTGAGGAGCGGCTGCACGAGCGCGCACTCAAGCTGGCACAATCGGACTTGACCGCGGTCGCGTTCGTCGATCACCTTCTGGCCGACCTGCGTGCCGTAGCGGGCGACGGGATGCGGGCCGACGACGTCACGCTGGTCGTCATCCGCCGCACCTGAACCCGCGCGCGACCGCGCCGGTGCGCGGGCCCTCCCCGCGGGTCATCCGCCGTGATACGGCGACCCCACCGAACGCGGCGCGCGTTACCGCCGGTCTCAGATGTCGACGGTATCGAGCTTGCCGCTGCTCTTCACATCCTTCAGGAGCTGCCGCATGTCGAGCACGGCCTTCCTGGAGAGTTCCTGCTGCCGTCGGCCCAGCTCGGATTGCTGCTTCCCGAGCTCCGACTGCTGGCGACCGAGCTGGCTCTGCTGCTCGCCGAGCTCGTCGATGCGCCGCTGCAGATCCGCCTGCCGGCGTTCGAGCTCACGCACCTGATCGCGCATCTCGTGACGCGCTTCCGAGTCGCTCGCGTCTTCCATCATGGATTCGAGCCGGGCTTCGCGCTCGGCGAGACGCCCCTGCTCGGTGCCCAGCCGGCCCTGCTCCGCGCCCAGACGCCCCTGCTCGGCACCCAACTGACCCTGCCGGCCGCCCAGCTCGCCCTGCTGACGGCTCAGCTCCCGCTGGGGCGCGAGCAGATGATCGGCGCGGTCGATCAGTGCCTTGTCGTGAACGAGGTAGACCTGGCGGCCGTCGCGGAACCACAAGAGCCGGGTGTGCTGGTTCTCGCCCATCTCACGGAAGAGCTTCCACTCCCCGTTCTCTCCCCAGACGAAGCAGGAGTTCGTGGCGGGATCGTAGAGACCGTAGCCGAAGCCGATGCCGTCGTCGTTCGAGTAGCTGTAGGAGTACGAGCGTCCGTCGGAGTGCTCGTGCGTGCCGGCCGACGCCAGGGACGCCGGCGCCACAGCCAGTATGGCGAGGAGCCCGGCCGATCCGAGCGCGGCCGGAAGAAGGGAAGTGAATGGGTTCCGCATGGGTTCCCCCGTGGCGATGATCGAGACGGCCGATGCGGGTGGCGGGCCGGGTCGGGCCGGCACCCTGCTCACGGTGGGACGGGCTAGGGGCGGCAAAGGTTGGAATTCGGCTCGGGGGGGCGCTGGGTCGTGGCCCGAAAGGGCGGAGCCATTCGGGGCAGTCCGTGCGCGGCTAACCCTTCTCGCCCTCGACGACCACCTTCGACAGATCCCACCCGCGCACGAACAGCGCCCGCACCTCGGCGAGGAGTTGCAGCCGATTGATGCGTGTCGGCAGGTCGTCGACATTGACCATGACCGCGTCGAAGAAGCCGTGGATCGCCTGCTCCATCTCGAGCAGCCGCGGCAGGATCGCCGCGTATTCGCGTTGCTCCCACAGCGTCTCGGTGGCGCTGCGGGTCTTCTCGAGTGCCGCGAGCAGCGTCTTCTCGGCCGGCTCGACGAGACGTTTCGTGTCGAGTGTCCCGGGCAGCGTCTCGGTGGCCTTGGCGAGGATGTTCGCGACCCGCTTGAAGAGGATCACCAGCGGGCCGAACCGCGCATCGCCCACGAAGCCGGTGAGCACCTGGGCCCGCGCCAGCGCGTCGGCCGGATCGATCCAGCCGGGCCGGGGCTTGGGCACGCCGGTCATACGCAGCTGCGCCTCCAGCGCCGCTTCGCGCTGGTCGTAGGGGATCCCGCGGTCCTCGAGCGCCACGTCCACCCGACCACGCCAGAAGTCGCCGAGCTTGCGCATGATCTCGGCCTGGGGCAGATCGGGGTCGGCGGCGAAGAACGGACGCGTCATCTCCATGCTCGCGTCGCGCAGATCGAGATGGAGCGGCCCCTCGATGAGGATACGCACCACGCCGTTGCCGGCACGACGCACGCCGAACGGATCCTCGGAGCCGGTCGGGATCTTGCCCGCCACGAACGCCCCCGCCACGTGATCGAGCTTGTCGGCGAGCGAGAGCACGCGGCCCGCCGGTGTCACCGGCAGGGCGTCGCCCGCGCCACGCGGCGCATAGTGCTCGAAGATCGCCTCGGCGACCGCGATCGGCTCGCCGGCCTCCCGGGCGTAGTAGCCACCCATCTTGCCCTCGAGACTCGCGTATTCCTTGCCGCTGCCGATCATCTCGCCGAGGAGGTCGGTCTTGGCGAGCAGCGCCGCGCGCTCGACCACCCCCGCGCTCTCCGGTGCCAGCCGCGCCGCGAGCCAGCCCCCCAGCGACTGCAGCCGGGTGGCCTTGTCACGCAGCGTCCCCAGACCCTCCATCCACACCACCGTGGAGAGCTGCTCGACGCGCTCCGCGGGTGTGTGCTTGAGATCGGTCTGCCAGTAGAAGAGCGCGTCCTCGAGCCGGGCCACCAGCACGTCGTGGTTGCCCTTGCGCACGCGGTCGAGACCGCGCTCGTCGCCGTTGCGCACCGCGATGAAGTGATTCCGCAGCAGGGCGCCGCTGCCGGCGAGCGGCTTCGGTGACGCGCCCGCCCAGTTCACTCCCGGCATCGCGACCGAAAAGAAGCGCTGGTGCTCCTTGAGGGCGGCGATCTTCACCTCGTTCGGCAGCGTCGCGTACCGGCTGTCGTACTCGCCGTCAAAGGCGGTCGGCCACTCGCCGAGGAAGGTGTTGATGTCGATCAGCTCCTCGTCCTCGAGCAGCACCCCGTCCGCGCTCTTCGCCAGACGCCTGGCCTGGTCCACGATCCGTCTCCGGCGCTCGCGGTGGTCGGCGAGCACGAACGCCTGTTCGAGCCGGGCGAGGTAAGCCCCGGCTTCGCCCACCTCCACAGCACCCGGCGCCAGGAAGCGATGACCCATGCTGGCGCGACCCGCGGTGAGACCAAACGCGCGCACCGGCACCACCTCACTCCCGAGCAGCGCCACCAGCCAGCGCACCGGCCGCGCGAAACGGGCCTCGGCGCCCTCGGGTGTGGTCCAGCGCATGAGCTTCGGGAACTGCAGACGGGTCGCGACCCCGGCGAGCACCGCCGGCAGCACCTCGATCGCGTCACGGCCGACGTGCTTCACGGTGACCGCGACGTAATCGCCCTTGGGTGTCGAGACCCGTCGCACCGACGCGGGATCGACCCCCTTTCCGGCGCAGAATCCCATCAGCGCCTTGGTGGGCTTGCCCTCGGCGTCGAACGCCACCTTGACCGCGGGCCCCAACGCCTCCTCCTCGGCGTCGCTCTGCCGCTCGTCGAGTGAGCGCACCACGATCGTGAGACGGCGTGGGGTGGCGTAAGTGGCGATCTCGTCGTGGGCCAGACGCAGCGTCTGGAGCCCGCTCGCCACACCCAGCTCGAGCTGCTCGAGCGCCGGTGTCACGTAGCCGGCCGGCAGCTCCTCGACGCCGATCTCGAACAGCAGGTCGCGACTCACGAGCCGCCGCCCTTGCCGCGCTTCTTTGGACCGCCGCTGGCCGCGGCGGTTGCCCGAGCCGCCGCCGGGTTTGACGTCGTGGCTGGATTCGCCCGCGCGGTCACCGGGCCGGTCTTCGGCGAGCCCGACGCCGCGCGCTCCGACACATCTCCAGACTCGGACGCCGCGGGCTCCTCCTTCGGCTTGATCCAGCGCGCCCGCTCCGCCGGGTCCTTGAGCATCGGGTAGCCCAGCTCGGCGCGCTGCGTCACGTAGGCCTGCGCCGCGCGTCGCGCGATCTTGCGCACCCGCCCGATATAGCCGACCCGCTCGCTCACCGAGATCGCGCCACGCGCGTCGAGCACGTTGAACAGGTGCGAGCACTTGATCACCGCGTCGTATCCCGGCATCACCATCCCGAGATCGAGCAGCCGCGCCGCCTCGCGCTCCCACACCTTGAACATCTCGAAGTGCGCGGCGACGTCGGCCTCCTCGAAGTTGTAACGCGACCACTCGCGCTCGTTCTGCACCCACAAGTCGCCCCAGGTGAGTCCGGCGCCCCAGACCAGGTCCTGCACACGATCGGTGCCCTGGAGCATCATCCCGATCCGGTCGAGCCCGTAGGTCAGCTCCGCCGACACGATGTCCACGTCGATGCCACCGCACTGCTGGAAGTAGGTGAACTGGGAGATCTCGGTGCCGTCGAGCCACACCTGCCAGCCGAGTCCGGCGGCGCCGAGTGTCGGCGACTCCCAGTCGTCCTCGACCAGTCGAAGATCGTGCTCGCGCAGATCGATGCCGATCGCGCGGAGACTGTCGAGGTACTGCTCGACCACGTCGTTGGGTGACGGCTTGAGCAGTACCTGGTACTGATAGAATTGCTGGAAGCGGTTCGGATTCTCACCGTAGCGTCCGTCCTTGGGTCGGCGTGACGGCTCGACGTACGCCACCCGCCACGGCTCGGGTCCGAGCGAGCGCAGGAAGCTCGCCGGGTTGAAGGTGCCGGCGCCGACCTCGGAGGGATACGGTTGCTGCACCACGCAGCCACGCGCCGACCAGTACGCCTCGAGCGCGAGCATCATGTCCTGCAGCGAGTGCCTGGGGTCGAGATCGGGCGTCACGCCGCCTCCGGCGAGGGATTCGGAGCCAGGGCGCGCAGCAGCTCCAGCGACTTGAGTCCCTGGAAGCGCTGGAAGTGATGACGGAGGAACGCCTCCACCGTCTTGAGAATTTCGCCCGCCCGCTTGATCTCGATGTAGCGTCCGGCCTCCACCACCGGCCGGGTGAGCAGCAGCGTGAGACCGGCGAGCGCGTCGGCCGACAACGTCACCACTCCGGGCTCCCCGGCCGCGCACGCGTCGCACAGGAGCCCGCCCCGCGCCGGCGAGAACAACCGCCGTGTGGACGGCGCGCGGGCGCATTCGGCGCAGGCGTCGAGACGCGGGCGATAGCCGAGCAGACTCGCGGTCTGCAGCTCGAACGCCAGCGTCACCGCGCTCAACGAAGTCGTCGGTGCCACGCAGGTCGCGTCGAGCGTCTCCACCAGCAACGCGTACAGCTCCGGATGCGGCTCCTCGCCCCACACCAGACGGTCGACCAGCTCGATCGCCGCGTGCGCGTGGGTGAGTCGGGTGAGGTCGGTGATGCGGCTGCCGGTCGCCGTCAGCACCTCGGCCTGCGACACCAGGTGCAGGTCGCGATCGGGCTTGTGATACAGCATGAGGCGTGAGCGCGACAGCGGCTCGAGCGCGAATCCAAACCGGTTCGGGCTCTTGCGCGCGCCCTTGGCCACCAGACGCAACAGCCCCAGCTCGCGCGAGTACGCCACCACGATCCGGCTGGTGTCGCCGAGCGGGTAGGTGCGCAGCACCACGCCTTCGGTCCGGACGAGCGCCACGGTCAGCCCCGCGTCTCGGTGGCGGCCGGGCCACCGGTCGTGACCGGCAGCGGCGGTACCACGCCGTTGGGGAGCGGCGTGCCCGGCTGCACCAGACCACCCGACACGATCACGCGCAGACCCTCCTCGACCGGCCAGTCGAGATACACCAGCTGCGACCGCGGCACATAGTGCACGAATCCCGAGGCGGGATTGGGCGTGTGTGGCACGAACACCACCTCGACGTCCTCGCCGAGTCGCGCACGGATGTCGGCGCCCGCTCTTCCGGTGACGAAGCCGAGCCGCCAGATGCGCTCGTGTGGCCACGGCACCAGCACCACCTGCTTGAACGCCTGTTCGCCGCGGCTGAACAACGCCTCGCCCACCGACTTGGTGGAGCCGTAGACGATCCCCAGCCCGGGGATGCTGGTGAGGAAACGATCCCAGAAGGCACCGAGCTGCCGGGTACCGAGCCAGGTCGCCACCCCGCCCACGATCGCCAGGATGAGCAACGTCGCCAGCAAGCCGATTCCGGGAATGCGACGATAATCGAACGCGGCGAAACGCAGGTAGCGCCCGAGCAGATTGTCCACCCAATTGAGCAGGCGGAAGAAGATCCACATCGTCACCGCCGAGGGCGCCAGCACGAGCAGGCCGGTGAGCAGCCAGTCGCGCAGCGTCCCCATCAGCCCGCGGCGTTTGGTGGGTACGGCTGGCGGCGTCATCGGGAGCGGTCTCGGGGTCGAAGGATGGACGCTAAACCGGCTGAATGTATCGCGAACCGGTGCCGCGCGTCACGCGTGGGCCGCGCGCGTGTGTCCGCGAACCGTTCGGACGGGTCGCCCCAGCAGCCGGTCCAGCGCCTCGATCGGCGTCTTCGCCCGGGCCAGGACCCGCTCCTCGCGCGCGCGCATGTGCCGGCGCTCGGCGGCGCGATCGTGGTCGAGCCCGGTCAGGTGGAGCACGCCGTGCACGATCAGGCGCGCCAGCTCGTGACCCGGTGTCACCCGGTAGCGTCGCGCCTGCTCGGCCACGCGTGGGAGGGAGATGACCAGGTCGCCCGACACCCGGCGCCGGCCGGCCCCGACCCGCGCCGCGGGCAGCAGCGCCGGGGTCGGCGAATCCTCCTCGTAGGCGAAGCTCAGCACGTCGGTGGCCCGGTCGATGCCGCGGTAGCGCCGGTTCAGCTCACGCAGCGTGGCGTCGTCGCCGAGCACGATCGCGATCTCACCCGGGCGCGCCGATTCGGGCGCCAGTGCCACGGTGACGAGACGCGTGAGTGGGGCGGTGAGGGATCGGGTGGGGAAGCGTGCGGTCACGGTGACGGCCATGCCACGAGTCTACCCGATGCCGCCCGCATGACGGTGGTCGCTCACCCACGCGGCGCGGGCGACGACGTCGACGCGCGACGCCGCGAGTGCTCACCGCCGCGCGATCAGGTGCCTTCGCGCTTGAGATCCGGGTCCGCCTTGGCGCGGCGACGCGGATCCTCGGGGTACGGAGCGCGGACGTGGAAAATGGCGGTGAGCACCGGGACGAACGCGTCGCGGATCCGCGCGAGATCCGAGAGCGTGAGCCCGCACTGCTCGAGCTGCCCCTCCTGCACGCGCTCGTCGATGATGCGCGTGACGAGCCCGCGGATCCGGCTCGGCGTGGGCTCGGCGAGCGCGCGCGAGGCGCCCTCGACGCCGTCCGAGAGCATGAGGATCGCGGTCTCCTTCGAGCGTGGCCGCGGCCCCGGGTACGAGAAGTCCTCGCGCCGCGCGGCCGGGTCGGCCTCGAGCGCCTTGTGATAGAAGAACGCCATCACCATGGTGCCGTGGTGCTCGGGAATGGCGTTTACCACCGCCTTGGGCAGCCGCTCGCGACGCGCCAGCTCGAGACCCTCGGTGATGTGCGACTTCACCACCAGCGTGCTCATGGTGGGGGTCAATCGCTCGTGCCGGCTGCGCATCGAGGCCGGCTCGTTCTCGGCGTAGTACTCGGGCTTCCCGAGCTTGCCGATGTCGTGGTAGTAGGCCGACACGCGCGCCAGCAGCGAGTTGGCGCCGATCGCCTCGGCCGCCGCCTCGGCGAGACTGCCCACGATCATGCTGTGGTGATAGGTGCCCGGCGCCTCGAGCTGCAGCCGCTTGAGCAGCGGCCGGTTGAGATCCGACAGCTCGAGCAGCGTGATGTCGGAGGTGAGACCGAACAGGTGCTCGACCACCGGCAGCAGCACGAACGCGAGCGAGATCGCCAGGAAGCTGTTGAGCACCCCCCACATCGCATCCCGCGTCAGCAGCTGCCAGCCGCTGTTGCGGGCGAGATCCCAGGCCAGGATCGCGGCCAGGTTGGCGGTGCCGATGGTGAAATTCGCGCGTAGGAAGTGCCAGCGGTGACGCAGACGCGCCACCGAGTACACCGCGGTCACGCCACCCATCACCGCCACCGCCACGAACGGCGCGTGCAGCTCGACGATCGCGGTCACCCCCACCGCGAGCAGCAGCGTGAACACCAGCGCGGGGCGCTTCTCCATGAGCGACGCCACCACCAGCGGCGCGAGCGCCAGCGGCACCGTGAACTCGGAGAGCCCGAGCAGACCGGTCATGACCTGCGCCAGCGTCATCACCACCGCGGTGAGCACCGCGAACATCGCCAGCATGGCGTTGTCGCGATACACGGCGGGCAGCTCCATGCGCAGGTAGGTCGAGAACGCCGCGATGAACAGCAGCATGAGCAGCATGCGCGCGACCGGCGGGTAGAGGAACTCGCTGCGGCCGCGCCGCGCGCGCTCGACGTCGGCCAGCGAGCGGAGCTTCTGCAGCGTCACCGTGTCCACGCGCTGGTTGGCGTCGACGATCAGCTCGTCCTTCTGCACGTAGCCGACCGTGGTGGCCACCGCGCTCTGCGCCTGGACCCGCCGGTAGGCGGTCTCGGCCGGGTCGTACACCACGTTCGGCTGCACGAACGGCGACGCCAGCTCGAGCATGGCGTGCGCCGCGCGCGGGTCGTCGGCGAACGCCGCGGCGGCGCGCTGCTCGACCAGGGCCAGCGCGTCACGCCGGTCGTAGAGCAGACTCGCCGGGTGGGGCGTGACCGCCTCGCCCTCGCGCAGGCTGACGATGCGATAGCCCATCACCGAGCCGTCGCGCTTCTCGGCGACCACCCCGGCGGCGTAGAGCTCGTTGAGCGTCGAACCCAGCTCCTTGAACACGCGTCGCGTGCGGGGCGATCCGGCGAGCGTCTGCGCCGCCTCGTCCGACAGCGGCACGCCGAGCGAGCGCAGCCGCGTGGCCCGGGTCGCGAGTGACGCGGGCGCGGGGTCGAGCGCCACGCCGAGCGCCTTCTCCTGGAACGCGGCGAAGCGGTCGAGCGCCGCCGACGAGATGCGGGTGTCCACGCCGAACACCGGTGGCACCGAGGCCGCGGCCGCCGCCTGCTCGCGGCGGAGCGTGGCGTCGTCCTTCTGCACGCGGAACGCGAACGGCGCGACGACGCGCTCGCGCGAGATGTCGCCCTCGTGATAGCGGTAGCGCTCGAGCACGCTGCCGCCGGGCAGCGCCGCGGCCAGCGCCAGAAGCCCCGCCACCAGCAGCAGACGGACCAGGTAATAGCCCCAGCGCAGGGTGCGCTGCCGGTCCGGCAACGCCGGGACCGGATTCAGCTCATCGATCGTCATCGAGTCTCTTTGGGGTCTGGGAACGCGCTTCGAGCGGCTGGCCGCCGGCCGGCGCATGGCCCGGGATGGGTGCCCGGAAGCCACTCGGGGAAGCGCACCGGGGATTCGCCGGGGCTCCGGGAAGAGCCCCGCCCGGGTGCGCGAAGCGGCCCTCGACAGGGGGCCGCTCGATCATCAAATCGTTGTGGTGTAGCAATTTGCCTCGTTCGAGCGGGGCGCCGTCCTGGCTCCCTCCCCACACCGACGGCCGGCACGCTAGCAGAGGGCTCGAGTGGGGGCAAGGCAGGGTAGCAAGCGCGCCGGGCTCGGCAGGGTCGCGATCGGGCGGGCAGAGGCCCGCGACGATCGCCGACTCGCGACAGGAGTCATCGGCAGGAACCGGGCGGGGGTTGAGGGTGCGATTCGGCTCGGCCGACGCCGCCACCTGGGGCGGGTCTTCCTCATGCGTCAGAGCAGGCGCAACAAGGCCCGGGCGGGTCACCCCGCCCGGGCCTCGCACAGCCCGGATCCGATCGCCGCGAACGTCCCGCTCAGATCCCCGGGTCGCCCGGGTCGGTGCCGCCCGAAGCGGCCTCCGCCGGCGGATCGTGTCGCTCGGACGGGTCGAGACTCTCGCCCACTCCGTCCTCGAGCTTGCCGTTCTCTCGCGCGTGATACTGCTCGAACGCGTGGATGATCTGTCGCACCAGCCGGTGCCGCACCACGTCCTCGGGATGGAAGTAGGTGAAGTGGATCCCGGCGACGTTGCCGAGGATCGACTGGATGCGCACCAGCCCCGAGGTGTCGGGGTCGCGCAGGTCGATCTGGGTGATGTCACCGGTGATCACCGCCCGAGAATCCGAGCCGAGACGGGTGAGGAACATCTTCATCTGACGCACCGTGGTGTTCTGGGCCTCGTCGAGGATCACGAACGCCCGGTGCAGGGTGCGGCCACGCATGAACGCCAGCGGCGCGATCTCGATCACGCCCAGCTCGATATAGCGCCGCATCTTGTCGTACGACATGAGATCGGCGAGCGCGTCGTACATCGGGCGCAGGTAGGGATCCACCTTCTCCTGCATGTCGCCGGGCAGGAAGCCGAGATTCTCGCCGGCCTCGACCGCGGGTCGCACCAGGATCAGGCGGTCCACCTTCTTCTGGCGCAACGCCTGGACCGCGGCGGCCACCGCGAGATAGGTCTTGCCGGTGCCGGCCGGCCCGATCGCGAACACGACCTCGTGCTCTTCGAGCGCCTTGAGATATTCGGCCTGCATCGGGGTGCGGGCCCGCACCGCCTTGCGATCGAACGCGTATCCGGGCGCGCCATCGTACGACTCGGCGAGCCGGTGTCCGTTGCCGTTGCGATGTCCGAGTCCGAGCGCGGTCATCACGTCGGCCTCCTCGACCGGCTTGCCCCGCTCGGCCAGCTCGACCAGCTCCTGGATGGCGCGCGACGCGCTCGACACGGCGACGTCGTCGCCGGCCACGGTGATCGTGCCGTCACGCAGGGTGATGCGAACCGGGATCGACCGCTCGATCTGGCGGAGGTTGGCGTCGTTGTGCCCCAGCAGGGTGAGTGGGTCGAGATGCTCGATGGGGAACTTGCGGACGTTCAATGGCGGACCCTCGCGGCCGGGTGGAAAGCGAAACTCTTGACCCGGCGGGTCCCGGAAGGGACCAGGTCAAGAGTCGTTCCAACGCTGGCGATGGCTTGGAGCAGTGTTGGCAACCGGTGTGTTTCCAATGTCTTCTGCGTGCACTTCCGGACGTGCCCGAGGTGGGCACGACCCCATCGGTGACACAGGCCGACCGTAGCACACGGTTTGGGCCGATTCAACGCTCGCATCCCTTTCGATGCGTTCCGGCGCCACGAGTTGTCACCTCCCGTACATCGGCGGCCTGGTCCCCCGGGTTGAGGGAATTCGGGGCCCGGCCCGGGTGGCTCCGGGGGGCGCTGCGGAGGGGGCGCTGATCGGGCCTTCTGGGCCAAGCCTACGAGCTCAGGGAGACCGTTTCCGCCGCCGCGTCATAGTCGAACAGGTCCCCGAACCGGGCCCAGTCGAGGATGCGCTCGAACACGCGCTCGTAGTTCTCGCGTGGCAGCGCCATGGCGATCATCTCGAGCACGAAGTCCGCGTCCACGTGCTTGTCCTCCTGACGCTGGATGACCTCGGCCAGCTCCCGGAACAGACGCAGCTTCAGGAGCTGCTCGCGCCACAACCGTTTGCGCTCCTCGGCGCCGGCGGCAAGGAAGCGCCGCGCCGCCGGTTCGAGATGCACCATGCGCTTGGGCGTGTCGACGAAATCCATCATCTCGGCGGCCTTGACCACGGTGATGACGTGGCCGAACTCGTCCTGGCTGTCGGCGACGATCTGGAACAGCTCGCTGCTGCCGCCACGGGCGTCGAGGTACTCGAGCAGACCGACGATCTCGCTCGGCTTGGCGTCGGGCACCGGCTCGATGAGCTGTGGCGCCGGTACCGGCGATGGCGTTCCCTCCGGGAGATCGGGCATCTCGGTGCCGGTGATGATGTCGTGCAACTGGTCCACCAGCCGGAGCAGATCGGGCGAGCGGTAGTCCCGGGGGTGTGGCAGCGGGTTCTCGACCACCTGACGCACCCGGCCGGGGTTGGCGCTCATCACCACGATGCGGTCGGCCATGTAGGCGACCTCCTTGATGTCGTGGCTCACGACCAGGATGGACGACGGGTTGCGGTCGGCGGCCGACCACAGGTCGATGACCTCGGCCCGAAGACTCTCCGCGGTGAGCGCGTCGACCTGGCTGAACGGCTCGTCCATGAACAGCAGCTCGGGATCCACCGACAGCGCACGCGCCATGCCAACGCGCTGCTTCATGCCGCCCGACAGCTCGCGTGGGTAGGCCTGGTCGAAACCCTCGAGACCGACGGTGCGGATGATGCGCTCGATCCGCTTGGACATCTCCTCGTGGCTCTCGCCCCGCGCCTCGAGCACGGTGGAGATGTTCTGCCGCACGGTCATCCACGGATACAGCGCGAAGCTCTGGAACACGATCGCCACGCCGGGATTGAGCCCGTGAAGCCGCTGATCGTGGTAGTCCACCTCGCCGCCGGTCGGGGCGATGAGCCCGGCCAGGATGCGTAACAGGGTCGACTTGCCGCACCCCGACGGCCCGAGCAGCGCCACCACCTCGTTGGCGCGGATCTCGAGATCGATGTTGTCGAGCACCCGCAGCGGCTGCCCGTGCGGCTGTGGGAACTCGTGGTGGACCCCGCGCAGCCGGCACAACGTGGTGTGGTCGAGCACTTCCTCGACCGCCATCGGGGTTTCGCTCATCGGGTCCTCAGCGGTTGAGCGCGTAACGCGTCTCGGCGAGGTGATAGAGCCGTCGCCAGACGCTGCGATTGAACAGTACCACCAGTGTCGACATCACCAGCACCGAGGCGGCCAGCCCGGGCAGATCGCCGCGCTCGGCGGCGAGGCTGATCTGCGAGCCGATCCCGGGTGCCGTGAACACACGTCCCTTGAAGCTCACGTACTCCGAGACGATGCTGGCGTTCCACGCCCCGCCGGCGGCGGTGACCCACCCGGTGACCAGGTAGGGGAACACCGCCGGGATCAGCACCTTTCGCATGCGCGCGAACCCGACGATGCGGTAGCTGCGTGCCGCCTCCTTGAGATCGGCGGGCACCGCCATGGCACCAGCGATGACGTTGAACAACACGTACCACTGGGTCCCGAGCAGCATGAGCAGGATGCTGCCCCACCCGAGCGGCACGCCCGCGAAGGCCAGACCCGCGATCACCAGCGGGAACAACATCGGGGCCGGAAACGAGGCCGCCACCTGGACCACTGGCTGGAGTCGCTTCGAGAGCGTGGGCGAAAGCCCGATCGCCAGCCCGACCGGCAGCGTCCACAGCGTGCCGAGCACGGTGGAGATCAGCACCCGTCCGAGCGTGAGTACCGCCAGTCCCACGGACGCGCCCCAGCTCCGCAGCGCGACGTGACGCAGGAGGTCGAAGAGCTGCCACGCTCCGAGCGCCAGCACCAGCATGAGCACGCCGAACACCACTCTCGACATCAGCGCGCCGCTCTGCATGCGAGGCGCGGCACCGGTGTCGGGCGCGGGCTCGGGTGGCGTCGGGCGGCGCTCCGGCATGGCGCGCTCGAGCTTCCAGCGAAGCCAGCGCACGAGACGCGAGCGGCGCAGCCAGTCGAGGAACCACGAGGTGTTGGTCTCGGTCTCGCCGCCCTCCTCGACGCGGAACTTCTGCGCCCACGCCACCACCGGCCGCCACAGGAACTGGTCGAGCAGCACGATCATCGCCACCATGGCCAGGAACGCCCAGGCCATCGCCGCCTTGTCGCCGCGCGCCACCGCCACGCTCATGTACGAGCCGATCCCGGGCAGACGGAAGTCGCGCTTCCCGAGCACGAACGCCTCGTTGATCATCAGGAAGAACCACCCGCCGGCCATGCTCATCATGCTGTTCCACACCAGACCGAGGGTCGAGAACGGCAGCTCCACCCAGCGGAAGCGCTCCCACCAATCGTAGCGATACACGGTCGCCACCTCGCGCAGGTCCTGCGGAATCGAGCGGAGCGAATGGTAGAAGCTGAAGGTCATGTTCCAGACCTGGCCGGTGAACATCATGATCACCGCGGCCAGCTCGAGCCCGATGTTGCTGGTCGGGAAGAGACCGACCAGCGTGAGCACCAGCCCGGGCATGAAACCGAGGATGGGGATGCTCTGCAGCACGTCGAGCAGCGGGATGAGCACGCGCTCGGCGAGCTTGTCACGCGCCGCCCAGTAGCCGTAGACCAACGTGAAACCGAGCGACAGCACGTAGGCCGCGAGCCCGCGGGTGAGCGAGAACAGCGCGTAGCGTGGCAGCGCGCGTGGCGAGAGGTCGATCACCACCTCGGGGCGCAGCACGCCGGTCCACTCGCGCACCACGCCGCGCAGGCCGAACACCAGTCCGGCACAGCCGGCGAGGATGAACAGGTCGACCGGCTTGATGCGCGCGTTGCGGTCGAGAAACGCGGTCGCCTCGCCCCACGCCTTCGCGAACAGACGATCCAGCATCCCGGTCCCCCGTGCGCCCGCGCGCAGTACGTCTAATCTCGACCCGGTGGAGCTTCCAACTCGACCAGCGGCACGCCGCCCGCCACCATGTCTCCGACCGCCGCCGCGACCGAGCGCACGGTGCCGTCGTGCGGCGCGCGTACCACGTGCTCCATCTTCATCGCCTCGATCGCGAGCAGCGGCTGGCCCCGGGTCACCACGGCGCCCGCGCCGACCATCACCTTGGTGACCACGCCCGGCATCGGGGACTCGAGACTGCCCCCGCCGCCGCCGCGCGGGCGCTTACGGCCGGCCGGCTCGCGCTCGAGCACGAAGTCCATGGTGCCGAGCCGCACGAAGTGCCGGGTGCCGGCGGCGCTCACCTCGGCCACCGACTCCTGGTCGGCGGTGGTCAACCGGAGCCGACCGTCACCCACCGCCTCGACCGACAGCTCGATCGCCGCACCGTCCACCACCGCGCGATAGCGGCCCGGTCCGAGCTGGGTGAGCTCGACCGAGCGGCTGCGCTCGCCGTCGCGCCAGTCACTGCGCATGTCGGTCGAGCCCCTTCTGTCGCCACGACCCGAACGCCGCGAACGGATCATGCTCGGCCGCGCCGCCGACTCCGGCGCCGGTCGCGGTCACCGGCGAAGGCGCCACGCCGTCGCGGGTGAGACCCAGCGACTCGGCCACCGCCGCCGCGGCCAGCGCCAGCTCGGGCACGGGCGCCATGACCACACCCGCAAAGCTCGAGAGGAACTCGCGCTCGATCCACTCGGTGTCGCACTCGGCCCGCTCGACCGGCCGCGCCCGGACCAGCGCGCGCAGGAACGGCAGGTTGCTCACCACGCCCTGCACCACCGACTCGTCGAGCGCGCGGGCCAGCCGCCCGAGCGCGCGCGGGCGATCCTCGCCGAATGCGATCACCTTGCAGAGGATCGGATCGTAGTGCACCGGTACCGCGTCGCCCGCCACCACACCGGCGTCCACGCGCACGAACGGCGCGCGCGGCCAGCGCACACGGGTGGCGCGGCCGGCCTGGGGCAGGAAGTTGCGCGCCGCGTCCTCGGCGTAGACCCGCGCCTCGATCGCGTGGCCGCGGCGGGTCACCTGCTGCTGGGTGACCGGCAGCCGGCCGCCGGCCGCGACCTCGACCTGCAGCCGGACCAGATCGAGACCGGTCACCATCTCGGTCACCGGGTGCTCGACCTG
>JBIOKD010000014.1:0-21857 GCA_044451485.1 Candidatus Eiseniibacteriota bacterium | reverse complement strand
GGGGCTCGCGCCACGTGCGAGACGACCGAGGATCCACATCGCGAGCGACGCGGTGAGACCCACGTAGATCGGTTCGATGCCGAACGGCGGCGTGCTGCCCGGTGGTCCGAGGTCCTTGGGCAGCATCCAGGAGAGCGTGAGTATGAACGGCACGATCATCGCGGCGAGCATCCAGCGACCGCTCACCAGTCCACGCCCGCTGAGTGCACTCGCCACCGGCAGGAGCAGCGTCGGCGCCCCGAGCGAGCCCAGGTCGTGCCAGAGGTCGATGATGCTGTGGCTCACCAGCGCGAGCGCGGTGCCAAAGGCCGCCGTGACCCAGAGCCCCCAGCGCGTGTAGGCGGGCATCCGCGACTCGTCGGACTCGCCACGCAGACGCCACACCACGTCACGACCGATGGTGGTGGCGGCGATGAACCCGTAGGAGTCGATCGTGCTCATCACGGTGGCGATCATCGCCAGGTAGAAGAGCCCGAGGGCACCCGCCGGCAGCACCCGCTTGGCCAGCTCCGGGAACGCGAACACCGGCTGGGCGAGGTGTGGCAGCAGCGCGCGCGCGTACATGCCGCATGCGGTGGTCATGAAGTCAAACACGATCCAGCACGCGATCGACCACAGCACCCCGGCCCGCGCGACACGCGGGTCACGCGCCGCGTAGGCGCGCTGCCAGAAACCCGGATCCACCAGGGTGACCAGCGCGATGAAGTACCAGACGATGATGCTGGCCGCCGGATTCCCGCCGTTCCACGCAAAGTGGGTGGCCGGCAGGTGGGTGCGAAGGAAACCGAGTCCGCCGTGCCGTGTCACCAGCACGCCCAGCATCATCGCGAACCCGGCGTACATGAGCACGAACTGCACCTGGTCCGAGAACACCACCGAGCGCATGCCGCCACGGTGGATGTAGAAGAGCGACAGCAGCGATGCGGCGATCACCCCGGCGGTGAGCGACATCGGAAACATCGCCGCGAACAGGGTGCCGAGCATGAGCACGTAGGCGGCCGGCGCACTGCAGATGAACACGGTGAACGCCGCCATCAGCGCCGGTCCACGCCCATAGCGCCGCGCCACCACGTCGGGCACCGTGTACAGCTCGGCGGTGCGGGCGCGGCGTGCGAACAGCAGCGCGAAGAGCAGCGCGCCGATGTAGTAGGGCACGCCGAACACCAGCCAGTTCGACACCCCGTAACGCCACGAGTACTCGCCGACGCCGAGGATGCCGCCGTACCACGTGGTGACCAGCGTGGCGACGAACGCCGGCAGTGTGACGCGCCGGCCCGCGAGCAGGTATTCGACCGCGCTCGAGCCGGCGCGGCGGAAGCCGAGCGCCACCGCCACCAGGAACGCGAAATAGGCGCCGACGAGCAGCCAGTCGAGCGGACTGGTGCTGAACATGTGCGATCCCTTGTGGGCGGGATCGCGTGGTGGCGCGACACGCCACCAACACGAAACGCCGCCCGCGAAGGGACGGCGTGAAGGCAACCGGAGAGCTCGCTTGTCTTCGCCGTTTCCCTACGCTGGTCCGAGCCAGTTCAGGTTCGAAGGGTGTGCTCTCAGGCCGGCGTTGTCGTGTGCCAGCCACCCCTAACGACGCGTCCGCGGTTACGGACGGGCGGCAGTGTGCTCTGCAGCGGGGAGCGCGTCAAGCGGGGCGGGCCACCCATGGTCGAGCACGGGTGTCCGCCAGCCCCATCCTCGGAGTGACGCGCGCTCGACGACCGCGACGCCGACCCCCGCTCAACGGACCCGCATTCGCGGGCCGGGGCCGGTCGGACCCGATACCGTGGGACCCGGCGCATGGTTCCACGGCGCCGTAAGCCAGGGGATGAAACACAGCGTCGCGCCGGCGCCAAAGTGGGCGCGGATCTGATCCTCGTCGGCGCTGCCCCACCAGTTCTGCTCCATTCGAACGCAGGTCGACAACTCTCGGCTCTCGCAGCGGACGGTGTATCGACGGCTCAGGAAATCGTCGTGGTGGATGTCCGGATCCGAGGTGTGCCGGATCTCGAGCACGGTCGAATCCGTTTCGAACGTGTTCCCCTCGAGTCGTCCGCCGGAAGCGCCATGGAACACCACGTACGAAAACCCGCCGATGAACCGACAGCCGGACACCCCCGCTTGTGAATAGGAGAGTTGGAGACGGCTCAGTGTGCTTCCCGTGACATGAAGGTCGCCATCGACGGCGTCGACATTGCCGAGCTCGCATTGATCCGACTGGAATCGGGCCTGCATTACCGATACCGCGCGGGTGGAGGAGGCCACCAGGGCGACGGTCCCATTCTCGACCCGGACGCCATACGTAGTGAGATGTTCGAGTGGCGGTCCAGAGCCGTGGACCAGCACGTTGCGCAACGACGTGAACGCGATCCGCGTATCCGCCTGTGCCGAGTCGAGCACCACGGTACCGGAGACCCGGATCGAGTCGCCGGTCGCTCCGATCATCGACAGCGACCCGCGCACGCGCAATTCGCCATGATCCGTGATCCGGATCACGGTACCCGGCAGCACCGTGAGCGAGGCCCCCGGAAGGACCTCCACCCGGCCGATGGTGATGGGTCCCGAAGCCGGTCCCCACGTCTCGAAACCACTCACCGGCGCAGTCCGGAAATCGGTGACGACCTTCTTCACGCGCAGCACCTGTACGATCTGTCCGACCATGCACGTGGAGGCGTAGCCGTGGAGCGCCCGGACCCGGAGAATGACGTAGGAATCGAGCGGCGGCTCCGGCGCGGGCCACGAGCTCAGTTCGTAGCTCCTGCCACCCGATTCCACCACCTCGCAGCCGAACGCCGACTCCAGTCGTCCCGAGATGTCGAACACGTCCGCGGGCGACAGGAAGCGGCATGCACCGATCGCCAGCAGCGCGATCGCCGCGATGCCGCAGGAGACACGCGCCGGGTGTATGCGCGGCAATGGGAAATGACGGGGAGAGCCCGCCTGGTCGATCGACACGATCGACCGCTGCGGTGACCGTCGCACGGCGCCATCCTTCTGGGTCGGAGGATGTGGGGCGGCCAGGATCGTGGATCTCGACACGCCCGCCTCAGGTCACAGTAACACCGTTCAACCGCCGAGGTTCCCACGCTCGACGAGGGCGTCCCGCCGACGGGCGTCGCCCCGCGACGCAGCCGCCGGCGATCGCGACCGGACCTGTGCCGGCGGCCGCCTCCAACCGCGAGGTGCCCGACGCCGAATCACGGGAAACGGCCCCGCTGATCGCCTTCGGTCGCCGGCGGACGGCCCTCGTACACCGTCGTCGCGCCCCGGCTCAGCACCACGCGCCCGCCGGCGCGCAGGATCAGACCCGCGGCCGGGCCGCTATCCACGCCGCCGTGCACGGTGCGCACCGCCCACCATGGGACGCGCGCCGCGGCGAGCGAGTCGAGCAGGCCGTCGCCGTGGATCCAGGCGGCGGGGATCATCTCGGTGCCCTCGTAGTAGGGGGGTGCGGCCCCGGGCCAGAACAACGACGCCGGTGGGAGCGTGGTGGCGTGCTGCCGCAGATAGAACAGCGAGTGGGTGTCGGCGCACACGATCGCGTCACCGGGTGCCATGTGTGACGCGAGCCAGCGCTGCGCCTCGCCGAGATGCGTCGGCTCGGCGGGGGGCGGCCCGGTGACGACCCGCATGCCCTGGATGGCGAACACCAGTACCAGGGCCCACGCGAGCCAGCGTGTGCGGAGACCGGCGATCCCCGCCGCCGCCATCAGCACGAAGCCGGGGATGATCCAGTACATGTAGCGCTCGGTGTAGATGTGACCGCCCATCCGACCGATCGCGAAGCCGATCGCCACCACCGGCACGGTCAGACCCACGATCATCACCGCCGCCGCCCGCTCCCGTGCCCGCATCATCGGCACCGCCACCAGCGCCGCGAACGGCGCCAGCAGCGCGGTCGAGGCGAAGGCGGTGTGACGGGCCAGCGAGAACAGGCTGCTCCAGCTCGCGTTGTGGATCCAGTGGGCGCCGGTGTCGCGCCGGGTCTGGGTCACGAAGGTGTGGAGCTGTGGCGCGAACAGCGCCGTCACCGCGAGATGGAGTCCGATCCAGTGCGCGAGACGGACCCGCTGTCGTCCCAGCGCGAGCGCGCCCCACACGAACAGACACACGAACACCAGACCGCTCAGATAGTGGGTCCACAGCCCGAGCGCCTCGCTCGCCAGCAGACCCACCGCGTCGGCGGCGCGCGCGTCGCGGATCCATCGAAACGCGAACCCCGCCGCCAGCCACACCCACAACGCCAGCCACGCGAACGAGCGCGCCTCCTGCGACACCATCACGTGTGTGCCGTGAAGCGCGAGCAGCAATGCCGCGATCAGCCCGGCGCGGGTGCCGAACATCGCGCGGCCGAGCCACACCATGGCCCCGACCAGCACCACCCCGGGGAGCACCGAACTCGTCTTGATCCACAGACTCGCCTCACCACCCAGCGCGCGCCACAGCTTGACGATCGCGAAGTGGAGCGGGGGGTGCACGTCGTGCGCGACGGTTCGGAGCAACGACGGCCAGTCGAGCCGTGCCACCCAAAGCGTGTAGATCTCGTCGAACCACAGCTCGCTGCGCGACGCCTCCCACAGGCGCAGCGCCAGCGCCAGCGCGACGATGCCGGCTGTGGCGAGCGCGAGCGAACGGCCGGTCGAGCCTTCGGTCATGGAGGTGGAGTCGGGAGCGTCCATGCGACGCGACGATAGCAGCTACGAGTCGTAGCGTCTGCGCAACACCGCCAGCACCTCGGCGCTCGCCTCGAGCCCGTCGACGCTCCGCGGCGCCTTGGCACCCGCGTCGAGCAACCCTTCCACGGTCGTGACGTAGTCGCCTCGGTCGCGATGCCAGCCATGCAACGAGCCGTGCATCGCCCAGCCGAGCGGTGTCTGACCGTAGTCGTCGTCACGTGTCTCGGTGACGGATCGGTGACGCAGGATCTCGCGCATCATCTCCACGTTGCCGTGCCAGCACGCCCAGTGCAGCGGCGTGCCGCCGCGCTGACCACGCACGTCCGGCGGCCAGCCGGCGGCGAGCATCATGCGGACGGCGCGCGTGTTGTCGCTCTCGGCGGCGAACACCAGCTTCCGACGATCGTCCTCGGTGAGCGTACGGGTCAGATCGGGCCGGCTCCGGAGCAGCGCGGCGAACGCCTCCTCGTCCCCCAGCTCGCACGCCAGCGCGAGTCGCAGCTCGGCCGGGCTGCGTTCGATCAGCAGGGCGAGCACATCCTCGTGCTCGAACTCACGCGCGATCACGTGCGCGGTCCGGTGCGCTCCGAGCGTCCAGATGTAGATCGTGCCGCCCGCGCGTGGATCGCGCTTCGGAAACGAGGTCTCGGAGACGCTCATGTGGATGCTCTCCGGATCGACGTCGAGGTGGCGACGCACGCGCTCGAGATCCCCCAGCGCGGACAACATCAGCAGGTCCGTGCGACAGCCGCGCTCCACCAGAAACCGGGTCACTTCGGGACGGCGCCTCACCAGGTACTGAGCCGGTGTGGACTCGTGATCCACGTCGAGGGCGTCGATGTCGGCGCCGTGGTCGAGCAGGAGACTCGCGATCTCGACGCTGGCCGCGACGTGCAGCGGCGTCTGACCGTCGCCGCCACGCGCCGCCACGCAGGTGGGGTCGGTCTCGACCAGCCGGACCAGCTCGTCGAGCATGCCGTGCCGGGCGGCGGCATGCGCGTCGACACGCGCTCCGCGCTCGATCAGATGGCGGACCAGCGGGTGATCGCCGTCCAGCACGCCGAAGCCGCCGGCCCACCAGTGGCTGCGCTGGTGGATGTCGGCGCCGGAGTCGAGCAGCAGGTCGATCAGCTCGCGGTTGCCGGTGGGGAGCGCCGCGATGAGCGGCGTCGCTCCGAAGTCGAAACCAGGCAGTGGATCGTCGAGCCGCTCGCGTAGCCGGGGATGACGCTCGAGTGCGCGCCGCGCCGCGCTCACATCGTTCGTCTTGATCGCGGTCACCAGCATCGCCACCGGGTCCGCCTCTGCGGCGACCGACTCGACGTGTGAGCGGAGCATCGTCCAGCTCGCGAAGCCGTACTCGCGCGCCAGCGCGTGATGGGCGTCGGCGAGACGGGGGTGCTCGGGCACCGGCCGTGAGAACAACGCGCGATAACGCTCCCGCGTCACCGGGCTGGGGTCCTCGAGCGCGCGCAGAAGACGCTTCGCCTGCTTCTTCAGGTGCTCGAGATTGGGGCGTGCGGGCAGCCGGCGGGTCATGACTCCTCCCTTCGTGGGCGCCCGTCGTCCGCAAGTTCGGGCTGAAGAGAGGTCGTGTTCGCTTGGCGTTCCGACACAGGTGGGATGTTCCCTTCCCGCGGACGGGATGCAACCTGCATTGCGAAAGTGAGTCTAGCGGCGTCAAGAGGGGGCCACAACACGAATCTCCGACCATGCCCGGCGTGTCGAGGTCCCGCGTTTCGTTGCCACGTCGCAGGCGTCCAGCTTGCCACGACGTCCACGCCCGGCTTGCCACGACGTCCACGCTCGCGTATGAAGGGCGCGTCATGGCGCGCTTCTATCCGGCGACCTTTCCCGATGAGCTCAAGACCGGACGCACCGCCGGTGAATACACCGTGTTCGAGGCGCTGGTCGACGAGCTGCCCGACGACTACCTGGTCATCCATCGTCTGCGCTGGATCGCCCAGCCCGGTCAGGGGCGCGCCTTCGACGGCGAATGCGACTTCCTGGTCGCCCATCCCGACCGTGGTCTGCTGGTGATCGAGGTGAAGGGCGGGCACGTCGCGGTGGATTCCGCGACCGGCCGCTGGACCAGCCACTCGGCCGCGGGCGACACCTGGGACATCCGCGATCCTTACGAGCAGGCCACCACCGCCAAGCACACGCTCGCGCGCAAGCTCAAGTCCCACGACAAGTGGCGCGGACGCCACGTTCCGATCGGCCACGCGGTGGTGCTGCCCGACTGCTCGAAGACGCGGTTCACGGGTCCCGACGGCTCGCCCGACATCACGCTCGACGCCGACGACCTCAATCGCGTCACCGAGGCGATCGAGCGCGCCTACGGGTTCTGGCATCTCACGGTCGGTGGTGACTGGCAGCGGGACGGTCTCGGGCTCATCGAGCGTCTGTTCGTCCATCGCGACTTCGCGCGGCTCCGTCTCGGCGCCCAGCTCGGTCAGTTCGAACGCGAGTTCACCCGGCTCACCGATCAGCAGTCGCGCGTGCTCGACCTGCTCGGCTATCAGCGCCGCGCCGCGATCTGCGGCTGCGCCGGTTCGGGCAAGACCATGCTCGCGATCGAGAAGGCGCGGCGTCTGGCCGGTGAGGGCCGCCGCGTGCTGGTCACCTGCTACAACAAGGCGCTCGCCGATTTCATCCGCTCGCAGCTCCCGTCACCGCGGCCGTCGCGAGCCGGTACACACGCGCCGTCGACGGCCGCCACCGGCGACGGCCAGCTCGATCTGTTCACCCACGCGGGGGTCCAGGTCGAGCACTTCCACGCGCTCGCGGCGGCGTGGGCGCGGCGTGCCGGGATCGAGCTGCCGCCGGTCGAGGTCGTGGGCAGCGAGCGGTTCTTCTCGAAGCGTCTGCCCGAGGCGCTGATCGACGCCACGTCGAAGCTGGACGAGCGCTTCGACGCCATCCTGGTGGACGAGGGCCAGGACTTCCCCGAGCCGTGGTGGACACCGCTGCAGGCGCTGCTCGCCGAACCCGATGACGGCATCCTGTACGTGTTCTACGACGACAACCAGAGTCTCTACACCGGCGGCGCTCGACTGCCGATCACCACGCCGCCGTTTCCGCTCACCCAGAACTGCCGCAACACCCGCGCCATCCATCGTCACGTGCTGCGCTGGTACAAGGGCGTGGAGATACCGGCCGTGCTGGGTCCCGAGGGTCGCCCACCCGAGACGCTCGGCTATCGCGACGAGCACACGCTGCGCGAGCACGTGCGTCGCACGCTGCACCGGCTGGTGCACGAGGAACAGGTGCCGGAGCGCGACATCGTGGTGCTCACCCCGCGTGGACGCGAGTCGAGCGCGCTCTGGAAGGATCCCCAGTTCGGCAACCTGCGTCTCACCGACGGCTGGCCGCCGGCACCCAATCACGTGCAGTGCGCCACGGTGTGGGCGTTCAAGGGGCTCGAGCGCCCGGTGGTGGTGCTGGCCGAGATCGGCGCCGCGGGTGACAAGCTCGAGGAGCTGCAATACGTCGGTGGCTCGCGCGCCAAGAGCCACCTGGTGGTGATCGAGGAACGCGCCGCGGAATGACGGGCCGAAGGACGAACCAGGAGGTCCCCAGAGGGTCCCCAGGAGGTCGAATGAGCGCGTCGAACGCTTCGAGTGTGCCGGCGGAGTTCGCGGCCGGGCTGGAATGCGACCTGGTCATGAAGGGCGGCATCACCAGCGGCATCGTTTACCCGCCCGCGATCCTCCGAATCGCACGCAAGTACCGGTTTCGATCGATCGGCGGCACCTCGGCGGGCGCGATCGCCGCCGTGCTCACCGCGGCCGCCGAGTACGGGCGTGAGGGTGGCGGCTTCGAGCGTCTGGATGGGATCCGGATCTGGCTCTCGGAGCGCGGGAATCTGCTCGGGTTGTTCCAGCCGAAGACCGCGACCGCGCCGCTGCTCAGACTGCTGCTCGCCTTGAACGCGTTCCAGGCGGGCGAGCCCCGGACGCGTGGTCGCCGTGCGACGCCCGATCCGGCACGTGACGGTGGCGGCTGGATGTCGTCGCTGATGCGCTGGATCGTCATCGGGGTGCCGCGCTGTTTCGCGATCGCGTCTCCGGTCTGGTTCACGATCGGTGCACTGGTCGGGCTGGCGAAGGGCGCGTGGCTCGCGCATCGTCTCGTGTACGAGCCTGGAGCGTGGCCGGCGTTCTCCACCCCCGGGGTGGCGGGTTTCGAAGTCGTCGCCGCGGTGGCGCTCGGATACCTGGCCGCGTGCATCGCCGCGCTCGCCCATCTGCTGACGGTTCTCCTTCGCGGCGTACCCGAGCAGCAGTTCGGCGTCTGCAGCGGGATGCCGTCGAACGCGGCGGAGAAGCCCGAGGCGCTGACCCCGTGGCTCCACCGGCAGATCCAGACGCTGGCCGGACTTCCGGCGGACGGCACGCCCCTCACGGTGGCGCAGCTGCGCTCCAAGCAGCACGACGGACAGGATGCCGGGGTCGAGCTCAAGATGGTCACGAGCTGTCTGAGTCTCGGGCGCCCGTTCGTGCTTCCCATCGAGAACGATCTCTTCCTGTTCAGCGTCAAGGAGTTCGAACGTCTCTTCCCGAAGGAGGTCGTCGATCACTTGGTGAAGCATGCGCGCCGGACCCTGCGGCTCGTGCTCACGGGCGATTCGGATGTCCACGTGCTCCCGGAGCCCGACGACATGCCGGTGGGGGTGCTGGCGCGCATGAGTCTCAGCTTCCCGCTGCTCCTGAGCGCCGTCCCGCTCCACGTCGTGAGCCGCGAAGCGTTCCGGCGCCACCAGACCCGGCGTGCCTCCACGGGGCGCCCGGACGAGCGGACATTCGAGATCGACCCGACGAAGGATCTGACCCGGGTGTGGTTCAGCGACGGCGGCATCTGCTCCAACTTCCCGATCCACTTCTTCGACGCCTGGCTGCCCACCCGGCCGACGTTCGGCATCAATCTCACCTCGTACCCTCCCGAGACGTTCGCCGACTCGGTCACCGGTGCCGCGGATGCGCCGGCGGGTCCGCGCCGGTGGACGCGGGCGCGCAACGAGACCATGGCGCTGCGTGACGACGACGACGATGTGGAGCGGCTCGCGCTTCACGAGCAGGCTGTGGCGCCCGATCGCACGCGCGCGGTGTTCCTGCCGGTCGCCAACCGCAGGATCCACCCGCCGGCGGTGCCGATGAGCACGCTGCCCGGCTTCCTTGGAGCCATTTGGAGCACCGCGCAGGACTACAAGGACAACATGCTCGCCGAGCTGCCCAGCTATCGCGAGCGGATCGCCCAGATCCGCTTCTCACCCGACGAGGGTGGGCTCAACCTGGCCATGGACACGGAGCAGATCAAGAACATCGTCGGGAAGGGCGTGGAGGCGGGAGAGCTGCTCGAGGACTTCGATTTCGACGAGCACCGTTGGGTGCGCTTTCGCTCCTTCATGGCACAGTTCGAGCATCAGCTCGTGCATCTGCGATCCGCCCTGACCCGAAGCGACTACGACGCGCTGTTGCGCGATCTGGTGCGCAGGGATTATCCGTACTTCGAGAACGACGTCTGGCGCGAGGAGGCGAGGCTGAGGCTGGCGTCCCTGCGTCGTCTCGCCGACGAGTGGGCCGGCGCCGTGTCGGGCGGTGGTCCCGCGACGGCGCCCACCGGAGCCGGCGGCGATCCGGCCGCTTCACCCGGCGCCCGCGACGAGGCGGCCGCCGAGACCCGTGTGTCGCGCCCCGACCTGTTCGGATCCGTGGCCCCCAAACCCGAGGGCGTGCTCCGCGTGACACCACGGGTCTGAGCGGCTCCGTCCCGGCGCGGCAGGAGTCAGGGCGGCGGAAACTTCACCGGGATGGCCACCCACACCGTGACCGACCTTCCGTCCGAGGCCCTCGCGGGCTTGAAGCGCCATTGTCTGACGGCGGCGACCGCCGCGCTGTCCAGGCCGGACACCGATCTCACGATCCTGACCTCACGGACGTTGCCGTCCATGCCTACCAGCGCCTGCGTCATGACGGTGCCATGGAGCCGCCGCCGACGCGCGTCGTCGGGGTAGACCGGCGGTACCTTGGTGATGGCCTCCGGCAGCTGTTTCACGTACACGTACTCTTCAAGTGCGTGCGATCGATCCCCGTTCGTCGAATCCGGCGCCGGTCCGGGGCCCTCGCCGAATCGATACAGGAACTTCCACTTCTCCGTCCGCGCGGCACCACCGGCTTCATCCGTGAAGCGCGCGGTGACGACGCGACCGGGCTGCGCGTGGAACCACAGCCAGCCGTAGGCCGACGGTCCGTCTCCCGCGGGGCCGAGTCGTCTCCAGGCGCCGATGAAGTCGTCGTGCGCGTACCACCCGAGCGCGTCCCATCCCGCCCGTGAGCGGATCGAGACCCGGTCGCCACCCACCCCGCCCCGATCGATCCGTTCTCCTGGATCCGTGTCGGGAGCGTACACACCCGCGATGGAGTCGACCTCGGGATCGCTGGTCGCGCGGCTCGTGGGAACGGGCTTCGGTGGCGCCCCGGGGACGACGTCGCCGGCCGCGATCGCGGCGACGGCGAGCGTGAGGACGACCAGCCACGGAGTTCTCATACCGCGATCTCCTCGGCGCACCGGACCCGCGCAGCGCGCCCGTCCCCAGCATCCGCCCCGCCCCGCACGGGGTCAAGGGTCGCCGCGGTCACGCGTGCGTCATGCCACTCGTTCCCCTATCCTCCCCGCCATGCGCAAGACCACCGGCTCGATGATCTGTCCCTCGTGCGGCAAGCTCATCAGCGTGAGCGAGGAGAAGTGCCCGTTCTGTGGGGCGTGGAACCCGAGCTTCTTCGGCTACGCGCCCGTCATCCAGAGCGTGTTCGGGCGCCGGCTCGACGTGATCCGCATGATCTCGGTGGCGTGTGTCGCGCTCTACATCGCGGCGCTCGTGTTGCAGCCGGAGAGCATCTTCCAGTTCCGCGGCATCTTCGAGATCCTGTCACCTGGTTCTCGTGCGTTGTGGCAGCTCGGCATGACCGGTGGCCTGGCCTGGCAGCAGGGCTGGTGGTGGACCGTGCTCACCGCCATCTACCTTCATGGCTCGCTGCTGCACATCTTCTTCAACCTGATGTGGGTGCGGAATCTCGGACCGTCGGTCACCGAGGTCTATGGCCCGGCGCGCGGCTTCATCGTGTTCAGCGTCTCGGGCGCGATCGGCTTCGTGGTCTCCAACCTCATCGCGCACACGCCCACCATCGGCGCCTCGGGCAGCATCTTCGGTCTGATCGCGGCGATGATCGTGTACGGGCGGCGGACCGGTCACTCGATGATGACCCAGCAGCTGTGGACGTGGGCCGTGCTGATCTTTGTGCTCAGCTTCTTCATGGGCAACGTGAACAACTGGGCCCACGCCGGCGGTTTCGCGGGCGGGTACGCGGTGGCGCAGATCATGCCGACCCGCGACCAGCGCCGCGAAACGCTGGGCGAGTCCCTGGCGGCAATCGGGCTGCTCGTCGCCACCGGCGCGGGCTTCGTGTTGTCGTTCGTCAAGGTGACCGGCATGCTCCTGTCACATTGAGCCGCTCGTCCGATCCCATCCGGAGATCCATCATGACCACCCGTCGCGAAGTGCTCCGATCGCTCGCGCTCACCTCGGGAGCGCTGTTCGTCTCGAACGCCATCGCGGTGCGGCCCGTGTCCGCCCAGGGAGCGGCACCCGCCGCCGCGCCACCCGCGCCGAGCGGTCCGTTCACACTGCCACCGCTGCCGTACGCGTATGACGCGCTCGAGCCGCATCTCGACGCCACCACCATGCAGATCCACCACGACAAGCATCATCAGGCGTACGTCACCAACCTCAACAAGGCGGTGGCCGGTCATCCGGAGATCGCCGCGAGGAAGGTCGAGGACCTGTTGCGTGGGCTCGACGGAATCCCCGCCGAGATCCGGACCGCGATCCGCAACCAGGGTGGCGGACACGCCAATCACACCCTGCTGTGGACCAGCCTCAAGAAGGATGCCGTGGCCGCTCCGACGGGTGAGCTGGCGGCGACGATCGACAAGACCTTTGGATCCTTCGCCGCGTTCCAGGACAAGTTCAACACCGCAGCGATGTCCGTCTTTGGCAGTGGTTGGGCGTGGCTCACCTGGGAGCGGGGCAAGGGTCTGGCGGTCGAGACCACGGCCAACCAGGACTCACCACTCAGCGCCGGGCGTGTGCCACTGCTCGGCATCGACGTGTGGGAGCACGCCTACTATCTCAAGTTCCAGAATCGTCGCGTCGAGTACGTCGCCGAGTTCGCGAAGGTCGTGGACTGGGACGCGATCTCGGCCCGCGCCCGTGACGCCATGAAGGGCTGAGCCGCGAGCGAGCAACGAACTCGCCCCGGCGGGCACCACCCGCCGGGGCGACGCGTTGATGCGGATGTACCGGTCGCGGCGATGCCGCGACGCGCCTCAGTGCTGGACCCTCCACACGCCACCCGCGAACTCGAGTGTCAGCACCCCGGTGCCGTCCTTCTCCACGATCTCGATGGTCGCCGGGTGACTCTGTCCCTGGATGTGGTCGGTGTAGTCGTCGAGGTTCGCGAACTTCCGCTTGCAGAATCGGTCGTAGTAGTAGCAGCCCGGTGGCGGATCGTTCGTGACGTCGAACGACGTGGTGGAATCCACGAGCGCCGGCGCCGGTGTCTCCGACAGTGCCGGCGTCTCCGAGCCCGGCGCCTGAGTGTCGGCCGGTGGTGCGGTCACGTCGGGTGCCGGGTAGTAGACGGGATAGGCATAGACCGGCGCGTAATACGGGACACCGAAACCGAAACCAAAGCTGACGTAGGCGTGCGGAGCGTAATAGCCGTACGGCGGATAGTAGGGGTAGCCCGCCCCATGCCAGCCACGGTAGTGGTAACCGCCGCCGTAGTAGCCACCACCACCGCCGTAATAGTGGCCGCTGCTCCAGCTCCGGTAGGTGGGACTCTGTCCGTAGCCATACCTCGCGCCGCCGCCGCGGTAGCCGTATCCACCGCCGCGGTAGGCCATCGCGCCGCCGCCACGCACGGCGCCGCCGTGGTAGGCATACCCACCGGCGCGCGCACCGCCGCCGCCGCGAACACCGCGGGCGGCGTCGCTCGTTCCGGCGGCCAGCACCAGCACGGCCGCCATCACGGCGATACCGAACACCGACACGCCGGGGCGCGGTCGGCTCTTGAACGCGTTCATGATCGACTCCTCGGTTCGGGCATCGTCCGGAGCAAGTTCGGACGATGCGCCGCTGATTCAAGTTTGCGCCTCCTGCGAAACGCTGGCAAGACACGAACGCGCGTCTTTGCCCGCGCCTGACCCCACGTCGATGAACACTGTGCGGCACCATCCCGTTGCGGCAGAGGCGACTCGGTCCGCCGCCCCCGACGTCTCCCGAATCTGGTAGACTTCCTCTCTTCGTACCCGTATGGGTCGCGGCTGGAGTGGTTGCTCCGCCGCCCGGCCCGTTACCTGGGCTTCGCGCGGGCCAAGGTTCGCGCGGGGTCCGCATCCCCACCGGTCGTCGCGGGTCCTCGGGATTCGAGACGGCTGGATCCGGAGGAACCATGACGCACCCGTCCCCACGCGGGCGTTACACGCCCTACCTGCGGCAACCGCGCTCATTCGACGCCCCCCGCATGCCCGACGGCCACCGCGCTCCGGTGAGCGCCTATTACGGCCGTCACTCCCTCGACCTGATCAAGCTCAAGGAGCGGCTGCCCCGCGAGGCGTACCAGGCGCTGCTCGCCACCCTTCGCACCGGCGCGCCGCTCAGTCGCGACGTGGCCGAGACCATCGCGTCGGTGGCCCGCGAGTGGGCCACCTCGCACGGCGCGACCCACTTCACGCACTGGTTCCAGCCCATGACCGGGCTCACCGCCGAGAAGCACGACAGCTTCATCGACGTCAACGTGAGCATGCCCGGCGAGCTCAAGGTGCTCGAACGCTTCTCGGGGTCGCAGCTCATCCAGAGCGAGCCCGACGCGTCGTCGTTCCCGTCGGGCGGCGTGCGCAGCACCTTCGAGGCGCGCGGCTACACGGCGTGGGACCCCAGCTCGCCGATGTTCCTGGTCGAGAGCGAGAACGGTCGCACGCTTTGCGTCCCGAGCGTGTTCGTGAGCTACCACGGCGAGAGTCTCGACCACAAGACGCCGCTGCTGCGCGCGCTCGAGGCGATGAGCCGGAACGCGGTCGCCTTCCTCAAGCTGCTCGGCGACGTCGACGTCCAGTCCGTGGGCTCGACGCTGGGTTGCGAGCAGGAGTACTTCCTGGTGGATCGCGACCACTTCGCGCAGCGCCCCGATCTGGTCATGACCGGCCGCACGCTGCTCGGCGCGGCGTCCGCCCGTGGCCAGCAGTTCGAGGACCATTACTTCGGGTCGATCCCGGCCCGGGTGCTGGCCTTCATGGAGGAGATGGAGTTCGAGCTGCATCGTCTCGGGGTGCCGGTCAAAACCCGGCACAACGAGGTGGCGCCGATGCAGTTCGAGATGGCGCCGGTGTTCGAGGACGTCAATCTCGCCAACGACCACAATGCGCTGGCGATGGACATCATGCGCAAGGTGGCGCTGCGGCATCACTTCGTCTGTCTGTTGCACGAGAAGCCGTACGCCGGCATCAACGGCAGCGGCAAGCACTGCAACTGGAGCATGGTGACCGACCGCGGCGAGAACCTGTTCGACCCGGGGCGGACACCGCATCAGAATCTGCGCTTCCTGGCGTTCGTGGCGGCGTGTCTCAAGGCGGTGCACGATCACGCCGACGCGCTGCGCTGGTCGGTGGCTTCGGCCGACAACGACCTGCGTCTGGGCGCCAACGAGGCCCCGCCGGCGATCATCAGCGTGTTCCTGGGCGATCTGCTCACCAAGATCATCGAGCGCATCAGCTCGGGGGAGCCGATCAGGGATCCCGAGTCGTACGTTCTCGAGATGGGGGTGAGCCGGCTGCCCCAGCTCGCCAAGGACTACACCGATCGCAATCGCACCTCCCCGTTCGCGTTCACCGGGAACAAGTTCGAGTTCCGGGCGGTGGGCAGCAGCTGGAACACGGCGGGGCCACTGATGGTGCTGATCGCCGCGGTCGCCGACAGCCTGCGTCAGATGACGGCGCGGCTCGAGGCCAAGCTCAAGCAGGGCGGGGCCCGCGACCAGGCGGTGCTGGCGCTGCTTCGCGAGGTGTTCACCGAGACCGCCGCGATCCGCTTCGAGGGCAACAACTACAGCGACGAGTGGCGGCAGGAGGCGAAGAAGCGCGGGTTGCCCAACGTGCCCGACACGCCCGCGGCGATCGCGGTCATGGAGGAGCCGAAACGCAACGCGTTCCTGCGCGAGCTGGGCATCTTCAACGACCGCGAGCTGGCCAGCCGCTTCACGGTCGCGCTCGAGCGCTACATCAAGACGGTGCTGCTCGAGGCCGAGACCGTGGTCGAGATGCTCGGCACCCAGGTGCTGCCGGCGGGCGAGGGACAGCTCGCGACGACGGCCACCGCGGTGGCGGCGCTCAAGACGGCGGGGGTGAAGGCGTCCTCCGCGGAGGGGCGGCTCACCGACATCGGCGAGGGGGTCGCCGAGGTGGCGTCCACGCTCGACAAGCTGCGCTCGCTGCTGGAGGATGTCGACGGGCTGCACGACGAGGCCAAGCTCGCGCGCCGGCTCGCCGACGACGTGCGTCCCGCCATGCAGGCGGCACGCGAGGCGGCCGACCGTCTCGAGCACCTGGTCGACGACCAGCACTGGAGTCTGCCCAAGTACCGCGAGATGCTGTTCGTGCGCTGAGACGCGGCGCACGCGACGCGACGACGGGGCCGGGGCGGCGTCGCCCCGGCCTCTCGTTCTGCCGGTCGCACCGTCGTCCGCGATGCGGGTGGAGGGAAACGAGGAGGGATGATGTCCGAGATCCAGCACCTGCTCGACCTGATGGATCGCACCTGGGCCGGCGACGCCTGGCACGGCCCCTCGGTGCACCAGGCACTCGAGGGCTGTACCGCGGCCGAGGCCGCGCAGCGGCCGCTGGCGAACGCGCACACCATCCACGAGCTCGCCGAGCACATGATCGTGTGGCAGGAGGCGGTGCGACGCTGGCTCGCCGGCGAGGAATTCAAGGTCACGCCCGAGATGGACTGGCCGACGATCGCCGACTCCGGCGAAGCGGCGTGGGCCGACACCCGCGCGCGCATGGACACCAGCCATGCGGCGCTGCGCGCCGCGATCGCGGCCTTCCCCGACGCGCGTCTCGGCGAGCCGCGCGCCCCGGGCAAGATGCCGTGGTACGCGGTGCTGCAGGCGACCGTGCACCACGATCTCTATCACACCGGTCAGATCGCGATGCTCCGCAAGGCGACCCGGAAGTGACGCACGGGCTCACCGCGGTCGATCATCTGCTGGCGCTGGTGCTGGCGATCTTCTTCCCGATCCGATCCGCCACCTTCGGCTACCGCCATCTGAAGCGGGCGGCCGACGCCGACGTGCCACGCGTGCGGATGTGGCTCTATCGCCAGGCGATGACGATCCAGTGGACGCTGGTGGCGGGGCTCGCGGTCCTGTGGGTGTGGCGGGTGCGGTCGTGGGCGGGGCTCGGTCTCGTCTGGCACCCGGACGCGCGGACCGGCTGGACCGCGGCCGTCGTGGCGGCACTGATCATCGGCGTGGCGGTGCAGCTGCCACGCGCGCTCCGCGATCCCGAGGCTCTGGCGCGCATCCGCCGGCGGCTCGGGCACGTGCGACGCATGATGCCGGCGGCGCCGCACGAGATGCGGACCTTCTACCTGCTGTCGTTCACCGCCGGGGTGTGCGAGGAGCTGCTCTATCGGGGATATCTGTTGTGGTACGCACGCCACTTCCTGCCGTGGCCGGCGGCCGCGGTGCTGGCGGTGGTTCTGTTCGGAATCGGGCACTCGTACCAGGGCCCGGGGGGCATCCTCACCACCATGATCGCCGGCGCGGCGCTCATGACGCTCTACCTGACGAGCGGCTCGCTCTACATTCCCATGCTGGTGCACACGCTGATGGATTCGTATTCCGGCACGTTGGGCCGCCGCGCGTTCGCCGCCGAGCCGGCCGCGGCGGGAGTCGCGGCGGCCGAAGCCGTCACCGCGCCACCGGCCGGTCCTTGATCCCCTCGGCCCAGGCGATCGCGAACCACAACGCCGCGTCGGGACGCGTCGCCCACGCATGCGTCGCAGCCACCGCGTCGTCGAACGCCTTCGCGTCGACACGACCGGTGGCGAGGATCGCCTCCCGCGCACCGGCGAGGATGTCGAGCAGGTTGCGCACCAGCGCCGGGAACAACGGGTCCCCGGAACAGCCACCGAACCAGATCCAGGTGTTGCGTGCCGGTGACAGACCGGCGGCGTGGAGCAGCTCGACCAGCTTCCGCCCCACGTACGGATCCCGGCCGGCGCGCTCGTAGGTGGCGATGTAGGCGCGCCACAACGTCTCGAGCCCCGGTGGCTCCGGCCACAGACGCAGCACGTCGTGGTCGTCGTCGGCGAGCACGATCCGTCCGCCGGGCGCGACGGCGCGTGTCATGGCGCGCACCACCGCCAGCGGGTCGGCGACGTGCTCGAGCACGAAGCGCGTGTGCACCACGTCGTACCGGCCCCACTCGGTCTCGGGGAGCGCGAGCGTCAGCGCGTCCCCCTGCCGAAAATCGACGCGGGTCTCGTCCCCGGCCGCGACCGCCTGCCGTCGCGCCTCGGCGAGCTGCTCGGCGCTGGCCTCCACACCGACCACCCGGGTGCCCGCCGCGGTCGCCATCAACCGGGTGAACTGTCCGAGACCGCTGCCCACGTCGAGCACACGCTCGCCGCCACGGAGCGCGAGGGCCTCGAGACAGCGCGCGTTGATGATGTCGTTGAGCGCGCTGAGACGCCGCTGCTCTTCGGGATGGGTGCCGTGGATGTAGCCGTGGTCGGAGGCGGTCATGGATCGGGTGGTGGGTGCCCGGTGAGTCTGCCGCGCCGCGGACCGGCGCACAAGAGCCGTCGAGGGGGCGCACGGGCCGCGCGCCGGCGCCATGATAATCTCCCGGTGTTCCCCGAGCACCGACGAGCCCGCGAACGAGCCGCGCCATCGCCGCTTCCGCGGGGAGGAGCCGAACCGTGCGCCCCACTCGAATCGTCCACCGCTTCGCGCGTGTGGTCCCCGTGGCACTGGCGCTGCTCGTGATGTCATGCGCGAGCGCCGACAAGCTCGCGCGTCAGAGCGATCAGGCGCTGGCACGCGGCGACCTGCGTGGGGCGTACGAGAAGGCGCGACGCGCGCTGGACAAGGACGCGGGCAACGCCGGCGCGAGGAGCGCGTTCGCCGCCGCCGCCGGCGAGATGAGCGACGACTACAAGGGACGGGTGCTGCGTCTGGCGCAGACCGACACCGTGGAGGCGGCCCGGACCGCCCTCGACTTCCGCGATCTGCGGAACGAGATCGCGCGCTACCCGGTGGAGCCGGTCCCGGATCCGGGCTATCTCCAGCAGGAGAGCCGGATCATGACCGGAGCGGCGCGCCAGCGCTATCGGGACGGCCAGTCGGCGCTCGCCGTCGGGCGACCAAAGGAGGCCTGGCGCCGATTCAGCGAGGCGATGACCTTCGATCCCAACTATCTCGACGTGGCGAACCGGGTCGACGATGCCTACCAGCGCGCACTCACGCGTGTGGCGGTGGTGCCGTTCGAGAACCAGGTCGAGGTGCCCCAACTGACGCAGACGCTGCAGCGGACGCTGGCGACCGAGCTGTCACGGCGCTCCGGATCGCCCGCGTTCCAGTTCACACGCGTGCTCGGATCCGACGAGATCGAGAATCGCATGACGGTGACCGAGTCGGAGGGTCTCACCCGTGATGAGGCGCGCGATCTGGGCCGGACCCTGGGCGCCGACCGGGTGGTGTGCGGCCGCATCGGCGGGCTGCGCTCGCACAGCGAGAGTGCCGACTGGAGCTTCCCCGTGTACCACCGGGAGCGGGTCGAGGACGCCAACGGGCTGACGACCGAGACGTGGCGTGAGTGGCCCATGCACGTGATCTCGCGTGAACGGCACGTCGAAGTGACCTGCGCGTACGAGGTGGTGGACGTGAGGAGCGGAGCGGTGCTGGCCACCGAGACACACCCGTACGAGACCTGGGCCCGGGTGGTGTGGTCGGATTTCGTGGTGACCGACGACGTCGACCACTACCGGCTGGCGCCCGGGGACGCGCCGTTCTCGGACAGCGATCGCGCGCAGCGGGAATGGGACGAGCGCATGCGGGGGATCACGCTCAAGGACATGCTGACGCAGGAGCGGGAACGGGACCAGCGCGAGCACTGGAACGATCGCTATCGCGGCGAGTTCTCGGGTGACACGCGCGAGCACCCGGTCTTCCTCGGCGAGCTGCCACCCGAGGTGGCGATGGCGGCGGTGGCGCTCCGCGGCGCCTGGCAGCCGGTGCTGGAGGCCCTGCGGGTCCTGGACCCGCAAGATTGACGCGGGGTTAGCGTGACCCGGCCGGCCGCGTCGCCGCCGGTCACGACCGCCGCCGCCGCCGCCGGAGCGCCCGCGTTCGTGGCATCGACGCGGTCTCCGGTCGTTTTCGCGCATCGGCCCGACGAGACTTTGCAACTCGTTCGCGCGGCCGACGTTATGATGCCGGCATCCGGTCCGACGAGACCGGCCAGAGGGAGTTCCTTCGACGGGTGATGCCATGGCGACCGAATCGATCAAGGTGTCGGCGAAGTTCCCGGTGCATCCGGAGCGGCTCTACCGCGCGTGGCTCGACAGCGTCGAACACGGGCGTTTCACCGGCGGCGGCGCGGACATCGAGCCGGTGGTCGGCGGACGATTCATGTCATGGGACGACTACATCACCGGCATGCTGCTCCAGCTCGATCCCGGCAAGCGCATCGTCATGACCTGGCGGACCACCGAGTTCCCCGACGAGGCACCCGACTCGCGGCTCGAGGTCCTGTTCGAGCCGGAGGGGGATGGTACGCGGCTCACCCTCGTGCACACCGACATCCCGGCCGGCGACGGCGACAAGTATGAAGACGGCTGGATCGATTACTACTTCGAGCCCATGCAGCGATACTTCCGCAAGATCGCGATGGAGGAGAGCCAGCCCCACGCCACCCACACCGCCTCGAAGCTCGCCAGACCGGTGAAGAAGCGCCGGGCGACGACCCGTGGTACGGCGGCGGCGCGAAGGACCGGTGTTCGCACCGGACGGAAAGCGGTGCGCCGCAAGGCCGCGAAGGTGGCCAAGAAGCGAGCGGTGGTGCGAGCCGCCAGGCGGGCCGCCCGCAAGAGCGCCGGCAAGGCCAAGGTGCGCGCCGGCAACCGCCGCGCGAAGCGGGCCGCGAAGAGCGCCAAGAGCGCGAAGAGGAAGTAGCGCGCCATCGCCGCATCCGGGCCGTCGCCATCCGCCGCGCCACCGCGGGGCGTCACCGAGCCGATCCCGGGGGAGTTGTTGCGGCTCGCCCTGCCGGTGCTCGCCTCGCAGGCCCTGCGGCTCGCCTACCAGTGGGTGGATGCGTTGTGGGTGCGCGGTCTCGGTGTCGAGGCCACCGCCGCGGTCACCAGCTCGATCTTCGTGGTGTGGTGGGTGCTGTCGCTGAACGACATCTTCCAGCTCGGCGTGGTGGCGTTCGCGAGCCAGCTCCTGGGCGCCGGTGACCGCGCCCGTGCCGGGGTGGCCGCGTACAAGGGTCTGCGCGCGTCGGCGCTGCTCGGGCTCGCCGGGACCGCGATGGGGCTGTTCGGCGCCCGCGCCATCTTCCGTGGAATGGGGGCCGACCCGGCGCTCATGGTGAGCGGGCCCGCGTACCTGCGCGTGATCCTGTGCGGAGCGCCGTTCTTCATGGTGGCCGAGACCGGCGCGAGCATCATGCGCGCCGCCGGCAACACCCGCACCCCGCTGCTGTTCGATCTGGCCGCGGTCGGTCTCAACGCCGTCCTGAGCCCTTTCCTGATCTACGGCATCGGACCGTTCCCCCGGCTCGGGGTGGCCGGCGCGGCTTGGGCCACGGTGTCGGCGCAGGTGACACTGGTGGCGTTGTTCCTCTTCGCCGCCTGGCGACGCCACCCGGCGTTCCCGCTCGCACGACACGCCGACGGACCCCCGGTGCGTATCCTCGGGTTGGCACGCGTCGGGCTGCCGGCGGCGTTGATCGGCAGTCTGTTCTCGGTCGTATACATCGCCTTCGCACGCGCCGCGTCGGCTTACGGCGCGGCCTCGATGGCGATCGTCGGGATCGCCAACCGGATCGAGGCGCTGC
>JBIOKD010000013.1:0-22305 GCA_044451485.1 Candidatus Eiseniibacteriota bacterium | reverse complement strand
GAGCGCCACCTCCATTGCGAGGGCGCCGGCGCCCTGCTGTTCACCGAGAACGAGACCAACACCGAGCGGATCGTGCGTGTCCCCAATCGCACCCCGCACGTCAAGGACGCGTTCCACGAGTACTTCATCCACGGTCGCGAGGCCGCGGTGAACCCCGAGAAGCAGGGGACCAAGGCGGCGGCCCACTATGCCCTCACCGTCGGCGCGGGCGAGACTCGGACGATCCGTCTCCGGCTCAACGACGTCGGCCCGACCGAGGCCACTCCGCCAAGTAGTGGCCGTGCCCGCCCGTTCGGGAGCGGCTTCGACACCGTGATGACGGCCCGCCGTCGCGAGGCGGACGAGTTCTACGCCGGCGTGATCCCGGCGACCCTGGACGAGGACGCCGCCAACGTCATGCGTCAGGCGCTGGCCGGCATGCTGTGGTCCAAGCAGTACTACTACTACGACGTCGAGAAGTGGCTCGCGGAGCACGGCTCGAACCCGTACCGGCGCAAGCGGCTCGCGCCACGCAACGAACACTGGCAGCACATGCACAACGCCGACATCATCTCCATGCCCGACAAGTGGGAGTACCCCTGGTACGCGGCGTGGGACCTGGCGTTCCACGTCCTCGCGTTGACGCTGGTCGACGAGGATTTCGGCAAGCGGCAGATGGATCTGATCCTGCGCGAGGATTATCTCCATCCCAGCGGCCAGATCCCCGCCTACGAATGGAACTTCGGCGACGTCAATCCGCCGGTGCACGCCTGGGCGACCATGTTCACCTACCGGCTCGAGAAGATCCGGCGCGGCAAGGGCGACTTCGAGTGGCTCGAGCGCTCGTTCCTGAAGCTGCTGCTCAACTTCACCTGGTGGGTCAACCGCAAGGACCGCACCGGCAGCAACGTGTTCGAGGGCGGCTTCCTGGGGCTCGACAACATCGGGGTCTTCGATCGCAGCTCCCCGCTGCCGACCGGTGGGCACCTCGAACAGGCCGACGGCACGGCATGGATGGCGCTCTTCTGTCAGAACATGCTCGAGATCTCCACCCAGCTGGCACTGGAGCGGCCGGCCTACATCGACATGGCGCTCAAGTTCACCGAGCACTTCCTCTGGATCGCCTCGTCGCTGGCGCGCTCCGGTGAGGGCGGCATGTGGGACGAGGAGGACGGATTCTTCTACGACGTGCTCCAGCTGCCGAATGGCCGGGCCCAGCGTCTCAAGGTCCGCTCCATGGTCGGACTGCTGCCGTTGTGCGCGGTCACGGTGTTCGACCGCGAGCTGATCGAGAAACATCCGCGTCAGCTCACGGAGCGGATGGGTCAGTTCCTCCGCCCCCGCCCGGAGCTCACGGAGTTCATCCACGATCCGGCCCGGCCGGGCAAGGGTGGCCGGCTGATGGCGTCCATCCTGGACGAGAGCCGGCTCCGCCGGGTGCTGGCGCGGATGCTCGACGAGAACGAATTCCTCTGCCCGTACGGGATCCGTTCGTTGTCGAAGCACCACGACGAGCACCCGTTCACGATCACGGTGGAGGGCATGGAGCACCGGGTGGCGTACCTGCCCGCGGAGTCCGACACCGGGATGTTCGGCGGCAACTCGAACTGGCGCGGGCCGGTCTGGATGCCGGTCAACGCCCTCATCATCCGCGCGCTGTCGCAGTACTACGCCTACTACGGGGACGATCTCACGGTCGAATGCCCCACCGGCTCGGGGCGGCAGATGACCCTGTACCAGGTGGCGGAAGAGATCTCGCGCCGGCTGTCCGCCATCTTCGTGCGCGACACGCAGGGCAAGCGGCCGGTCTACGGCGGCTCGCGCAAATTCCAGGAGGATCCGCACTGGCGCGATCTGCTCCTGTTCTACGAGTATTTCCACGGCGACAACGGCGCCGGGCTCGGTGCCAGCCACCAGACCGGATGGACGGGTGTCGTGGCGCGCGCGATGCACTTGTTCGCGACCACCACCGCGGAACAGGTCCAGGAGCTCGGAAAGACGGCCGCCATCACCGAAGTGGAGCCGGCTCCCACCGGTGCGCCTGGAATCGGCAGGTGACATGCGGGGGCCGCGCTATCCGTCGCTCTATCAGATCAACACACGCGTCTGGCTGACCGAGCTCTCGCGGGGGCTCGGCCGGCCGGCGACGCTGGACGACGTTCCCGACGCCGAGCTCGACCGTCTCGCGCGCGTGGGGTTCGACTGGATCTGGTTCCTGAGCGTCTGGCAGACCGGACCGGCGAGCCGGCAGGTGTCGCTCACCCGTCCCGAGTGGCGGCGGGAGTTCGAGGAGACCCTGCCCCATCTCCGTGACGACGACATCGCGGGCTCGGGTTTCGCGGTCACCGGCTACACCGTGCACGACCGCCTCGGCGGCGACGCGGCCATGGTGCGGCTCCGCCAGCGGCTCCACCGGCGCGGGCTCCGGCTGCTGCTCGACTTCGTGCCCAACCACACCGCGCTCGATCACCCGTGGGTCGAGCACCACCCCGATTTCTACGTCCACGGAAGCGAGCTGAAACGGGCGCGGGCGCCACAGAACTACACTTGGGTCCGGCGCGAGCGTGGCGATCTGCTGCTCGCCCATGGGCGCGATCCCTATTTTTCGGGCTGGCCCGACACGCTCCAGCTCGACTACGGCAACCCGGCGACACAGGAGGCGATGATCGGAGAGCTGGAGCGGATCGCCGGATTGTGTGACGGCGTGCGTTGCGACATGGCCATGCTGGTGCTTTCCGAAGTGTTCGAGCGGACCTGGGACGTCCGGGCCCGCGACTTCTGGCCACGAGCCACCCGGAGGGTGCGCGAGCGCGTCCCCGAGTTCCGCTTCATGGCCGAGGTCTACTGGGACCTGGAGTGGACGCTGCAGCAGCAGGGTTTCGATTACACCTACGACAAGCGGCTATACGACCGGCTCCGCGAGGGCCACGCCAGGCCGGTGCGCGAGCATCTCCACGCCGGGCTCGACTACCAGGACCATCTCGCCCGCTTCCTCGAGAACCACGACGAGCCCCGTGCGGCGGAGACCTTCCCCCTGGTGATCCACCAGGCGGCCGCGGTCATCACGTTCCTGGCGCCGGGTCTGCGCTTCTTCCACCAGGGTCAGCTCGAGGGAGCGCGGAAGCGGATCTCGCCCCACCTCGCACGCGGTCCGGAGGAGCCGGCCGACCCGGCGCTCGAGCGCTTCTACGAGCGTCTGCTCGCGGTGCTGCGACGGCCGGCGGTGCGCGAGGGCGACTGGCGTCTGCTCGACTGTGTGCCGGCGTGGGATGGGAACGGAAGCGCGGACGCGGTGATCGCCTACGCGTGGGAGGGCCCCGATGGCGATCGTCTGCTGGTGGCGGTCAACTACGCGGCCCACCCGAGTCAGTGTTACGTTCGGTTGCCGTTCGACGATCTCGCCGGTCGCACCTGGAGGCTCGACGATCAGATGAGTGATCTCGCCTACGATCGTGAGGGTGACGACCTGCGGTCGCGTGGTCTGTATCTGGACGTGCCGCCCTGGCAGGCATCGGTGTTCACCATGACGCGCGTGGCCGCGACACCCGTTCCGGGCCGGCCGGTCGCCACCGCGACGATGAAACCCCGATGACCCGGCACGTTCGCCGGGTCCTGGCGTTCGTGGCCACCGCAATCGGGGTCGCGCTCATCCTGTGCGGCGTGCTGATGGGCTACGCCGGACGCTCGCTGTTCAACGAGCGCGGGTTCGCCGACCGGGTCGCCGCCAGCCTCGACGATCCGCGGGTGGCCCAATACGTGGCGGAGCGGATCACCGACGCGACGATCCACGCCTCTCCCGACCTGGTGGGGGTGCGACCGATCCTGATCACGGTCACCCGCAGCATGGTGTCGTCACCCCCCTTCCGAGCCGCGGTCCGCCGGGCCGCGCGCACCGCGCATCACGCGATGATGAACGGAACCGTCCGGAACGTGGCGCTCACGGTCCAGGACGTGAGTGACGTGCTGCAGGGCCTGGTCGCCGAGCATCCCGCGCTCGCCAACAAGGTGCCGCCTCGTCTCGAGACCGCGATCGCGACCCTGAACGGTCTTCCCGCCGGGCAGCTCTCCGTCCGTCTCGTGCGTCTCGCCCACCGCCTGCGGGCGGCGACCTGGATCGCGATGCTCCTCGGCATCGTCTTCTGCGCGATCGGCATGACTCTCGCCACCGAGCGACGTCGCGCGCTGGTGCGGCTGGGCGTGACCTTCACCGTGCTCGCGCTCGCGCTCGCGCTCGCGGGCCGCTTCGGCGGCGACCTGATTCGGCGATTCGCGGCCAATGCCAACGATGCGCCGATGATCGCCGGTCTCGCCCGCGCGTTCCTGTCGGGTCTGCTCGAGTGGGCGGCGGCGCTCGGATTCTGCGGGCTGGTGCTGGCGTCGGCCGCGGCGTCGCTCATGGAGCGTGTGCCGCTCGGCGCGTGGTTCGAAGGCGTCCGCCGCTGGCTCGTCGGCCCACAGTCACTCATGCGCATCCGGCTGGCGCGCGGGCTGCTCGGCACCGCGATCGCCGCCGGATTCGTGTTCGAGCCCTCCGACGCCCTGACGGTGACCGCATGGCTCGCCGGCGTGGTGTTGCTGTTCGTCGGTCTGCGCGAGGCGTTCGTGGCCGCGCTCCACCTGCTGCCCGAGGCGGTCGAACGCGCCAAGGAGGACAAGCGCGCCCACCCGGGGAGGGGCCGGCTGGTGCTGGCCGCGGCTCTCGTCGTCGCGCTGGTGGCGGTGACCGCGTACGCGGTCACCATCGGTCACCGGGAGCCCGAGAGCGCGCCGGAGATCACCTCCTGCAACGGCTCCCCGGAGCTCTGCGACCGCCCGCTCGACCAGGTGGTGTTCCCGGCCACGCACAACTCGATGGGTGGCGCGGACAATCCCGGCTGGATGTTCCCCAACCAGACCGCCGGCATCACGCGTCAGCTCCAGGACGGCGTGCGCGCCTTCCTGCTCGACGTGCACTACGGCGTCCCGGTGGGGGACAAGGTCAAGACCGTGCTCGATGCCGAACCGGGATCGATGGCGAAGTACGAGAGCGTCGTGGGCAAGGAGGGCATGGACGCCGCCATGCGCATCCGCGACCGCATCGTGGGTGGTGACGAGAAGACGCGCAGGGTCTACATGTGCCACGGCTTCTGCGAGCTGGGCGCGCTCGAGCTGGTCCCGATGCTGCGTGACGTGCGGCGCTTCCTGGTGGAGAACCCCGGCGAAGTGCTGATCTTCGACATCGAGGACGACGGTCCGTCGCCCGAGGACGTCCAGCGATGCTTCGAGGAGAGCGGGCTCGTCGACTTCGTCTATCACGGGCCGGTGCACGGGCCGTGGCCGACGCTGCGCGAGATGGCCGCGTCGGACCAGCGCGTGGTGGTGATGGCCGAGAACCACACCGGTGGCGCCCCCTGGTACCACTCCACGTTCGACGTCTCGCAGGAGACGCCCTACGACTTCAAGGACCCGTCGGAGTTCTCGAACCGGCCCAATCGCGGTGGCACCACCGGCAGTCTGCTGATGATGAACCACTGGATCGAGAGCACCCCGAGTCCGAAGCCGAGCAACGCCGCGGTGGCCAACGCGTACGACCTGCTGCTCGCCCGCGCGCGGGCCTGCGCGAAAGAGCGCGCTCACCAGGTCAACGTGGTGGCGGTGGACTTCTACGGCGTCGGGGATCTGTTCCGCGTCGTGCGCACGTTGAACGGGCTCAGCGACGACAGTCTGACGGCGCCGGGAGCCCGGGCCGCACGGTGAGACGGCGCGCGGTCCCCACCCGACCCGGTCGGGTCGTGCCGCTCGCGCTGCTCTTGCTCGTCTCCGCGCTCGCCGCGCCACTCGCGCGGGCCGAGGACGCGCCGTCAACGGTCACCCTGGATCCGGCGGTCGCGACCACGCCCGGTCTCGATCCCACCGACGTAGCCGAAGGGGATGCCGGCCGCGCCGCCGGCCCGCGTGTCACGCCGCTGGTCGCGCCGATCCCGTTCAAGAACTCCCAGCTCGGCTGGGGTCTGGCGTTGATGGTCGGCGCGATCCATCGATTCGACCCCGACACCACGCTCAAGCCCTCGACCGGCGTGGTGGGCGGCTTCTACACCGAGAACGGCAGCTGGGGTCTGATCGCGATGGAGATGGCGCGCCTGCGCGGCGACACCTGGCGTGTGCGTGGGCTGGTCAGCCACGTGGACGTCCGTTACGACTTCTACGGGATCGGCCAGGAGGCGGGAAACGCCGGGGTCTCGGTGCCGATCGGCCAGACCATGGACTTCGGTGTCGGTTCGGTCGTGCGTCGGATCACCCCCGGGATCTACGCCGGCGGCGCGATCCTGTGGATGCGCACCTCGGTCTCGCTTCGCGACCCGCCGACCGGACTCGAGCCTTCGAGCGACGACCTCGCGCGCACCGATCTGTTCGCGCCCGGGATCCAGGCCGAGTACGACACCCGCGACGACGACTACTGGCCCACCCACGGCTCGGTGGCGAAGCTCAAGACGTGGTTCTTCAGCGACGCGCTCGGCGGCTCCCGCAGCTTCCAGCGCTACCTGGCCGGCTGGTCGTGGTACACGTCGCTCCGTCCTCAGGTGGTGCTGGCCACGAACCTGACCGCCGCCGCCGCGGCCGGTGACGCGCCGTTCTACGCGCTGCCGACGATCGGAGGAGGGTTGTACGCGCTGCGTGGCTACACCCAGGGTCGTTATCGCGACAAGGTCATGACCACCGCCCAGGCGGAGCTGCGCGTCCACGCGGCGGGGCGGCTCGGCGCGACGATGTTCGGCGGATTCGGGCAGGTGGCGCCGAGCGCCGGCGACCTCACCAGCGCGGAGGCGCTGCCCGCCGGCGGCCTGGGTCTCCGATACCGGCTGACCCGCGAGTTCCCCATGCACATGCGTTTCGACTACGCGTGGGGCAAGAATGGGAATCTCTTCTACTTCAGCGTCGCGGAGGCGTTCTAGACATGAACCAGGCCTGGATCGTGGCGGTGGACATGGGGTACGGGCATCAGCGCGCCGCGTATCCGTTCCGCGACGTGGCGTTCGAGCGCATCATCACCGCCAACACCGACGATTGCGTGAGCGCCGACGAGAGCCGTCGGTGGGAGCAGCTACAGGGCTTCTACGAGGGTGTCTCGCGCGCCCACAACGTCCCCATCGTCGGACCGTGGATCTGGCGGGCCTACGACGCCCTCCAGGCGATCCAGCCGCACTATCCCTTTCGCGATCTCTCGCGACCCTCGCTCGGCACGATGCAGTTCCAGAGACTCATCCGTCGCGGTCTCGGCCGGAGCGTGCCCGAGTACACCCGCAAACGCGAGGACCTGCCGTTCCTGACCACGTTCTACGCGGTGGCGCTCGCCGCCGATCACGCCGGCCGCCCGGACGTCTTCTGCGTGGTGACCGACAGCGACATCAACCGGGTGTGGGTGGCGGACGATCCGAAGAAGAGCCGCATCCACTACCTCGCCCCGACGCCGCTCTCACGGGTGCGGCTGCTCCAGTACGGCGTCCCCGAGGAGCGCATCTTCGTCACCGGATTCCCGCTCCCGACCGAGAACGTCGCGAACGCTGCGTCGGATCTGGCGCGCCGGCTCTCGGCCCTCGACGCCAAGGGAAGCTTCCGCGCCAAGTACCGCGACGTCCTCAAGCCCGCGATCGGCGAGATCCCCGAGACCACCGAAACTCCGCTCTCGATCACCTTCGCGGTCGGGGGCGCCGGGGCACAGGCCAGGCAGGCGCATGACATCCTCGCCAGCCTGACCCCGGTGCTGCGCGAGGGCCGCGTGAGGCTGAACCTGGTCGCGGGGGTCCGGTCCGCCGTCAACGACACCTTCCTCGAGGCGATCCGCGCCTTGGGGCTCGAGCCCGAGCTGGGTCGCAGCGTCCACATCCTGTTCGTGCCCACCAAGGACGAGTACTTCGCGCGATTCAACGACCTCATGCGCGTGACCGACGTGTTGTGGACCAAACCCAGCGAGCTGTGCGTCTACGGAGCACTCGGAATCCCGATCCTGATGTCACCGCCACTCGGGGCGCACGAGGTGCGCAACCAGGCGACGCTGCTGCGGATCGGCGCGGGACAGAAGCAGGAGGATCCGCGGCACGCGATCGAGTGGCTCACCGACTGGACGCACAACGGATTGCTCGCGCTCAACGCGTTCAACGGCTTCTTCCACATGCCGTGTCACGGGACCGAGAACATCAAGCGGGTCATGTTCGCGCCCGACCGCTCGAAGGTCGAGCTGATGACCGGGCCGCCGGCCCGCGCCGGCGCCCCGAGCGCGTGAGCGCGGCATCGCGCCCTAGCGCGGCATCTCGCGCACGTGCAGGGTGAGCGTGGCGTTGCCGTCGGAGCCCAGCACCGACTCGACCACGATCCAGCCACGCGCCAGACCGGCGCGATAGCCGATGTCGAAGCCCTCGAGCCCGGGCAGATCGGCGGACGGCGCGGACGTGGTGGCGACCACCTTCGCGCCACTGGTCTCGAGCGAGGAGAGGAGCAGGTCCTTGAGACGCGTGACCCACCTCACCTGCTCGTCGCGATCGAGCGGGATGCGCAGCACCACGTCGACACGTCCAACCTTGCCACCCGGGACACGCTCGTAGACGGGCTGCCCGCCGCTGGTCGCCCTGGCGCGATCGTGCGCGGACGACGGCAGACTCGTGAGCACCAGCTCGGGCAGACGGACGTCGGTCAGGAACCGCGACGACGTGGTCGAGCCGGGACAGCCGAGGTTGGTGAGCGAAACTCCGAGCACGACACCGAACGCGACGCCGATGACCAGGATCCAGCGTCTTCTCATGGGGCCTCCGTGTACCGACTTCGGGGGAGCCGCGGTCCATCGTAGACCGTTTCCCCGCTTCCGGCACCCGGGCGCCCGGCCGGTCGATCACCGGACCCGCGCGTGCGGCTTCCCGGGCTCGCGTGCCCCGTGTGCTTGGCTCAGCTCGCCCCGATGTCCGCGAGGAGTGCCGGCGCCGACTCGCGGGGCCGGGTGAAGTACCACCAGTTCTTCTCCACCGTCCAGCGGTTGCGCCGGGCCAACGCGTCACCCCACAGACAGCGTCCGGCCGGGGACACCAACTGGCGCAGCTTCTCGTCGGCGGCGGCGACACGCGAGGCCAGACGACGCGCCGAGGGGCCGGCCAGCGCCAACGCGTCCTCGATGATCTGACGCACGTCCATGTCGTTGAGATAGTCGTCGAGCCCGAACTTGTAGCCGGCGGTGACGTTGGCCACCACGCCCTCCCAATCCTCGGCGAGCCCGGCGATGCCGCCCTCGACGATACGCGTCGGGCATCCGCGCGTGCGGAGCAGGGTCTGCACCGGGTCCGCGGCCGCACTGCCATTGGCGGAGAATCGTCGACTGGTTCCGAGACTCATCGTGTGGGTTCCCTTTCGAGCTGCCGGTGGAAGTACCGTTCCCCTTCGTTGGGCCTGAAGAACGTGCGGATCGTGAGGTCTTCGTCGTACGCCAGGAACGCGCCGGTGGCGCGGTCGAAACGGGTGATCGCGCCGTCGGCACGCGCGGCCTCGAGCACCGTGCCGCCGGCGGGGCGGTCACGCAGCGTCTGGGCGAGCCGCAGATAGGCCTCGGGGCTCGCCGCCCCGAACTCGGCGCCGTGACGCTGCCAGTGCTCGAGCAGACGCTCGCGCGAATGGAACCCGATCTCGGGATGCGCGAGCGCGGTCGCGCGATCCACGCCCGCTGCCGCACCGGTCGTGGGGTTCGCCGCGCCGGTGACGGTCCCCGCGGTCCCCCCCGGTCCCGACGCTGGCGCCGCCGTGTGCCAGGTCGGGCGCGCGAGCAGCACCATCGCCACCAGGGCGAGCAGCACGGCCAGCCATCGGATCATGGATCGGTTCGGCATGAAGTCCCGCACGGGCACCCGGCGTGGCGCCGTGGCGTCCATTAGAGAATGCGCTTCCCGAGCGCGCTCTGGGCCAGCTCCGCGGCCAGGATGCCGGTCATGTTCTGGGTGTCGAGCACCGGATTCACCTCGACCAGGTCGAGCGACACGATCTGCGCCCGATCGGCCAGCATCTCCATCGCCAGATGCGCCTCCCGGTAGGTGATCCCGCCCCACACCGGTGTCCCGGTGCCGGGCGCGTCCTCGGGGTCGACCACGTCGAGGTCGAACGAGAGGTGGATGCCGGCGGTGTCGTTGCTCGCGATCCCGATCGCCTCGTCGACCACGTCACGCATGCCGCGCTCGTCGAGATCGCGCATGGTGTAGACGGTCACGCCACTCTTCTTGAGCGTGTCGCGCTCCCCCGGGTCCAAGTCGCGCACGCCGATCAGGACCACGTTGCGTGGATTCACCTTGGGCCCGCGTCCACCGAGCTGGGTCAGATCCTGGTCCCCGAGCCCGATCGAGATGGCAAGCGACATGCCGTGGATGTTCCCCGACGGCGTGGTCTCCGGGGTGTTGGCATCGCCGTGGGCGTCGAACCAGATGAGCCCGATGTTCTCACCGGCGCGGGAGTAGTGATTGCTGGAGCCCGCCACCGACCCGATCGCGATGCTGTGGTCGCCGCCGAGCACGAGCGGCATCCGGCCCTCGCCGAGGCTGCGCTCGACCTGGGTGCGCAACGATTCGCAGGCGGCCAGGATCGGGGTCTTGTAGCGTAGCTTGCCGGCGCCGACCTTCTGCGTCTCGGGGATCACCACGTCGATGTCCCCGTAGTCGGTCACCTTGTGCCCCAGCGTCTCGAGACGGGCCTCCAGGTCGGCGATCCGGATGGCCGAGGGGCCCATGTCCACCCCGCGCCGGCCGGCCCCGAGGTCGACCGGGATGCCGATGATCTCGATACTGCGCTTCTTGGCTGCCATAAGGGACGGAAGATACCAGCGCCCACAAGGCCGGCCAACCTTTGGGCCATTGACGGGCCATGGAACCGGGATCGGGGACCGGGTGTTTAGCCTGAGTGACCCCCCGAGCCGATTGGCAACGGTCTTGCAAGACTTGGCGTTGACGTTTGCGCCACAATGGGATGGACTCGTCGCCACCCACGACTCGTGCATTCGAGTTCGGGAGGTGTCGCATTCTGCAACCATTGCCTGCTCGAGAACCCAACGCCTTGCACGGCCCCGCCCCGCGACCGGTGCTCAAGGCCGTACCCCCGGGTGGGTCGAAGACCGCGGCCCCGCCCGCCACGGCGCGCCCAAGATCCGAGTCGGGCAAGTGGTTGGACGACCGGTGGCCGCTCGCCATCCTGGTCGCGATCCCGGTCGCCATCACGATCTGGGGCTTCCCCTACTTTGCCGCCGGCCCGGGTATCCGGGTGCGGAGCCCGCTCCACGCCCTGCTGCGCCCTTCGGGCGTCATCGGGCTCACCCTCGGGATGGTCGCGTTCGCGTGCTTCCTGTTCCTTTGGCTCTATCCGCTGCGTAAAAAGTACCGCTGGCTGGCCTGGACCGGGGCGGTGGGGAACTGGATGCGGGTGCACATCCTCGCCGGTCTGGTGGTGCCGCTCTTCGCCGCGGTCCACGCCGGCTGGCGCTTCGATGGCCTGATCGGTCTGGGCTACCTGTCCATGCTGCTGGTCGCGATCAGCGGCGTGGTGGGGCGCTACCTGTACGTCCGCATCCCGCGCAGCCGTGGCGGCATCGAGCTCACCCGTGACGAGGTGGCCTCGGAGCGGCGTGCGATGCTCACCCGCATCGCGGCCGCGACCGGGGAGGATCCGGCGCAGGTCGAACGCGCACTCGCCTCCGACGAGGGCGGCTACGAGGGGCTCGGTCCGCTCGCCACCCTGCGACGCATGATCGCCGACGACGTGGCGCGAGCCCGGGTGGTGAACCAACTTCGACGCCGTTTCGTGACCCCGCGCCCCGGTGCGCCGCCGCTCGATCGCAAGGAGCTGTCGGACGTACTCGCGCTGGCGCGGCGGGATCTGGCGCTGGCCCAGCAGCTCCGGATGCTCGACGCCACACGGCGGGTCTTCGGTCTGTGGCACGTGGTGCACCGTCCGTTCGCGATCATGGCGTTCATCGCCGTGGCGGTGCACGTGGTGGTGGCCGTGCTCGTGGGCGCGGTGCGTCCGTTCTGAGGCCCCCATGACCATGCTCCTCACCACCCTCGGGTTCGCGGTGCTGAGCGGTCTGCTGGTGTGGTGGCAGGTCCGCGCGCACGGCGATCGCACCGCGGCCGCGCCGACGAAGGTGTCGCGCTGTCCGCGCTGTCAGGCGGCGCTGCCACCCGGGGCCCAGGAGTGTGCACGCTGTCACGCGCCGCTCATGGCCTACGAGCTGGTGATGGCGCCGGTGGCGAAGGCTCCCGTGGCCGGCGAGGACGATGGCCCCCTGCACGCGATCGTGCGGGCCGACGTGTGCGTCGGATGCGGCACGTGCGTGGCGGCCTGTCCGGAGCCGGGCGCGATCCAGATCGTGGACAAGCTCGCGCGGGTCGATCTCGACCTCTGCAAGGGTCACGCGCAGTGCGCGGCGGCGTGCCCGGTGAGCGCGATCGTGCTCACCCGCGGCGCCGCGGTCCAGCACGTCGAGGCCCCGGACCTGACCGTCCATTTCGAGTCGAACGTGCCCGGGCTCTACGTGGTGGGCGAGCTGGGTGGCCGCGGTCTGATCAAGAACGCCATCAACGAGGGCAAGCTGGCGATCGAGCACGTCGCGCGGGTACTGCCGCCCGGGGCGGCGCGCGCCGATGGCGAGGCGGGCGCGGTCGACGTGGCCATCGTGGGCAGCGGCCCGGCGGGGCTGTCCGCGGCGCTGGCTGCGATCCAGGCTGGGCTCACCTGCGTGGTGCTCGAGCAGGGCACGCTGTCGGACACGATCCAGCGCTATCCACGACAGAAGCTGCTGTTCGCCGAGCCCATCAAGATGCCGCTCTACGGCGACCTGTGGGTGGCGGACGCATCGAAGGAATCGCTGCTCCGCATCTGGCGGGACATGATCGTGCGCGCCAAGCTGGACGTCCGCACCGGGCAGCGGGTCACCGACGTGGTGCGTGAGGGATCGTTGTTCAGCGTCCGCACGCCGGACCACGTCCATCGCGCGCGCCGTGTCGTGCTGGCGATGGGGCGTCGCGGCTCACCGCGCAAGCTCGAGGTGCCCGGCGAGCAGCTCGATCACGTGTTCTATGACATCGCCGAGATGGAGGAGTTCGCGGGCCGGCGCGTGCTGGTGGTCGGCGGCGGAGACAGCGCGGTCGAATCCGCCCTCGGGCTCGCCAACCAGCCGGGCACGTCGGTGGCGCTGTCCTATCGCGGACTGGCGTTCGATCGCGCCAAGCAGCGCAACCGGGCCAAGCTCGACACCGCGGTCGCCGGGAACAAGGTGCGGCTGCTGCTCGACAGCCAGGTGCAGGAGATCCGCAAGGGAACCGCGGCGCTGAGTCTGCAGGGACGCCCCCACGTGGAGCCGGCCGAAGTCGTGATCGTTCGGGTCGGCGGCGAGTCCCCCACCCCCTTCCTCGAACGCGCGGGCGTTCGCATCGTGCGCAAGGAGATCGCGCTGGCGGCCACCGGCGCGGAACCGGGGCGGTGACCCGTCATGGCCGCCTCGCCGCGTTCGGTCTCGCGCTCGTCGTCCTCGCGATGGCGGGCGGGATCGCCCCCGCCCGCGCTCAGGTGTCCCCGGGACCGCTCAGCGACGCGCATCGGTCGCTCGATGGCGGCACGCAGTGCTTCCAGTGTCACGCCAAGGCCGGCGGACCCGCCGAGATGGAGGGCCGCTGTCTGGCCTGTCACAAGGAGATCGGGTGGATGAAGGACCACAAGACCGGATTCCACGCGCAGGTGAAGGACCCCTGCTCCAAGTGCCACCCGGACCACGCCGGGCGGGACTTCCAGATGATCGCGTGGGACGGCGGCTCGCCGCAGCGCTTCGACCACCGGCGAGCCGGCTGGGCGCTCGAGGGCAAGCATGCCCAGGTCGATTGCCGCTCGTGTCACAAGCCCGCGTTCCAGAAGTCGGAGGCGGCACCGTTGATCCGCAAGAAGGACCACGCGGCGAGCTGGCTCGGTCTCGAGACCGCGTGCGCGAGCTGTCACCAGGATCCGCACGCGGGAACACTCGGCACCGACTGCACGCGCTGTCACGGTCTCGAGGCCTGGAGGCCGGCCCCCAAGTTCAATCACGCGAACACCGCCTACGCGCTCACCGGCGCCCACGTCAAGGTGGCGTGCGCCAACTGTCACTCCACCACCACGCTGGTGAAGACGTGGGCGGCCGACGGCTCGCCGATCCCGGTGTACAAGCCGGTGCCGCACGGGGAGTGCAGCGACTGTCACAGCGATCCGCACGCCGGCAAGTTCGGGGCGGCGTGCGCCCGCTGTCACGTCACCACCAGTTTCAAGACCGTGAACCAGAGCACGTTCGATCACGACCGGACCCGCTACCCGCTGCGCGGGCGGCACGTGACCGTGGCGTGCGCGAGCTGTCACGATGAGAAGACCGCGTGGGGGCCAAAGCCGGCGTTCGCCACCTGCGGGTCGTGTCATCGTGACGCCCACGCCGGTCTGGCCACGGTGGCCGGAAAGCCCGCCGACTGCGCCGTCTGTCACGGCGTGGACGGCTTCACGCCCTCGACCTTCACGGTGGCCCAGCATCGGGCCAGCGTCTATCCGCTCGAGGGCCGCCACGCCGCGGTCGAGTGCGCGAAGTGCCACACCCATCGCGCCGCCGCTGATCCGGCCGCCGCGGCGCTCGGCCCCGCACGCGTGGTGATGCGCCCGCCACACGACCGTTGCGCGAGCTGTCACGCCGACCCGCACGGCGGCCAGCTCGCCACACGCGCGGACCACGGCGCCTGCGAGAGCTGTCACACGGTGGCCGGCTACAAACCGAGCACCTTCGCCGTCGCGGAGCATGGGAAGCTCCGCCTGGCGCTCGACGGGCGGCACGCCGCGGTCGCCTGCGCGGGCTGTCACGGCGTCACCCGCGCCGGACTCGCGCCACCGCATGGCGCCGCCGGCGCCGGCAAGGCGGGGTTCGTGTTCGCTCTCGACGAGCTCGCGTGCACGAGCTGTCACCACGATCCGCATCGCGGCCGATTCGCCACCGGTGGCGCCCGCCCCCGCAAGGACGGTTGTTTCGCCTGTCACTCGGTGGCGGCGTTCCGGCCGAGCGCGTTCGACGCCGCGGCGCACGCCAGCAGCGGGTTCGCGCTCGAGGGCGCCCATCGCGCCGTCCCGTGTGTCGGGTGCCACGCCTCGCTCAAGGCCAACCCGCCGGTCTCGACCCTGCTCGCGGCGACCGGGTCGCGAGCGCTGCCGCTCGACGACGCGCCCGCGACCTGCGAGGGCTGTCACAAGGATCCGCACGGCGGCCAGTTCACCGCGCGCAAGGACCACGGCGCCTGCATCGGCTGTCACGGCGTCGACGCGTTCGCGCCGGCCAGCCGCTTCGACCACGGACGCGACACCCGTTTCAAGCTCGACGGCGCCCACGCCCGCATCGCCTGCGCCGCCTGTCATCGACCCACACGCGACACCGACGGAACGGTGCGCGTGCGCTATCGACCGACCCCGACCGCGTGCGCCGCCTGTCACGCGACGGTGCCGGTCACCCCCACCGGTGGGAAATCGTCGTCGCGTCTCCGCGGCGAGGACGTCCCACTGGCGATGTTCGTCGCACGGGAGGCCCGTCATGGCGCCACGATCCACTGATCCCGCCGTCTTCATGCGGCGGCACGGACTGCCGCTGCTCCTGGTCCTGCTGGCGCTGGTGCCGTGTGCGGCCCAGGTCCGGATCACGCACGCCGCGACCCGGCCGGTGGAGGCCAATCCGCACGGCAAGTTCAAGGGCGAGTGCGGGGACTGTCACGGCGCCGAGGGCTGGAAGCCGGCCAAGATCGGCCGCAACTTCGATCACGCCAAGTACGGATTCCCGCTGGTCGGGGCGCACGCGGCGGCGCGCTGTCAGGCCTGTCACGCGTCACTCGATTTCACCCGCCAGGAGAAGCTCTGCGCGAGCTGTCACGAGGACCCGCATCGCGGCGAGATGGGGACGGCGTGCGAGCGGTGTCACACCGCGCGCAGCTTCGTCGACCACGCCACGATGATGCGCGCCCACCAGATGACGCACTTCCCGCTCACCGGCGCGCACGCGGCGCTCGATTGCGAGTCGTGTCACACACCGGTCAGCCAAGGCAAGCTCCAGTACGTCGGCACCAAGGCCGACTGCCAGGGCTGTCACATGGCCGACTACCAGGCCGCCAAGCAGCCCGATCATGCCGCCGGCGGGTTCCCGCTCGAGTGCCAGGAGTGCCACACGCCGATCTCGTGGACCAGCGCCCGTTTCGATCACTCGCGCACCGCGTTCCCGCTGACCGGCGCCCACCTGACCACGCCGTGCGCCAGCTGTCACGGGGACGGCGTCTACAAGGGCAAGAGCACCGACTGCTATTCGTGTCACAAGAACAATTACGACGCGACCAACGATCCACCGCACTCGGCCTCCGGGTTCCCCACCGCGTGCGTCGCGTGTCACAACACCACGAGCTGGAACGGCGCGGTGTTCGACCATGCCGCGACCGCCTTCCCACTGACCGGCGCCCATCGCACCGTGGCGTGCAACGGCTGTCACGGGGACGGCGTCTACAAGGGCAAGAGCACCGACTGCTACTCGTGCCACAAGAGCAACTACGACACCACCAACGACCCCAATCACGCGGCGGCCGGCTTCTCGACCGCGTGCGTGACGTGTCACAACACCACCAGCTGGAGCGGCGGCTTGTTCAACCACAATGCCACGCCGTTCGCGCTCACCGGTGCCCACGTCGCGCTCGACTGCAACCAGTGTCACGGCGATAACGTGTTCGCGGGCAAGGCGACGGACTGCTACTCCTGTCACAAGACGAACTACGACGCGACCAACAACCCGGGGCACGCGGCCGCCGGGTTCCCGACCGCGTGCGCCACCTGTCACACCACCACCACCTGGAACGGGGCCACGTTCGACCACGACGGCCCCTACTTCCCGATCTATTCCGGCACTCATGCCGGCCGCTGGACGCTGTGCACCGACTGTCACAACGTGGCCAGCAACTACGCGGCGTTCACCTGTCTGTCGTGTCACCCGCACAGCGACCAGGCCCAGACCACCAGCAACCACAACGGCGTGTCGGGTTACGCGTACGACAGCAACCGGTGCTACTCGTGTCATCCTCGCGGGCGGGCCGGATGACGCGGACCGCCCACCACATCGGGCTCCTGCTCGTCCTCGCGCTGGCCGCGCCGCCGCGCGACGGGCGCGCCGCGACGGACGCCACGTCCGCGCCGGGCACCGCCGTGCGCACCACACGGGTGAGCTATCTCGCCGGAGCCTCGGTCTACATCGAGGCCGGCAGGCTCGACGGTCTGGCGGCCGGCGACACCGTGGTGGTGGTCCGCGACGGCGGACAGGTCGCGAGTCTGCGGGTGACGGTGCTGTCGGGCCACCACGCCGCGTGCGACACGCTCTCCACCACCGCCGCCCCGCGCACCGGCGACACGGTGCGTTACACGGCGCGTGCCATCGCGGTGCCGGCGACCACCGGTGCCGCGGCCGACAGCGCGGTGGCCGCGATCCCGGGGGCCGCCGCCGACACGGTCGCCGCGTCGCCAGCGATGCCGGTGCTCGTCGCGGTGCCGCCACCGCCACCACCGCGTCTGCGCGGTCGCATCGGGGCCAGCGGTCTGTTCGTGGACCAGGGGGAGGCCGGTGGCTTCCGGCGGCCGGCGTTCGACATGCACCTCGACGGCCGCAATCTCCACGGCGGCTTCGACGCCGCGCTCGACATGCGCAGCGACCAGGTGGTGGGAACCGGCGCCACGCCCTCCGAGGCCGCGGTCGGACGTGTCTATCGCGGCTCGCTGTCGTGGCACGATCGCGATGGGCGCTGGCGCGTGACCGGCGGACGTCAGAGCTCCGCCTCGTTGTCCAGCGTGAGCCTTTTCGATGGCGCGCTGGCCGAGGTGAACGGTCGCCGCTTCGGCGCCGGCGTGTTCGCCGGTACCCAGCCGGAGCCGACCCGTCTCAAGTTCTCCACCGCGATCTTCGAGCAGGGTCTCTTCGGTGTCGTGCGCTCGCTCCCCGGACAGCCGCGTCGCTGGTCGGTGATCGCGGGCGGCGTCAGCTCGTCCGACTCGGGTCAGACCAATCGGGATTTCGTGTTCGCGCAGGGCTCGTATCAGGACGCGCGGACCGTGCTCTCCTACACGCAGGAGGTGGACGTGTTGCGTGGCTGGCGCGCGGAGGGGGCGTCGAGCACCCTGTCGCCCACCAGCGCGTTCGCGGTGGCACGGGTCCAGGCCACACGCGTGGTGGCGGTGGAGGCGGGCTACGACGGCCGCCGCGACGTGCGGCTCTACCCCGACCGCGTCACCCCGGAGACCCAGTTCGACGACCGCTTCCGTCAGGGGACATGGGGCGGGATCACGTTCGAGCCCGCCCGCCGGGTGCGGCTCCAGGGCGACGTACGTCAACGCTTCGGCTCGGCGGACGACCGGGCGACGACCTGGACCGGCTCCGCCGAATGGTACGGTCTCGGCCCGTGGCGGGCCCGGCTGCGGGCGCGCGGTTCGAGCTACTCGAGCGACGCGACCGGGAGCCAGCTGTGGACGTTCGGTCTCGGCGCCGACCCGCTGACCACACTGCACATCGAGGTCGCGGGTGGCACGCGCGCCACCACCGACCACCTCTTCGGTCTCACCGACCGAGCCCAGTGGACCAGTGTCGACGGCGATCTCGCGTTGTTCCTGCGCTGGTTCCTCACCGGGTCGTTCTCGCGCGAGCGCGGCGACACCGGTGATCTGACGCAGAGCTATCTGGGCTTGAGCTGGAGGTTCTGACGGGCCGGCGGACGCCGCGCCCGTGGCCTATGATGGGAATGGACCCGCCGATGCGTTCCGACCTTCCGACCCGATATCGGTTCGCCGTGCTGGCGATCGCCGCCGCGATCGCCGCCGCGACCGAGGTTTGGTCCGAATCCGGGCGGGACCCGCTCCCGGCGACCATGCCACACGCCACCCATCCGACGGGCATGGTGCTGTTCCGCGACGACTTCGCCGATACCACGCTCGCCGGCTGGATCCCCGACCGCCCGGGGGTGTGGAGCGTGCGTCACGGATTGCTGCGCGCCGAGCTGCCCAGCGTGCGCCAGCAGCACTCCTTCCTCTACACCGGATCCGAGCAGTGGGGCGATTACGCGGTGGATGTCGACATGTGCATGATCCGTGGCGTCGACAAGGGTGTGGTGGTGCGCGTGGTCGGGGAGGACGGGATCGGCGTCGACCTGCGCGGCCCGGGCTACCAGGACGTGGTGGTGCAGCATCGCGAGTGGCCGATGGGCAAGGCCCGCGCCACCAACGCCAACACGGTCTGGAATCATCTGCGGGTCGAGGTGGCCGGCAACCGCTACCGGGTGTACGTGAACGGCGACCTGGCGCTCGAAACCAGCGACAAGAAGGGCCGGCGCACCAACGGCCGTGTCGCGCTGTCGGCCTACACCGGCGGCACCGGCGAGTGTCTGGTCTATTACGACCACGTCGTGATCACCGCGCTGGGTGGCACGGTCGGGGTCATGTCCCCGGCCGTCGAGGGCGGCTCGGGCCGCTGAGCGGCGCCCTCCCTGCTCGACCCGCGCCGCCGGCTGTGGCACCCTCTTCATGTCGAGGCTCGCACGCGCCATACGGCCGCCACGCGCCGCCGACCGGTCGGTCCGACCGGTCGCCACGGAGCCCGCCATGACATTCGATCCCGCCAGCCGGATCCAGGATTACCTGGTGTTCGGCGAGTTCGGTGACGTGAATCCCTCCATCACCGATTCTTCCACCTTCACGTTCATGAGCCCGGAGCGGATGGAGGAGCTGTTCGAGCACGACATCGAGGGCTGCTTCCTCTATTCGCGTCATTTCAACCCCAGCAACAAGCATCTCGCCGACGCCCTGGCGCGCATGGAGGACAGCGAGTCGGCCCAGGTCATGGCGTCGGGGATGGGCGCGATCAGCGCGACGCTGCTGTCGCTCTGCTCGACCGGCGACGAGATCGTCGCCGGTCGGACGATCTACGGCGGCACCTACGCGCTGCTCAAGAACCTGCTGCCGCGATTCGGGATCACCACCCGGTTCGTGGATCTCACCGATCTCGGCGCGGTGCGGGCCGCGATCACACCACGCACCCGTGTGGTCTACGGCGAGTCGATGAGCAACCCGCTGCTCGAGATCCCCGATCTGCCGGCACTGTCGGAGATGGCGCACGCCCACGGCGCGGCGCTGGTGGTGGACAACACCTTCAGCCCGATGATCCTGTCACCGCTCCGTCTGGGCGCCGACGTGGTGTGTCACAGCATGACCAAGTTCATCAACGGCACCAGCGACTGCGTGGCCGGGTGCGTGGTCGGAAGCCACGAGTTCATCCACCGGCTCACCGACATCAACCACGGCACCAGCATGCTCCTCGGACCGGTGCTCGACAGCTTCCGCGCCGCCAGCATCCTCAAGAACCTGCACAGCCTGCACATCCGCATGCGGCAGCACAGTGCCAATGCGCTGGCGCTGGCCCGGCGTCTCGAGCAACACGGGCTGCGGGTGCACTATCCCGGTCTCCCCGGGCATCCCCAGCACCGGCTGCTCGAGCGGCACATGAATCCCGGCTTCGGACACGGTGGCATGCTGACGCTGGACGTCGGCACGCTCGAGAACGCGAACCGCCTCATGACCCGCATGCAGGAGGAGCGGGTGGGCTACCTCGCGGTGAGTCTCGGCTACTTCAAGACCCTGTTCTCGGCTCCCGGTCACAGCACCTCGAGCGAGATCCCGCTCGAGGAACGCGAGCGAATGGGGCTTGGTGAGGGCCTGGTGCGTGTCTCGATCGGGCTCGACCAGGACATCACGCGCAGCGGGGACCTGATCGTCCGCTGTCTCGACGAGCTGCCGCTGCCCGCCGTGGTGTGACCTCATGAACCGGGACGGGGGAGCGGATCGGGCGGGTGCCCGCGGTCATGTGCCGCCCGCCGATCCCTTCCCCGGGATCCGTCGCTTTCTCGACGCCGATGGCCGGCTTCGCGTGTGGCCGTCCAAGCTCAAGGACCAGAAGCTGGCGCTGGCCTGGCTCGCCGCCCGCTTCGAGCCCGACCGCGACTACACCGAGAAGCAGGTGAACGCGCTGCTGCTCGAGTGGCACTCGTTCCGGGACTGGGCGTTGCTGCGACGCGCGTTGGTCGATCACGGCTGGCTCGAGCGCGAGCGCGACGGATCGCGTTACGGGCGCCGCGAGCCCCCGCCGCGCGGCTGAGCACGCCCGATCGTGCGCGAGACGCGGCGCCCCGACGGAAGACCGGGCGCCGGGGCGACGCCCGTTCAGCCGGCGTTGGCCACGCGCCGGCCGGCGAGCAGACGCAGGCCGTTCAGGATGACGACCACGGTGCTGCCCTCGTGTCCGGACACCGCGACTGGCAGCCGGAGCTGTCCGAACGGGGTGTGCTGACCCAGGAACACCCAGATCACCAGGGTCAGCATGACCCCCACCGCGATGACCACGTTCTGGGTCACCACCGCCCGGGCGCGTCGCGCGAGACGAACCGCGTAGGGTAGCGCGGTCAGGTCGTCGGACATCAGCACCACGTCGGCACTCTCGAGTGCCGCGTCGCTCCCGGCGCCGCCCATCGCAATGCCCACCGTGGCGCGGGCCAGGGCCGGCGCGTCGTTGACCCCGTCCCCCACCCTGGCGACCGCGCCGAGCCGCTCCTCGAGCGCCCCCACCATGTTCACCTTGTCCTCGGGCAGCAGCGCGCCGTGGGCCTCGTCGACCATCACCCGGCGGGCGATCGCCTCGACGGTGTGCTCGCTGTCCCCCGACAACAGCACCAGCCGCTCGATGCCGAGCCGCCGGAGCTCGGCCACGACACCGGGTGCCGAGTCCCGTGGCTGATCCGACGCCGCGATCACCCCCCACGCGCCACGCCGGTGCACGAGCATGGCGGTCTGGGCCTCGCGGGTGAGCGCTTCCGCGGCCGTACGGGCCTCGGGCGGGGTCGCAATCCCGAGCGACTCGAACAACACCGGGGTGCCGATCTCGACGGTCTCGCCGCCGATGGTGGCGACGATCCCCTTGCCGATCATGGTCTGCAGCCGGTCCGCCGGTGTCACGTGGAGGCCGCGCATCTCGGCGGCCTTCACCACCGCCTGGGCGAGCGGGTGCTGCGAGCGCTTCTCGGCCGACGCCGCCCAGGTCAGCACCTCGTCGGATCCGGTGCCGCCGAACCCGCGCACCTCGGTGACCTCGAACCGCCCGCGGGTGAGCGTGCCGGTCTTGTCGAAGGTGATCGCCCGCACGCGGCCCAGCGCCTCGATGTAGCGGCCGCCCTTGAACAGGATTCCGTTGCGCGCCGCGTTGGCGATCGCGGACAG
>JBIOKD010000012.1:0-25027 GCA_044451485.1 Candidatus Eiseniibacteriota bacterium | reverse complement strand
TTCCTGACGCTCGGAGTCGCCGCGACGCACCGGTCGGACCGGTAGTGATCGACGATTTCGAAGACCCGTCGGCCTGGAAGGCGCAGCCGGCCGACGGCGTCGAGCTGACGCTCCATCCCGACTCGGGGCTCGCCGGCCGGTCGCTGCGGCTGGACTTCCGGTTCGTGAGGGGCGGCGGTTACGCGGTGATCCACCGCGCGGTGGCCCTCGACCTCCCGGAGCGCTATCGCTTCCGCTTCGCGGTCCGGGGAAGGTGCCCCGACGAGAATCTCGAGTTCAAGCTGATCGACTCGAGCGGCGAGAACGTGTGGTGGTCGAACCAGAGGGACTTCCACTTCCCGTTCGCGTGGGACTCGGTGACACTCCCCAAGCGCCGCATGGGCTTCGCGTGGGGGCCTGCCGGTGGCGGGGATATCCGTCACGTCGCCGCGATCGAGTTCGCGGTGACCGCCGGGAGCGGTGGCGCGGGCAGCGTCTGGCTCGACCGGCTGACGCTCGAGACGCTCCCGCCCGAGGAGGCGACACCGCCGAAGCCGGTGGCGCGTGCCAGCTCGTCCAAGCCGGGCACCGGCGCGGCGGCCGCAGTGGACGGCGATCCCCGGACGGCGTGGACACCGGCCGCGACGGACCCGTCACCGGCGCTGACCCTGGACTGCGGCATCGAGCGTGAGTTCGGCGCACTCACGCTCGACTGGCTGCCACGACATGCGCCCGCGGCGTACGTGGTCGAGACGTCGGACGACACGACGCATTGGCGCCTGGTGTGCGAGGTGCGCCGCGGCGCGGCGCCGGAGGATCGCGATCGGCTGTATCTGCCCGAGAGCGAGACCCGCTGGCTGCGGGTGCGCGCCACGGAGGGCATCCCGGCGGACGGGGTGGCGCTCGCCGAGATCACCTTCGCGCCGCTCGCCGTCGACGCGTCGCTCAACGACTTCTACGCCATGATCGCGAGGGACGTGCGACGCGGGCTCTACCCGCGCGGGATGCGGGGCGAACCGTCGCGCTGGGCGGTGGTGGGCGCGGACGGAGATCGCGAGGAGGGGCTGTTGTCCGAGGACGGCGCGCTCGAGGTCGGCAAGGGCCGATGCTCGATCGAGCCCTTCCTGTGGCTCGACGGCAGACTGGTCACATGGGCCGACGTCACCACCACGCCGGCCCTGGTGGACGGCGATCTGCCACTGCCGAGTGTCACCTGGCACGCGAAGGGGCTCGATCTCGAGATCGCGGTGATCCCGGAGGGAACGCCGGGTCATTCGTCGCTGCTCGCGCGTTATCGGCTCGTCGCGACCGGGCGCGGACACCGCAAGGGCACCCTTGATCTCGCGATCCGTCCGTTCCAGGTGAACCCGCCGTCGCAGTTCCTCAACACGACGGGCGGAGTGGCCAGAGTGGACAGCCTGTCGTTCCCACGCGACCACGACACCAGTCTCTTGGTCGATCGTGACCGATGGGTCGAAGCCGGCTCCGCTCCGAACGCGGTCGGGGCCGTGACGATCGACGAGGGCGACATCGTTGAGTCGTGGCTCGCGCGCGGACGGCTCCCGCCGGGAAGGACCGCACACGACCCGGCCGGGCGCGCATCGGCGGCCTTCGCCTTCCGCTTCGATGTCACGCCCGCGATGCCCGCCGAGTTCGTGCTCGACGCTGCTCTGCACCCGCGGCCACCGCTCGCGGACACCGCCGGCACCCGGATCGCGGCGCGATGGGCCACCCGCTTCGCCGCCGCGCGCGCGGAGTGGCGCGCCAAGGCGGACCGGGTGCGCATCGTGCTCCCCGACAGCGCCCGCGATGTGATGCAGACCCTCAAGGCGCAGATCGGCTGGATCCTGGTCAACCGCGACAGCGTCGGGATCCAACCCGGCTCCCGCGCGTACGAACGATCGTGGATCCGCGACGGGGCGCTCACCTCGTCGGCGCTGCTCCGACTCGGACATCCCGACGAGGTGAAGGCGTTCCTCGAATGGTTCGCCGGGTTCCAGTACGCCAACGGCAAGATCCCGTGCTGCGTGGACCGCCGCGGCTCGGATCCGGTGCCCGAGCACGACAGTCACGGTGAGTTCATCTACCTCACGGCCGAGGTCCTGCGCTACACCGGCGACCGCGCGCTGGCGGAGCGGATGTGGCCGCACGTGGCAGCCGCGGCCGCCTACCTCGACACGCTCCGCGCGCAGCGTCTCACCCCGGAATGGCGCGCGGCGGGGAAGGAGCCCTTCCACGGCGTGCTGCCGCCATCGATCAGCCACGAGGGCTATTCGGCCAAGCCCATGCACTCCTACTGGGACGATCTGTGGGCCCTGCGTGGGTACAAGGACGCGGCCTACCTGGCCGGCGCCCTCGGACATCACCAGGACCATGAGCGGCTGCTGGCCACCGAAGCCTCGTTCGCGAGGGACTTCGCCGCCTCGGTGCGCGCCACCATGCGGGACCACGCGATCCCCTACGTGCCCGGATGCGCCGATCTCGGCGACTTCGATCCCGCCAGCACCACCATCGCCTTCGATCCGGTGCAGGCCGACACGGTGCTGCCGGCGGCGGCGGTCGACAGCACGTTCGAGCGCTACTGGACTTCCTTCCGTGACCGCCGCGACGGACGCCAGGACTGGGATGCGTTCACGCCGTACGAGATGCGCGCCATCGGCGCCTTCGTCGAGCTGGGCTGGCGCGACCGCGCCGACTCGCTGCTCACCTGGTTCATGACCCAGCGTCAGCCGGCGGCGTGGCGTCAGTGGTCGGAGGTGGTGTGGAAGGACACACGCACCGCGCGCTTCATCGGCGACCTCCCGCACACCTGGGTGGGCTCTGACTTCGCGCGCTCGGTGCTGGACATGCTCGCCTACCGGCGCGAGCGCGACGACGCGCTGGTGATCGCGGCCGGCGTGCCGATGCGGTGGGCGCGTGGCACCGGGGTCACCGTGCACGGGCTGCCGACTCCGTACGGGCTCCTCGGGTACGCGCTCCGGGCGCGCACCGATCGGGTCGAGGTGGATCTCGAGCCCGGGCTGCGCATGCCGGCGGGCGGGATCGTGGTCGCGCCACCCGGCGCGCGGTCGTTCAAGCGCGCGCTCCTGGACGGCGCGCCCGCCAGACTCGACCCCGGCGGCCGGGTGACGGTGTGGAAAGTGCCGGCCCACGTGGTGTTCGAGTACTAGAGGTTCGCGCCGTTGCTTCGAATCACCTCGCGGTACAACCGACCGCTCGCCTTGAGCGTGCGCTTCTGGGTGGCGAAATCGACGTGCACGAGCCCGAAGCGGTGACCGGTGCCGCTGCTCCACTCCACGTTGTCCATCAGCGACCAGGCATAGTAGCCCCGCAGGTCCACGCCCCGTGCGATCGCCTCGCGGCAGGCCCGGAGGTGCGATCGGAGATATTCGACCCGGGCCGGGTCCTCGAGCGTGTCACCGGTCACCGTCGGTGGATCGGGGAAGCTGGAGCCGTTCTCGGTCACGTAGATCGGCACGTCACCGTAGCGCTCCTTCACGCCGACCAGCGTGCGCACCAGCCCTTCCGGGTACACCTCCCAGCCGGTGGTCATGTGCTCGCCCGGCTGTGCGACGTGACCGGCGCGATCGGGCAGCGCGCCGTCGTCGGTGGTCACGACGTTGCGGGTGTAGTAGTTCACCCCGATGAAGTCGAGCGGCTGTCGAATCCGCGCCAGATCGCGATCCGGCCAGCGTGGCCAGGCCTCGCCGTACACCTCCTCGATCCCCTCCGGCCAGCGGCCGAGTAACGCGGGGTCGAGGAACTGGCGGTTGAAGTAGACGTCGGCGCGGCGGGCCGCGGCACGATCGTCCGGCGTGTCGGCGGCGGGATCCTTGGGGGCCAGGTTCACCACCAGCCCGATCCGCTGTCGCCAGTCGCTGCGATAGCGTTCCACCGCGGCGCCATGCGCGAGCAGCGTGTGGTGCGCCGCGATCGGCACCTCGAACAGATTGCGGTGACCGGGGGCGTTGCAACCGCTCAGGTACCCGTCGTGGGTGATGACCCAGGGCTCGTTGAGCGTGGCCCACATCGGGACCCGGTCGCCGAGCGCATCGAACATCACACCCGCGTAGTCGGCGAACCACGACACGATGTCGGGGTTGAGCCAGCCGCCGCGGTCGTCGAGCGCCGCCGGCAGGTCCCAGTGGTAGAGCGTCACGTTCGGGGCGATCCCGACCTCGAGCAGCCGGTCCACCAGCCGTCGATAGAAGTCGAGCCCGGCGCGATTGACACGACCGCGACCCTCGGGCAGCACGCGGGACCACGCCACGCTGAGCCGGTAGCTCGCGAGCCCCAGATCGCGCATCAGACCGATGTCCTGCTCCCAGCGCCGGTAGTGGTCGCAGGCCGTGTCACCGAGGGGGCCGCCAACGGTGCGCCCCGGGGTGTGGGACCAGCGATACCAGATGCTGGGACCGGCGCCGTCGGCGAGCGGCGAGCCCTCGACCTGGTATGCCGAGGTGGCCGCACCCCACAGGAAGCCGTCTGGAAAACGCGTGTCGCGCGCAGCCGCGCCCCTGTCGACGCTCATGGCGATCCTCCTGAACGTGCGAGGCTATCCGAAGACCGCGGGCATTGTCGATGCGCCGCGCCCGGCGCGGTCGTCGTGGTGCTTGCGATCGGGCCGTGTCTTCGCGCTACACTGCGATCATGCCGACCCGTCGTCGCGCCAGACCCACACGTGCGACTCCACGCGCGCGTGCCGGAGATTCGTACGAGCGTGTGTATCGTGCCGTGCGCCGCATCCCACGCGGGCGGGTGGCGACCTATGGCGCGGTCGCGTCGGTCGCGGGGCTCCCCGGACGCGCCCGTCTGGTGGGGTACGCGCTATACGCCTCCGGTCCCCACCGGAGCCTGCCCTGGCACCGCGTGCTCGGCGCGGGTGGACGGCTCACGCTCGGCAAGCTCGATCCCGACGCGGCGCTGACCCAGCGTCTGCGTCTCGAGGCGGAGGGCGTGCGTTTCGATGGACGCGGCCGGGCGGATCTCGACGCCCATGGCTGGCCGTCGCGACCCCGTGTCCCCGCCGGGCGCCGCCGGAACGCGAGGCCACGGTCCCGATGATGCGCCGCGCGCCTGCCGGCCGGCTTGGTCCCCGCATCCGGACCGCGTTCGCCCTGGCCGGTTTCGCGCTCGCGGTGGGCGCGTGCGGGCGGAGTCACCCGAGCCACCCCGGCATGGGGCGATACGCGGAGGTGCGTGGGATCCGCATGTACTACGAGCTCCACGGCAGCGGCCCGCCGCTGGTCCTGCTCCACGGCGGCGCGGGCAACGGGATGCAGTTCGAGAAGCAGGTCCCCGAGTTCTCGAAGCACTACACGTGCATCGTGCCCGACATGTGCGAGCAGGGCCGGACCACCGGCAGGCCGGGGCCGCTCACCTATCACGACATGGCGGAGGACGTGATCGGTCTCGTCGATCGCCTGCACGTGACCCGATTCGACCTGATGGGCTGGAGCGACGGCGGGGTGACCGGTATCGACATCGCCATCCATCACCCCAATCGCATCCGGCACCTGGTGACCTTCGGCGCCAACTTCCGCCCCGACGGGCTGGAGCCCGCCGACGTGGCCTGGAACGACACCGCGACGGCCGCCGCGTTCGGGGACGGGATGCGTGTCGGATACCAGGAGCTCTCGCCACAGCCCGAGCGATACGTCGAGGCGATGACCAAGATCCTGCACATGTGGAGGACCGAGCCGGCGTTCACACCCGCCGAGCTGGGGTCGATCCGTGCCAGGGCCATGGTGTGCGCCGGTGACCACGATCTGATCCGTCTCGAGCACACCGAGGCGCTGGCGGCGGCGATCCCCGGCGCCGTGGTGTGGATCGTGCCCGCCGCGAGTCATAGCGCGATGATGGAGCATCCCGAGATGGTGAACGCCCGCGTCCTGGAGTTCCTCGCCCGCTAGGCTCCGTTTGAAGACGCACGGCGAGCGCGTTGCAGCCGCTGCCGGCCGCGAGGGAGACGCCGGGAAAGGCCACCGGAAGACGTCGATGCGGCGGATGTGACGTGTCCGACGGTCGGGTCAGCCCGTCGACGCGACTCGGCCGGCCGGGGAGCGGCGCCCGGCGCGCGACACCGGGGGCGTCGCGCGGGCCCTCGGATCGAAGCGCTCGAGGTTGTCGAGCATGCGTGCGAGATCGCGACGCAGCCGCGTCTTCTCCTCGGGGGTGAAGCCGTCCTCGACCGCGGCGCGGACCTCGACCGCGATCGCGCGCATCCGCTCCGCGAGGACGCGGCCACGTGGGGTGAGCGCGAGCACCGCCCGGCGCCGGTCGGTGGGGTGCATCGCGATGCGCGCCAAGCCACGGCGGGTCAGCGTGGTCACCACCCGCGACGCGGTGGGCGCGTCCATGTGCTGGCGCGCGGCCAGGGCACCGAGCGACCCCCCCTCGGTCTCGGCGATCGCCACCAGCACCCAGAACTGCTGGGGGGAGAGACGATGCCCGCGCACCCGGGCGTCGACCGCCTGCTTGATGCGGCGTCGCACCGCGCCCACCATGAGCCCGAGGGGTGGCCACGCCCCCCCATTGGTTGCCGTTGCAATCGTTGTCACGGCTGGTATCATGCTCCGCACGGCCGACGACCGCAACCCGAATCCGCGCCACCCGGCGCGTGCCGTCGCGTGTGCCGGCATGCGCCTCCGCAGAGAGAGGATCCCTTCGCGTGAGACGCGTCATCCGTTTCGCCGCACTGCTGGCGTTCGTGGTCCCGGTGCTCGCCGGGTGCGGCGCCGCCCCCAAGCCGCGCACGCCGCGCGTGCCGGTCGCGGTCACCATGGTGCGTTCCACCACCGTGCCGCTCGAGCTCGACGCCACCGGAACGGTGGAGCCGCTCGAGAGCGCCACGGTGCACGGCCGGGTCTCCGGCATCGTGGAAGCCGTCGCGTTCCGACCCGGACAGGACGTGCGCGCCGGCGACGTGCTGTTCCGCATCGACCCGCGTCCGTATCAGGCCGCGCTCGACCAGGCACGCGGTACGCTGGCGCGTGACCGCGCCCAGCTGGCCGCCGCGGCGCAGGACGCCCAGCGCGCGGTGACGCTGAGGGACCAGCAGCTGATCGCTCCGGCCGACTACGACCAGAAGATCGCGACCGCCGACGGGTTGCGGGCCGCGGTCGCGGCTGACTCCGCTGCCGTCGAGGCGGCGGCCATCAACGTGGCGTTTGCGACCGTGCGTGCGCCGATCTCCGGACGCACGGGTGACCGGCTGGTGCGTCCGGGCGATCTGGTGAAGGCGGACGCGACCGATCAGCCGCTGGTGGTGATCAACCAGGTGCATCCGATCCTGGTCCGCTTCACCGTCCCCGAGAGCGATCTGCCGGCGCTCCGAGCCCACACCGGCAGGGACCTGCGGGTGTTTGCGACGGTCGGAGTCGATTCGACGGCCGTCGAGGGTCACCTGGTGTTCGTGGACAACGCCGTCGATCCGACGACCGGAACCGTGCTGCTCAAGGGCGAGTTCCCGAACCGGGACGGCCGCCTGTGGCCGGGTCAGTCGGCCACGGTGACGCTGCGTCTCTACGACCAGCCCGGGGCCATCGTGATTCCGGCCACCGCGATCACCCAGAGCCAGAACGGCACGTTCGTGTTCGTGGTCCTGCCCGACACCACGGTCCGGATGCAGCGGGTGACGGTGGCGCGTACGGCGCGTGACGTGTCGGTGATCGCCGATGGCGTGAGGGCCGGGGAGACGGTGGTGGTGGACGGTCAGTTCCGACTCACCCCGGGGGCCCGCGTGATGATCAAGTCCCCCGCGCCCACACCACCAGCGGCGGCCGCGCGAGGGAAGCGGTCGTGAACCTGTCGGAGCTGTTCATACGCCGTCCGGTGATGACCACCCTGATCATGACCGGCATCCTGCTCTTCGGCATCCTCGGTTACCGGCTGCTGCCGGTCAGCGACCTGCCCAACGTGGATTACCCGGTGATCACGGTGAGCGCGAGTCTGCCCGGCGCGAGCCCCGAGACCATGGCCTCGGCGGTCGCGACCCCGCTCGAGAAGCAATTCACGACCATCGCCGGTGTCGACGCGATGACCTCCACCAGCTCGCTCGGCAACACCTCGATCACCATCCAGTTCACACTGGACCGCAACATCGACGCGGCGGCACAGGACGTCCAGGCGATGATCTCGAAGACCCTGCGTCAGCTCCCACAGGGGATCATCCCGCCCTCCTACCAGAAGGTGAATCCGGCCGACTCGCCGATCGTCTACCTGGCGCTCACCACCGATGTGCTGCCCTTGTCCAAGCTCGACGAATACGCCGAGACCTTCCTGGCGCAGCGGCTCTCCACCGTGAAGGGCGTGGCCCAGGTGCAGGTGAACGGCGCCCAGAAGTACGCGGTGCGCATCCAGCTGTCTCCCGACGCGCTGGCGAGCCGGGGCATCGGCATCGACCAGGTGGCGGACGCGATCAACAACGGCAGCGTGAACCAGCCGACCGGCGCCCTGTGGGGGCACGATCGCGTGCTCACGATCAACACCCAGGGCCAGCTCACCAGCGCGAGCGAATTCCGCCAGCTGGTGGTGGGGACGCACGACGGCGCGCCGGTGCGACTCGGGGACCTCGGCAACGTGCTCGACGACGTCCAGGACAATCACACCGCCAGCTGGTTCAACGGCACCCGCGCGATCGTGCTCTCGGTGCAGCGACAGCCCGGCACCAACACCGTGGAGGTCGCAGACGCCGTGCTCGCGCTGGTGGCGAGGCTGCAGCCACAGCTGCCGGGTTCGGTGAAGATCAACGTGCTCTACGACCGCTCGCAGTCGATCCGTCAATCGGTGCACGACGTGCAGTTCACCCTGTTGCTGACGCTGTGTCTGGTCATCATGGTGATCTTCCTGTTCCTGCGCAACCTGCGCGCCACCATCATTCCGAGTCTGGCGCTGCCGTTGTCGGTGGTGGGCACGTTCGCGGTGATGTCGCGTCTCGGCTTCAGCCTCGACAATCTCTCGCTCATGGCGCTGACGCTCTCGGTCGGGTTCGTGGTCGACGACGCGATCGTGATGCTGGAGAACATCGTCCGTCACCAGGAGATGGGCGAAGAGCGCTATTCCGCGGCGCTGCTCGGCTCGCGCCAGATCGGCTTCACGATCCTGTCGATGACGCTGTCGCTCGTCGCCGTGTTCATACCGGTGCTGTTCATGGGCGGGCTGCTCGGGCGTCTGTTCCACGAATTCGCGGTCACGATCAGCGTCGCGATCCTGGTGTCGGGCTTCGTGTCGCTGACGCTGACCCCGATGCTGTGCTCGCGCTTCCTCCGGCACGAGACGGTCGAGCAGCACGGCCACCTCTACCAGGTCACCGAGGGCATGTTCCGTCGCGCCTTGGAGGGTTACATACGGAGCCTGGACTGGGTGATGGACCGGCGCCTCGCGACCTTGATCGGGTCGTTCGTCCTGCTCGCCGCCACCGTCGGTCTGTTCCTGCTGGTGCCGAAGGGTTTCCTGCCCAGCGACGACAACAGCCAGATCTTCGGCACCACCGAGACGGTGGAGGGAACCTCGTACGATTCCATGCTGCGTCACCAGAAGGCGCTCGCGGCTCTGCTGTTGAACCACCCCGCCATCGACGGATTCATGTCTTCGGTGGGTGGCGGCGGAAACAGCACCGGGAACCAGGGACGCGTCTTCATCCACCTGAAACCCCGCAAGGAGCGCGGATCCATCGACGCCATCATGCGCGAGCTTCAGCCCAAGCTGTCGCAGATCCCCGGCATCCGCGTATTCCTGCAGAATCCTCCCAGCGTCCGGATCGGCGGCCGTCTCACCAAGAGTCTCTACCAGTTCACGCTGCAGGGCACCGACATCGTCGCGCTCTACGGCGCCTCACGCACGCTCGAGGACAAGCTCCACGGACTGCCACAGCTCACCGACGTCACCAGCGACCTGCAGATCAAGAATCCGCAGATCAACGTCGCGATCGATCGTGACCGGGCCGCGCGTCTGGGGGTGAACGCGGGGCAGATCGAGGACGCCCTCTACGACGCGTTCGGCTCGCGTCAGGTCTCCACCATCTATACCCCCGACAACCAGTATTGGGTGATCATGGAGGTCATGCCCGAGTTCCAGCGCGACGTGTCGGCCTTGCGGCAGCTGCGCATCCGCTCCGCCACCGGCGAGCTGGTCCCGATCGCGGCCGTGGCCACGCTCTCCGAAGGGCTGGGACCGCTCACCGTGAACCACGCCGGTCAGCTTCCGGCGGTGACGCTCTCCTTCAACCTGGCCCCCGGTGTCTCGCTCGGGGAGGCGGTGGGCGAGGTGGATCGCGTGGCGCGGGCCACGCTGCCGTCCAGCATCACGACGAGCTTTGCGGGCAACGCCCAGGTGTTCCAGTCGAGCCAGCAGGGCATGCTCGGGCTGCTGCTGGTGGCGGTGCTGATCATCTACCTGGTGCTGGGCATGCTGTACGAGAGCTTCATCCACCCGCTCACCATTCTCTCCGGGCTCCCGTCGGCCGGGTTCGGCGCGCTGCTCACGCTGCTGCTGTTCCGCACCGAGCTGGGTGTGTATGGGTTCGTGGGCATCATCCTGCTCATCGGCCTGGTCAAGAAGAACGCGATCATGATGATCGACTTCGCGCTCGAGGCCGAGCGCCGCGAGGGCAAGGACGCGCGCGGGGCGATCCTCGAGGCCTGCCGGGTGCGTTTCCGCCCGATCATGATGACCACGATGGCGGCGCTGATGGGCACTCTGCCGATCGCGATCGGCGCCGGCGCCGGCGCCGAGAGCCGCCGTCCGCTCGGGCTCGCGGTGGTGGGCGGGCTGGCGTTCTCGCAGTTCGTGACGCTCTACATCACGCCGGTGGTGTACACCTATCTCGACCAGCTGCAACACCGTATCCGTCGCAGGCGCACACCGACGGCGGTGCGCACCCCGGAGCCCGCGGTCGCCGAGCTGTGATGGCACCCCCGTTCCGGAATCCGGGGAGGCCATGCCGGTGCGCCCGAGGAGGCCCGTAGCCAGGACGGTGGGGGGCCGACTGGATGCAGCGAGGCGGAGCAGGATGCGGAGCCGAGCGTGCCGGCATGGCCTGCCCCGGATGGAGGATCGGGGTGGGTGGCGGTCTGGCTCAGCCGGCTTTGCGGACCTGCGCCAGCAGCTGCTGATGGTGGTGCGTCTTCACCACCGTGGCGGCGCAGTGCTCGGCGAAGCGGGTGAGCATCTCCGCGTGCGAGCGCTGGAACGGCTCGCCGTCGGTGCGTGACACGCACACCACGCCGATGGTGCCGCCGCGGAAGCGCATCGGCGCGCACACCGCCGAGCCGGCCTCCCGGCCCTTATCGAACCGGTTCGGAAATCGCTCGCGCAGCATCTCGGAGGTGAGCAGCAGGGTCTCGCCGGTGTGGAACACCTGCCCGGCGATGCCCTCGCCGGGCTTGGCCCGGGCGCCCGCGGCGCGGTTCGCGTCGGCACCGGCGGTGGCGCACACCTCGAGCATGCCGGTGGTCTCGTCGAACAGCATGATCGAGGCCTGGTGCGCGTCGAGACACGGCACCAGCCGCTGCACCGCCAGTTCGAGCATCCCGGCCAGGTCGAGCCGGAGCTGGAGCTGGGTACTGGTGTCGAACAGGAACGACAGCTCGGCGAAGCGCGCCTGCATGGCGGCCTCGCGCACCGCGAGATCGCGAAGCCGGCGCTCGAGCGCCGCCAGCTCGCGGTGCTGGGACTGCCCGTAGAGCACGAACAGGACCACCAGACCGGCGAGCCCCACCAGCGTCGGCCAGCGCTGCTCGAAGCTGAACTGGAACGAGATGCCCTGGGCGGACCAGGTCACCATGAGCAGGGTGGCGCACATGACCATGAGCACCAGCCCCGCCATGCCGAGCAGACGGCCGCGTCGACGTTCGACCTGATCGAAGGGTTGCTCCATGTCCTCCGCCTCCGGCACCTCGTCCGGTCTGACCGTTATCGGCGGTGCCGACCCGGGACGTGAGGTCGGAGCCGTCAGCCCCACCGGCCACCCTGTCAGGTGACGGAAGGATCGCGCGCCGATGGTCACGACGAGGGCGCCGCGAGAACCCGCGCAACTCATTGCATCCGATCCGGTTGGGTGGACGCCACACGGGCCGTGCCGGATCCCGGCCGCGGCACGCGGCCTGCAATCGAACCGAGGTGAGCGATTCCGGTCAGCCCGGTCTCGCGCCGCGCGGCGTCCGCCCCTCGCCGGCTCCCCGCGCAGGGAGGCAACATGCCGCACCGGATCCTGCTCGGTGACGAAGCGGTGGCGCTCGGCGCGATCCACGCCGGGATCACCAGCGCCTATGCGTATCCCGGCACCCCGTCCACCGAGATCCTCGAATTCATCCTCGACCACCGACGCCGTCACGGTCATCCACACGCGGCCTGGTCGGCGAACGAGAAGACCGCGTACGAGGAGGCGCTCGGGGCGTGCTTCGCCGGGCGCCGCGCGCTGGTCTCGATGAAGCACGTCGGTCTCAACGTGGCCGCGGACGCGTTCGTGAACTCCGCGCTGCTGGGGCTGCACGCAGGTCTGGTGCTGGCGGTGGCGGACGATCCCGGGATGCACAGCTCGCAGAACGAGCAGGACAGCCGCTTCTACGCCGACTTCGCGCGGGTGCCGTGTCTCGAGCCGGCCGATCAACAGGAGGCCTACGACATGACCCGCGAGGCGTTCGATCGCTCCGAGCGTTTCGGCGTCCCGCTCATGGTGCGACTCGTCACCCGCCTTGCGCACAGCCGCACCGACGTCGAGATCGGCGAGCCGCGCGGCGAGAATCCGGTGCGCAAGAACGGCGATCCGGCCTCCTGGATCCTGCTGCCCGCGCACGCGCGCCGGCGCTGGGTGTCGCTGCTCGCGCGTCAGGGCGACTTCCTCGCGTGGTCGGAGTCGTGCCGCTGGAACACGCTACGTCTGAATGCGGCGCGTCGTGATCTCGGGATCATCACCTGTGGGGTGGCACGCAACTACGTCGCCGAGAATCTCGACGATCTCGGCTGGGTGCCGTCGCATCTCCACATCGGCGCCTATCCGCTCCCGGTGACGCTGGTGCGCCGGCTCGCCGAACACGTCGAACGCGTCCTGGTGATCGAGGACGGCCAGCCGCTGGTCGAGCGTGCGTTGCGTGGTCTGCTGCCGGGGGGTGTCCCGGTCTCCGGCCGGATGGACGGCACGCTCCCCGCGAGCGGCGAGCTCACCCCCGACAACGTCCGCGAGGCGCTCGGCATCGCGCCACGCGCGACACAGGCCTACGATCCGGGTCCGCTGCCGTCGCGCCCCCCCCAGCTGTGCGAGGGGTGTCCGCACGGTCATGCCTTCAAGGCCCTGAAGGGGGCGCTGGCCGGCGCGGATCCACACCTGGTGACCTCGGACATCGGCTGCTACACGCTTGGCGCGCTGCCGCCGTGGAACGCGATCGAGTCGTGCGTGTGCATGGGCGCGTCGATCGGGATGGCCAAGGGCGCGGCCGAGGCGGGATTCCAGCCGGTCGTGGCGGTGATCGGTGACAGCACGTTCCTGCACTCGGGCATGACCGCGTTGCTGGACGCCGCCGCCGCCGACACCCCGATGACGTTGTTCATCCTCGACAACGAGGCGACCGCGATGACCGGCGGCCAGGAACCGCTGGTGCCGTCGTCGCGATTGCTCGAGATCGTGCTCGGTCTCGGGGTGCCACCGGCGCACTGTCATGTCGTGGACGCCCATCCACGACGGGTGGAGTCGAACGCGGCTCTGTTGAGACGCGAGATCGCGCACCCCGGGCTCTCGGTGGTCATCGCGGTGCGCGAGTGCAAGGAGACCGCGCGGCGTCATCAGCGCGAGCGCGCTCGGGCCGCCGCCGAGGCCGCGGCCACCGCCGGGGCGCCCGTGTCGGCGATCGCGACCGAGGAGCCGCCGGCGATCCTCGATGAGATCTCGAGCGGCGCACTACCCGTCGCCGATCGTGGCCCCGTCGCCGTGTCCCGCGTCATGCCCGACCCCTACGACCATCCGAGCGACGCCGGTGGTGGCGACGACGCCGGTGGTGGTGGGGGCGTGGAAGAAGAGGTGACACGATGAAGGTCGACATCCTGCTGTGTGGTGTCGGAGGTCAGGGAGTGCTCTCGATGGCCGCCATCATCGGTCGTGCCGCGATCGCCGACGAGTGGTTTGCGAAGCAGTCCGAGGTGCACGGCATGGCTCAGCGCGGGGGCGGCGTGCAGGCGCACCTCCGGCTCGCCGACCGCGCCATCGCCAGCGATCTGATCCCGATCGGCGGGGCGCAGATCGTGCTCAGCATGGAGCCCCTCGAAGGGCTGCGTCATGTGCATCATCTCGCCCCCGACGGCGCCCTGGTCACCGCCGCCGAGCCGGTGATCAACATCTCCGACTACCCGCCCCTCGACGAGCTGCACGAGCGGATCCGGCGGATGCCGGGGGCGATCCTGGTCGAGGCCGGCCGTCTGGCCGACGAGGCCGGCGATCCCCAGACGCTCAACACGGTCATGGTGGGCGCCGCCTCGCACCGGCTTCCGATGTCGGTCGCGGCGCTCGAGCGCGCGGTGCGCGAGATGTTCGCCGGCAAGGGCGAGACGGTCGTGACCGCCAATCTGTCGGCGTTCCGCGCCGGTCGTGCCGCCGCCGAGGCCGCGGGCGTCGCGGCCGCGTCATGAGCGTCCTCGAGGCACCCGCCGGGTCCGCCCCGGCGCCCGGGTGGGCCGCGGCGGTGGCCGAGGTGATCGCACGCGCCGGCGCGCGTGGCGACGGCCGGCTTCTCGAGAGTGACGGGCTGGCGATGCTCGACGCCGTCGGCATCGCCACCCCAGGCCGGCTCCTGTGTCCCGATGGCCGGCCGGTGGAAGCCCTCGCCGGACGTCTTCCCGGGGAGCGGGTGGTGCTCAAGGCGCTGTCCCCGGACGTCGCGCACAAGACCGAGGCGGGTGCGGTGTGCGTGGTGGCCAATCGCGCCGACGCGCTCGGCGCCGCCGCACGCGAGATGAGCCGCCGGCTGACCCACGTGCGCCGGGCCGGGTTCCTGGTCTGCGAGTTCGTGCCACACGAGACCGGTCTCGGTCACGAGTCGCTGCTCGGCTTCCGCTGGACGCCGGAGTTCGGCGCGGTGGTGACCCTGGCGCCGGGTGGCGTGCACGCCGAATGGCTGGCGCGCGCCCTCGACGACGCCGCGCTGGCCGCGGTGGCGCCGGCACTGGCCGAGCCGGGCGACATCGAGCGTGCGGTGGCGGCACTGGCGCCGCTCGCGCTCGTGACCACCCCGCAGCGCGGACGGCCGGCGCCGATCGCGAAGGAGGCGTACGTCGACGCGATACGGCGGATGATGGCGCTCGCCGCCACGTTCTGTCCCGAGCCGCTCGGCGGTTTCGAGGTGAACCCTCTGGTGGTGAGCGGCGGCCGGCTGGTGGCGCTCGACGCGTTGTGCACGCCGCGTCTCCCGGGCGAGCGCCCGGCGGCACCGCGACCGATGCGACGTGTCCGCACGCTGCTCGCGCCGCGCTCGGTCGCGGTGGCCGGGGTGTCGTCCGGCATGAATCCCGGACGCATCATCCTGCGCAACCTGCTCCGTCAGGGCCTCCCGCCCCAGGCGCTCACGGTGATCAAGCCCGGCGCCGAGAGCATCGACGGCTGTCGCTGCGTGCCATCGCTGGCGGCGCTGGCCGGACCGGTGGATCTGCTGGTGCTGGCCGTCTCCGCCGAGCAGGCGGCCGAGATGCTCGCGGAGACCTGCGACACCCGGCGTGCCGAGAGCGTGATCCTGATCCCGGGCGGGCTCGAGGAGATGCCCGGTCACGAGCCGCTGGTCAGGCGGGTGCGCGAGTCACTGGCGCGCTCACGCGCCGGCGACTGGGGTGGACCGGTCGTGAACGGCGGCAACTGTCTCGGGATCCGCTCGCTGCCCGGTGGCGTGGACACGCTGTTCATCCCCGAACACAAGCTTCCGGCGGCGACGGGGGCCGGTGACCCGCTGGCGTTGATCGCGGGCAGCGGTGCCTTCGCCGTGGCGAAGACCAGCCGCTTTGGCGGGCTCGAGCCACGTCACATCGTCACCGTCGGCAACCAGACCGATCTCACGCTCGGCGACTGGCTCACCCATCTCGAGACGGACGCGGGCACCGCGGTGTTCGCGGTCTACGTCGAGGGCTTCCGGCCGCTCGACGGCGAGCGGTTCATGACCGCCGCGCGTCGGATCACGCGGAGCGGGCGCACCGTGGTGCTCTACCGCGCCGGACGCACCGCCGCCGGCGCGCGCGCCGCGGCGAGTCACACCGCCGCGGTGGCCGGTGACGCGCGTCTCACCCGGCGTCTCGCGGCGGGGGCCGGTGTGGTGGTGGCGGACACACTCGAGGACTTCGAGGACCTCACCCGGTTGTTCGTGCGGCTCGCCGGTCGCGAGCCGCGTGGATTTCGGCTCGGTGCGGTGTCCAACGCCGGCTTCGAGTGCGTCGTGATCGCCGATCACCTCGGCCCGTTCGTCACCGCCGAGTTCGACGCCGACACGCGTCGTCGTCTCGGTGTGGTGCTCGAGCGGGCCCGGCTCGACGCGGTGGTCGGCGTGCGCAATCCGATCGACGTCACCCCGACACTCGGCGACGCCGGCTTTGCCGAGATCGCCGGCGCGGTGCTGGACGATCCAGGGGTGGACGCGGCGGTCGTCGGGTGCGTGCCGCTCACCCCGGCGCTCGCCACACTGCCCGGGTCGGAGGGGGCCGGCGAGGACCTCACCCGCGAGGGTGGTGTCGTGCCGCGGCTCGTCGAGCTGTGGCGCCGGAGCCGCAAGCCGTGGGTGATGGTCGTGGACGCCGGATCGCGCTACGACCCCATGGTGGCGGCACTCGAGAGCGCCGGTGTGCCGGTGTTCCGCGGCGCCGACCGCGCGCTGCGTCTGTTCGCTCGCTGGTGCGTGGCGCGGGCCGCCGCCGGCGGCGTGACGCCCGTGTCTGTGGCATGATCCCCGTGGCCGGGTAGGCGCCCGGTCGGGCCGCTGGAACCGCGGAGCCGCTGCCACGGAGGATCGGATGGGCGAACGACGTGCGGTGGCCACCCTGGCGGGTGGCTGCTTCTGGTGTCTCGAGGCGGTGTTCGTGCGTCTCGAGGGGGTCGAGCGCGTGGTGTCGGGTTACACCGGCGGACGTCTTCCGTCGCCCAGCTACGAGGCGGTGTGCAGCGGCACGACCGGGCACGCCGAGGCGATCCAGATCACCTTCGATCCGGACGTGATCTCCTACCGGGACCTGCTCGAGATCTTCTTCGCCTTCCACGATCCGACCACCAAGGACCGGCAGGGACCCGACGTCGGCACCCAGTATCGCTCGGCGATCTTCGCGGCCGACGACACACAGGAGAGCGAGGCGCGCGCGGTGATCGCGGACCTGACCGCGCGGCAGGTGTTCGACGCGCCGATCGTGACCGAGGTGAAGCGGCTCGAGACGTTCTTCCCGGCCGAGAGCTACCACCAGAGTTACTTCGAGCGGAACCCCGACCAGGGCTACTGCCGCGCGATGATCGCGCCCAAGGTGGCCAAGCTGCGGGCGCACCTGGCGAACCGGCTCAAGCCCGCGTCGCGCTGACCGCTGCGGGGGATTCGTTCGAGGCTCCGCCCGAGGGGCCCGAGCGCAAGGCGCGAGCGAAGCGACGAGCGAGTCGTATTCGCGAGGACACGTCGCGAGGAGCAAGCTCGCAACGCAGCGATCGGACCCCTCCGGTGGAGCCTACCGGGGGCCGAAGCCCGGCTCGCGCTCGAACGCCCCCATATCCTCGGCGGCGTAGTAGCGCGCCACGATCTCCCGCCCGCCCGGGCGCGTGTACACGTCGGCGCGCGGGTGGTCGATGAGATCGGCGATCACCGCCGCCACCTCCTCGGCGCTCTGCGCCCCCGGGAAGCGACGCGAGTCCATGCCACCATGCATCGCGCGCACGCCGAACTCGGTGGCGACGACACCGGGCATCACCGTGGAGACGTGGATGTCGGGGTGCTCGCGCGCCAGGTCCATGCGGAGATTGGCGGTGAGCGAGTTGAGCGCATGCTTGGCAGCGCTGTAGGCGGCGCGCACCGGCGCGAACGGGATCCGTCCGAGCATCGAGGACACGTTGATGATGTGGCCGCGGCCCCGGCTCTTGAAGTGGGGGAGCACGGTCTGCATGCCGTACAACGCCGACTTCACGTTGACCCGCATCATCTCGTCGAAGTCCTCGTCGGTCAGCTCGCTGACCGGCCGAGAGATCCCCCGACCGGCGTTGTTCACCCACGCGTCGACGACGCCGAAGCGGCCGAGTGTCGCGTCGAGCAGACGCTCGACCTCGACCCGATGGGTGACGTCGGTGACCACCGCGAGCGCCTCGGCTCCGCAGCGCGCGGCGACCGCGGCCAGCTCGTTTTCGCGTCGGGCGGCAAGCGCCACGCGCGCACCGTCACGCGTGACGCGCTCCGCCAGGGCGGCCCCGATGCCGCTCGAGGCGCCGGTGATGACGACCACGAGATCACGCACGGGCGCAGTCTAGCATCGACCGCCGAAGGGGGCGAGAAGACGCGGGCGTGCTGACCGCCAGCGTGAACGTCCCGCGTCTAGCGGCGGGTGAGCCAGGCGAAGGTGAGCAGAGCGCCCGCCACCAGCGCGAAACCGCCGATCAGCTTGAGCTGGCCACCCAGCATCTCGCGCATCTCGTCGTACACCCGGGCCGAGCGCGGACCCCGCATCTCGACGCCGGCGCCCGCCATGTGTCCGGCGAGCGTGTCGAGAAGGCGGCCGTAGCCATCGTCACGGCTGGTCACCGTGAAGCGGCGTATCCGCAGCGCCCCGTCACGCACCGTGACCCGGGTGCGCACGAAGCTGCCGTGTCGATACGTGACGTTTCGGGTGTCCACCGCCACGATGTCCGACCACGACGCACGGCGGATCGGAAAGCTCATCAACGCCCCAAGCGAGGTGTCGACGTAGTCGATGCCGTCGGGGCGCAGGGTGACGCGCACCTCGGGCACCCGCCACCAGTAGAGCGCCACCCACAGACCCGCGGCCCCGAACAGGTAGCCGAAGACGTGACCCTGGGTCGGGAAGCGGACCGCGAGTGCCAGCATGAGCGACCCGAATCCGGCCCACGCCAGCACGGTGTAGGCGCGCAACAGCGGGTGGATGCTTCGGATCTCGAGCGTGTCGGGGGCCATCGGGTCTGCCTCGCGGGGTCTCTGGGTAACATCGGCAGGAGTGCCACGCGCCTTGACCGGGCGGTCGGCAGCCGGCGCGCGAGCGCCGGTGTCCGAGGTCGTCCGCGTCCCGAGGATCCCCTCGACAGCCGACACCGCGACGGGCAGAATGCGAGACCATGCCCGTCTCCACCGGCACCCGCATCGACCGTTACGACGTGACCGGATTCGTCGGCGCCGGCGCCATGGGCGAGGTCTACCGCGCCCACGACCAGCGTCTGGGGCGGGATGTCGCGATCAAACTGCTGCCGGCCGCCTACAGCTCGGACCCGGAGCGCCTGCGCCGCTTCGACCAGGAGGCGCGCGCGGTCGGCGCCCTGAACCACCCCAACGTGCTGGCCGTGTTCGACGTCGGGACCCACGACGGTGCGCCCTACGTGGTCTCGGAGCTCCTCCAGGGGGCGACGTTGCGCGCACGGCTCGAGACCGGGCCACTGCCGGTTCGGAAGGTGATCGAGTGCGGGGCGCAGATCGCCCGCGGGCTGGCCGCGGCGCACGCGCGCGGGATCGTGCATCGCGACCTCAAGCCCGAGAACCTGTTCATCGGTCTCGATGGGCAGGTCAAGATCCTCGACTTCGGGCTCGCCAAGCTGGTCCGCCACGACGACGACGTGCCCGTGGCGGGTGGGACCGACTCGCTCATGGCCACCGCGATGACCGAGGCCGGCCGGGTGCTCGGCACCGTCGGCTACATGGCCCCGGAGCAGGTCCACGGTCAGAACGCCGACCACCGCGCCGACCTCTTCGCGCTCGGTTGCGTGCTCTACGAGATGGCGACCGGACGCCCACCGTTCCATCGCGCCACCCCGGTCGAGACGCTGGCGGCGATCGTGCGCGACGACCTGCCCGAGTTTCCCGCCGAGGTCCGCGCCCAGGCGCCGGCGCTGACCCCGCTCGTGCGCCGGCTGGTCGAGAAGGAGCCCGGCGAGCGCTTCGAATCGGCGCGTGACCTGGCGTATGCGCTCGAATCGCTGGTGCTGGCCGGCGCCGGCGAGCCGATCTCGGGATCGACGCCCGAGTCGGTCTCCTACCAGCGGATCACCTTCCGCCGCGGCGCGATCTGGTCGGCGCGTTTCACCCCCGACAGCCACTCGGTGGTGTACAGTGCGAGCTGGGAGGGCAAGCCGCTCGAGCTGTTCTGGGCCCACATCGGGAATCCGGAGGCGCGCACGCTCGGCTTCAAGGACACCGACCTGCTGAGCATCTCGTCCACGAACGAGATGGCGGCGCTCCTGCGCTCCGAGTTCGTGACCTCGTTCGACCGCCGCGGCACCCTCGCCCGTGTGCCGCCGATGGGTGGCGCCGCGCGCGAGCTGCTGCACGACGTGCACGGCGCCGACTGGAGCCCCGACGGCCAGCAACTCGCAATCGTGCGTGAGAAGGGCGGCATGGTCCGGCTCGAATACCCGGTCGGCAACGTGCTCTACCAGACGGCCGGCTGGATTAGCCAGATCCGCATCTCCCCGGACGGCCGGCTGCTCGCGTTCGCCGACCACCCGACCCGCAACAACGACGGCGGCACGCTGGCGGTGGTCGATCGTCAGGGCGAACACCGGGTGCTGTCGAGTGACTGGGGAACCCTGCGCGGGCTGGCGTGGTCGGCCGACGGACACGAGGTGTGGTTCACCGCCGATCGCGGTGGCGCGGCGCGAGGTCTGTACGCCGTCACCGCCGACGGACAGCATCGTCGCGTGCTCCAGGGGGCGAGCAATCTCACCATCCACGACATCGCCCGGGACGGGCGGGTGCTCGTCGGCCACGGCCCGGAGCGCGCCGGCATCAACGGTCTCGCGCCGGGGGAGACACGCGAGCGTGATCTGTCGTGGCTCGACTGGTCGCTGCTGCAGGATCTCTCCACCGACGGCAAGACCATGCTGATCGACGAGACCGCCGAGGGCGGTGGCGCGAGCGGCTCGGTGTACGTTCGCCCGATGGACGGCTCGCCGGCGGTGCGGCTGGGGGACGGCGGCGCGCGCGCGATCTCGCCCGACGGCCGCTGGGTGGCGGCGGCGCGGAGCATGGGGGGCGGCGTGGGCAGTCTCTACCTGCTCCCGACCGGGGTCGGCGAGCCACGCGACGTGAACACCGGAACGCTCTACACCCACATCGCCCGGTGGTGCCCGGACGGACGACACATGGTGATCTCGGCCCACGAGCCGGGTCGCGGCATCCGTCTCTACCGGATCGACGTCCAGGATGGCGACCCGCAGGCCCTGAGCCCCGAGGGTGTCGACTTCATGGAGTACCGGGTGATCCGCGACGGCCAGGCGGCGGTCGCGCTCACGGTCGACCAGGAGTACCGCATCTACCCGGTCTCGGGTGGCGACTCGGAGCCGGTCCCCTCGCTCGGTCGCGACGACCGCATCGTGCAGTGGTTCTCCGACGAGGCGGTGCTCGTGTACAAGATGAACGAGCTGCCGGCGCGCATCTATCGTGTCGATCTCGGCACCGGCGAGCGCACCGTGTGGCGCGAGCTGGCACCACCCGATCCGACCGGCATCTACCGGGTCGGACGCGTCCGCACCAGCGCCGACGGGACCGCATACGCCTACGTCTACTACATGCAGCTCGTGGACCTGCACGTGATCGAGGGTCTGCGGTGAGGATCGCGGCGCGACGCGTGGTGCCCCGGCTCGTGGCGACCACGCTGATCCTGCTCGCCGCCGCGGGTGCGGCACCGGCCGCCGGGCTCGATCCGCTCGAGCGCCGGCTCACCGAGGCGGTCGACCGGCACGCGACCGAATCGCTGGCGCTGGTCGAGCGCGCGGTGAACATCAACAGCGGCACCCTCGACACCGCCGGGGTCGCGGCGGTCGCCCGGTTGTTCGCGCCCGAGTTCGCCCGGCTCGGCTTCACCACCCGCTGGGTGGACGGGCGCACCTGGCAGCGCGCCGGGCACCTGATCGCCACTCGCGAGGGCCGCCCGGGCGCGCCGCGGGTGCTGTTGATTGGCCACCTCGACACGGTGTTCGAGGCCGACAGCCCCTTCCAGCACTTCCAACGCACCTCCGACTCGATCGCCACCGGACCCGGCGTGATCGACATGAAGGGAGGCGACGTGGTCATGCTGCTGGCGCTGCGCGCCCTGGCCGACGAGCACGCGCTCGACCGGGTGTCGGTCACCGTGTTCCTGTGCGGCGACGAGGAGCGCAACGGCAGTCCCCTGTCGCTCGCCCGCGCCGACCTGATCGCGGCGGCGCATGGCGCCGACCTGGCGATCGGGTTCGAGGACGGCGACGGCGATCCGCGTCACGTCATCATCGCGCGTCGCGGGGCCAGCGAATGGACGCTGCGCACCGCCGGAACGCCCTCGCACTCGTCGCAGATCTTCACCACCGAGGTGGGTGCCGGGGCGGTGTTCGAGATGGCGCGGGTGCTGGCCGCCTTCCAGGACTCGCTCGCCGGCGAGCCGTATCTCACGTTCAACCCGGGGCTGGCCGTGGGCGGCACCACCATCGGCTACGACCGATCCGCGGCCCGTGGCACCGCGTACGGAAAGAACAACGTGGTGGCCGAGAGCTCGCTCGTGACCGGCGACCTGCGCACCCTGTCGCTCGCCCAGCGCGAGCACGCGAAAGAGGTGATGCGACGCATCGTGGCGGCGAGTCCTTCGCACGCCTCGGCGTCGATCACCTTCGACGACGGCTACCCGCCGTTCTCGCCCACCGACGGCAACCGCCGTCTGCTGGCGCTCGCCGACCGCGCCAGCCGCGATCTGGGGCTCGGTCCGCTCGAGCCGGTTGATCCGGCGCGCGCCGGAGCGGCCGACGTCGCCTTCACCGACGGCATCACCCCGATGGCGATCGACGCGATGGGCATGAAGGGCGACGGCGGGCACACGGTGAACGAGTGGGCGCTCCTGGGCTCGCTGCCCATGCAGGCCAAGCGCACCGCGGTGCTTCTGGTCCGGCTCCAGGCCGCGGGCGTGCGGAGTGCCGCTTCGCGGCCCTGATGGGGCGTCTCCGGGGGCTGGCCTGATCGCCCGCTGGGGGCTTCGAAATCGACACCCAGGTCGCCTGCGCGTGCCGACAATCCATTCACGGGCAATGTGTTACGCGGCACCACCGGGTCAGTTGCATCGACCCGGAGGATCGTGCATCATATGGGCGTCTTCGGTCGCATCGATGTCGCTCGATCTCGTGTCCGCCGGGGAGTTCTCGGCGGACATTCGTGTATCAGGGGTACGCGCGACCGGGACCCGGTCACTCTGACCGGGCGTCGCCGCCGCGTTTCGGCGGTGTTTGGGGCATCGCCCCGGTTCGTAAGGAGTGTTTCAAGTGGCTCGTGGCACCGTGAAGTGGTTCAACGAGGCGAAGGGTTTCGGTTTCATCTCCCAGGAGGGCGGCGAGGACGTGTTCGTGCACTTCTCGGCCATCCAGGGGGAGGGCTTCAAGACCCTTGCCGAGGGTGAGTCGGTGGAGTTCGAAGTCACCCGTGGCCCGAAGGGGCTGCAGGCTTCGGGCGTCCGCAAGGCCTGATCCCGGGGTACCACCTCACCGCGCGGGGCGGCGTCGCAAGACGCCGCCCCGTCGCTCTTTCGGGCGCGGCCGTCTGATCGCGAACCCTACGCGGCGGCGCGGTTCTCGTTGGCGGGCTTGAGCGGCAGAACGATCGTGAACACGCTGCCCGAGTCGACCTCGCTGGTGGCCCGCATCTCGCCACCGTGCGCCTCCACCACCGCGCGGGTGATCGCGAGCCCGAGTCCGAGACCGGCCGAGTTGAACTCGAGACTGGACGCGGAACGGTAGTGGTTGACCTCGTTGTTCGCGGCTCCACGTGACAGCAGGGATTCGAGCCGCTCGGGTTCGATGCCCACCCCGGTGTCGCGGACCTCGATCACCAGGTCCGCGCCGTCGCGACGCGCGCTCACCGTCACCTGGCCGCCGTCGGGCGTGAAACGGATGCCGTTAGTCACGAGCTGGAGGATGCCCTGCTCGAGCGCCAGCGCGTCCACCTCCAGCTTGGGCAGCCCCGACTCGACCTCCATCGCGATCCTAACCGCGCGGCGCGAGCCGGCGGTGCGCGCCGCGGCGATCGCGGCGCTCACGATCGGCTCGATGTCCCAGGGTTGGGCGTCGATCGACAGCCGCTCGCCACGCAGACGCGCGAAGCGTGCCGCCTCGTCGGCCATGACGCCGAGACGCACCAGCTGCAGACGCATGGTCTCGAGCGCCTCCTTCTGGGGCTCGCTGATCGGACCGAGGTCGCCACCGGCCAGCAGATCGCGATAGCCGACCAGCACGCTCACCGGGGTGCGCAGCTCGTGTGAGGCGATGCTCAGGAACTGGCTCTTGAGCCGCGCCGCCTGCTCGAGACTGTCCAGGGTCGCGCGCTCGCGGAGCCGCATCTCTCGGAAGCGGTCGGCGAGATAACCGATCTCGTCGCTGCGGTGGATGTCGAGCGGATGCTCGTAGTTGCCCTTCTCCATCTCCTGAGCGACCTTCACCAGCCGCTGGATGGGTCGCAGGATCTGCTCGCTGAACGCGAGACCGGTGAGCAGCGCCAGGATCAGCGCCACCGCCGCCAGCGCCATCATGTCCTGACGCATGACCTGCAGGAACGAGGTCTCGGGGTCGAACGAGCGCTGGATCACGTAGTACTGGCCGGTGAGCGCGTCGGCGCCCGGGAGGTGACGCACCAGGGTGAGATACACGCCGTGAGGGGCCTTCACCTGCAACACGCCCACCCGAGCCAGCATCGCGTCGTCACGCAGGTGACGTTCGCGCAGGGTGCGGATCAGGGAGCTGACGTCGCTGCTGTCGCTGAGCGTGGTGCCGGTGACGTAGTCGCCGGTGAGGAACGTGACCTCGCACAGCATCTCGGTGCGCAGCTCGGTCGCGAGTGGTGTCCCGATCCCGGCGCCCAGCAACAGCACCCCGACGATCCGG
>JBIOKD010000011.1:0-25375 GCA_044451485.1 Candidatus Eiseniibacteriota bacterium | reverse complement strand
TGGCCGACACGTTGCCACGCACGTGACCGTCGACTCGGATGTCGCCGCCGATCGACAGCACGTCGCCATCCACGACCTGGCCCTTCTCGATGTGGATGTCGGACCCGATCTGGACGATGTTGCCGGTGCTGCTCGGTGTCGCCGGCTCGGGGGGCTCGGGGACATCTGGACTCTCGTTCTGGACCGCGTCGGGATGCACGGGCGGCGGCGGCGACGCCGGCACCGCCTTGAGCGTGCCACTGCCACGCGCGGTGCGATGAACGGCGTTGTGCTGGTCGAACGCCTCGGCGCTCTCCGCGGGGACCGGCTTGAAATCGAGACGGGTCTGGGCCGAGGCCTCGCTGACCACGACGTTCGCCAACATGCACGTCGTCATCCGCCGCGTCACGCTGCGCGTGACCGGGATCGCGATCACCGCGATGAGGACCACGATGGACAACACGCCCGCCGCGAACGCGGCCATCCACCATCTGCGGGGTCCCAGCATGGTCACCTCCCTCCTCCCACCACCACACGGATGTCACCCGACACGGTACGCAATCCCACCGCTGCTCCGCCACCGCCGTAGGTCGCGATGGCGCGACCATGCCCGTGGCGGGTGACCGACGACGAGCCTCCCAGATCGATCTCCCCGCTCGAGGTGCCGGCATCGATCGAGCACGCCAGCCCGGGCTCGAGCGTCACCGAGAGCCCGCCGCTCTGGGTGCCGAGATCCGCGGCGCGGAGACCGGGGCGCAGCCGCACCTCGAGGTCGCCGCTGACCGTGTGGACTCGCACCCGTCCCGCGGCACTGCCCAGGGTCACCTCGCCGCTGGTCGATCCCACGTCGGCTCCCCGTGGGGCGTCGTCGATGCGCACGGTGCCCGACACGGTGCGGACGCGAACCGAATCCACGGCACCCCGCACCGCCACGTCGCCGCTGGTGCTCTCGATGTCGATCCCGCCACGCACACCGTCCATCGACACATCGCCGCTCGCGGTGTTGACCCGGGCGGCGGCCAGCGCCTGGCCACTCACGTCGCCGCTGGCGCTGCTCACCGTCACCGGGCCCGACGCGTCGCTCACCGTGACGTCGCCACTCGCGGTGTGCAGACGCTGGCTGCCCGCGAGGCTCTCGCTGGTGACGTCACCACTGGCGCTCGTGGCCTCGACCGCCAGCGACGCCGGCAGCTCGATCGACAGCCGGACCTCGTCCATCGGCACCCGCTCCCCGGACATGTTCTGCCAGAGGTTGAGACTCACGTGCAGGTGCGGGTAACGCACCCGGATGGCCAGCCGCCCCCCGCTTTCGTCCAGCTCGACCACGGTTTCTCCGGCGATGCGCTTGGCGTCGTCGAGGGACCCGCCGCGGACCACCTTCAGCGCCTTCAGATGGATCCGGTCGTCGGGTGAAGCCGCCAGATGGATCTCCCCGCGTGCGTCGTCCACGCTCACCATCGCGACCCCATGGGCGTCCCGGACCCATTCGCTCTGCTCGCGCCAGGTCGAGCTGTCGGCCAGGAGCGGGGTCGAGCCGGCGGCCAGGGCCGCCAGGGTAAGGACGGTGATGGGGAACTGCCTCATGCGGAGCCTCCTCGTGTCGCTCCGGATACGCAGAAAGCGGCAACGGGGTTGCGTCCGGGACGCTGGATTTCGCGTCAGGAACGGGGTTTCCGGGGCCGGAGAGCACCGGGGCCGGGCTATCCGGCGGCCACATCCGCCCGCCTGGCGGCGCAAGACTCGGCCGCGAAACCGGGAATCGAGGAGTCGCCCCCTCCCCGGAAATCGCGGAGGGGAGGCGCTTGCCTCCCCTCCCGGAACCGAACCCCGATCCACCGGGGTCGATGCTACTTCTTGGTCGTGTCCGCCATCATGCTCGTTGAATCGTGCATGCCACCCATGCCGGTATCGGCCGGGGCCTGCGTCTCGGTCGACGAGGTGCCCTCGGCGCCGGTGTTCTCGGCGGGCTTCTTTCCGCCACAGCCGTAAGCGGCGACAACCAGGGTCAGCGCGAGCAGCGCGACCAGGAACAGAGCGAAGTTCTTACGCATCCGGATTAGATTCACCTCCTCCCAGTTCCGCCGCTCCGCGCATCGTGTGCCGGTTGCGGCCACGGATCTCGATTGAATACCAGTGTGAACGTCACCACGGACAGCGGCGCGTTTCGGGCTGCGTCCCTGCGCGGAGAACGAATCGGGGTGCCGGAGCATTCCGCGGCCCGATGGGCCGCGTGTACGCACGGACAAAATGCGGCCGTAGGCTAGGGACGTCCCCCGGGAATGTCAACCCGAGCGCAACAGGTTCGATCCGGGCGATCCCATAACGTGAAGACATCACATCGCTTGCAGGGCCATGTCCAGATCGGCCCGAAGGTCGTCGAGGTCCTCGATCCCGACCGAGAGACGCAGCAACCCGTCGGCGAAGCCCATCGCCAGCCGGGTCTCCCGGGGCACCGAAGCGTGGGTCATCGAAGCCGGGTGACACACCAGGCTCTCGACGCCGCCGAGACTCTCGGCGCGGGTGAACAGCCGGAAGCGGTCGAACACCTTCCGACCCGACTCGAGTGAGCCGTCCCCGGGAACGAACGAGATCATCCCCCCGAACCCGGTGGCCTGCCGCTTGGCGAGCTCGTGCTGGGGGTGGCACTTGAGCCCCGGGTAGTGCACCCGGCTGACCCCCGGGTGAGTCTCGAGCACACGGGCCAGCTCGATCGCGTTCGCCTCGTGCTGGCGCATGCGCACCGCCAGGGTCTTGGTGCCACGCAACGTGAGCCAGCAGTCCATGGGGCCCGGCACCGCCCCCACCGCGTTCTGCAGGAAGCGGAGTTGCTCCGCCATCGCGGCGTCGGAGGTCACGATCGCCCCGCCGACCAGGTCGCTGTGACCGTTCAGGTACTTGGTGAGCGAATGCAGCACCAGGTCGGCCCCCAGCGCGAGCGGACGCTGGAAGAACGGGGTCATGAAGGTGTTGTCCACCACCAGACGGGCACCACGCGTGTGAGCCAGGGCCGCCATCGCGGCGATGTCGGTGACCTGCATCATCGGGTTGGTCGGGGTCTCGACGAACACCAGCCGGGTCTTGGGGCGGAACGCACGCTCGAAGGCGGCGAGATCGGTCGAGGGCACGAACGTGAACTCGAGCCCGAGCCGCTCGTGCACCTTCGTGAACATCCGATAGCTCCCGCCGTAGAGGTTGTCACCGGCCACCACGTGATCGCCCGCCGACAGGGTCTGCATCAGGGTGTTGGTGGCCGCCAGACCGGAAGCGAAGCACAGACCGTGGGTGCCGCCCTCGAGTGCGGCGAGGTTGCCCTCGAGTGCCGCCCGGGTGGCGTTGTGGGTGCGGGCGTACTCGTAGCCCTTGTTCCGGCCGAGCGCCTCCTGGGCGTAGGTCGAGGTCTGGTAGATCGGCACCACCACCGCGCCGGTGGTCGGGTCGGGCTCCTGACCGGCGTGGATCGCGCGGGTGCTGAACCCCGACGTGGGCCCGAGACTCTTGTCACCACCCATCGTCTCCTCCTGTCGGCCGGCCGCGCGGGGCGCGGCGGCGCTCACGCCCGCGTCACTCGCCGGCGATGAATTGCAGCATGTCGAAACGGGTGAGGATGCCCACCACCCGGCCGTCGCGTCGCACCAGCACCGCGGGGTCGCGCGCCAGCAGACGGGTCACCTGTTCGGCGTCCTCATCGGCATCCACCACCGGCAGCGGTTTGCCCATCCAGCGGTCGACCGGGATCTCGACCGCGCGCGGGTCGCTCAGGGCGGCCTTGAGCGCCTCGTTCTCCTCCAGCGTGCCCAGCACCTCGTCGCCGCGCATCACCGGGAGCTGGCTCACGTCGTGCTGCTCGATCAGCGCCAGCGCGTGCTTGAGCGGCTCGCCCGACTGCACGTGGAGCAGCGCCGGCAGCTTGCGTGACTTTCCGGTCGCGACCTCGTACGCCGACGCCGCGCTCGGATCGAGCAGGTGGTTGTCACGCATCCATTCGTCGTTGTGCACCTTGGTCAGGTAGCGCTCACCGGTGTCGGGGAGCAGCACCACCACCAGGTCGTCGGGCTTGCAATCCATCGCCGCCTCGAACGCCACCCACACCGCCATGCCGGAGGATCCCCCGACGAAGATGGCCTCCTCGCGCGCCAGCCGGCGTGTCATGTTGAGACCGTCGCGGTCGTTGCACGAGATCACGCGGTCCACCAGCGACATGTCGAGCGCGGTGGGGATGAAGTCCTCACCCACGCCCTCGATCTTGTAGGTGTGCGCCTCGCCGATCTCGCCGGTGTCCTTGTAGTGCTTGAGGATCGAGCCCACCGGGTCGGCGCCGATCACCTGGACCTTCGGATTGCGCTCCTTGAGATAGCGCGCGATGCCGCTGATCGTGCCACCGGTGCCCATGCCGGCCACGAAGTGGGTGATCCGGCCACCGGTCTGCTTCCAAAGCTCGGGACCGGTGGTGGCGTAGTGGGCCGCCGGGTTGGCGGGATTGTGGTACTGGTTCATGAGCACCGCGCCCGACCGCTCGGCGGCGATGCGCTTGGCGACCGAGTAGTACGAGTCGGGATGATCCGGCGTCACCGCGGTGGGGCTCAGGTGGACCTCGGCCCCGAACGCCTTGAGCAGGTAGACCTTCTCGCTCGATACCTTGTCGGGCATGCAGAACACCGAGTGGTAGCCCTTGACCGCGGCCACCATGGCCAGCCCGAGTCCGGTGTTGCCGGAGGTGCACTCGACGATGGTGCCGCCGGGGGCGAGCCGGCCGGCGCGCTCGGCGTCTTCGACCATCGCGAGCCCGATGCGGTCCTTCACGCTGCCACCGGGATTGAAGAACTCGACCTTGGCGAGCACCGGGCACGGACAACGCTCGGCCACGTGACGGAGGCGCACGAGCGGAGTGTTGCCGACCGTATCGAGGATGCTCTCGAAGTATTCGACGCCGTCGAGTCTGGGGCTCACGGAACCGTCCTCGTCGCTTGGAGACCGCCTGGGGCGGGATGGACGTCGGAGGGTCGCGTCGGCGCCGGCGGCGAGCTCCGGGCTCGCGCCGGGGCGCGCTCCTCCGGCGAGGCCGGCGCGCCCGGCGGCCGCTGAGGTCGCACGGGGCCGCATGCTGTGGGCCGCAGGCACGTTAGGCGGCGCGGGCGAGTGGAGTCAAGCCGGCGCCCCGGGGGCAGACCGAGCCCCAGGCTCCGTTTGAGAACGTCTAGGGGGTCGTCACGGTCTTGCCGGCCCGGTGGAGCCGGAGACTCAGCGCGTCCTCGAACGTCTTCACCATCCGGGCAACCGACTCCTTCTCGCCCATCTCGCCGGTGAGCGCGAAGCATTCGTTGTTGCCCGAGGTGACCCGGCCGCCGCCATCCAGACTGAGGATCGTGCGGCTCAGGTAGTGGCCCTGCTCGCCGCCGTACGAGGCGACGGTGTCCTTGATCTTGTGACCGATCTGCAGCAGCGGCACCCCGTTCCCGCAGATCACCGCGTCGATGCCGGGCACCGCCGCCACCAGGTCCTCGCTCCCCGACTTGCCGAGCTGCGAGAGCAGCACCACCACCGTGGCGCCCTGTCGGCGCAGCTCCGCGACCGAGGCGCGCGCGGTCGCGATCGGGTCCAGCACCTGGACGGTGTCACGCGCCGGCCCGAGGTCGGCGGTATCGGGCATCAGGCTGAAGAACCCGACTTTGAGATCGCCGGAGGTGGCGATCACGCTGGGCGCCAGCACTGGCTTGCCGGTCTTCCGGTCCACCAGGTTGGCGCTGGTGAGCGGCAACCCGGTGCGGGCCACGTTCGACAGCAGCGGCGCCAGACCCAGACGCAACTCGCGTGGCGACGTGCCCACCGCCTTCACGTCGATGTACCGCATCATGTCCATGAGGAACCAGGCGGCGTCGGTGCGGGTGCTGTCCACCGGGAAGAAACCGCCGTCATCGACCAGCATGACGTCGGAGTAGAGCGAGCGCATGCTGTCCGCGTACGCGGCGCGACGCGAGAGACCGCCCTTCGGGATGTGACACCCGCACGGTCCGGTCATGCCCCCGACGTCGGTGGTGGACAGGACCACGAGGTCGCGCGTGGCGCCGGCGGCGCCGCCGGGGCCGGCGGGCACGACCAGCGACGCGCCGAGCAGTGCGAGCGCCGCGAGACCGGTGGGGCGGATCGGTGAGGGTGCCATGAGTCGGAGTGATCGTCGGTCGCGGTGACGGCGCTCGATCGGCCGGCACCGCCGCCGTGCCGGGACGCCGGGGGCCGTCAGTAGCCGCCGCCGTGACCCTGCAGCATCTGCAGCCGGTCGGCGGGGATCGCGTCCTTCTGCTTCTTGCCCTTGATGGTCTCGGCGCTGGTGTTGCCGTGGACCACCTTCGCCAGCTTGACGGCGAAGTTCCAGTCCGGGTCCTGCGGGCTGACGTGGCACTTGGTGCACACCGCTTCGGCGAACTTCGCCGGGCTCTTCGGATACGACTCGTGCCTCGTTCCCATCCCGTGACAGCTCTCGCACTGGACTCCGGAGAGACGCGGCGAATCCGCCGCCGTCTGGTATCCGCCGTTCTCCTTGTAACCCACCACGTGACAGGAGATGCACTCGGTCGAGGCGTCCTGCTTCACCGCCACCAGCGTGTTCCACGCGATCGAGTGGGAGGTCGTCCGCCACTGCTCGTACTCGCTCTTGTGACAGCGCGCGCACAGCTCGTAGCCCAGATAGTGATCGGCGTTGGCCTGCACCGCCTGCCCCTGCTTGGCCGCCGCCTCCTTCTCGGCCTTGCGCAGCTTCTCGTTCATCCCGTCCTCGAAGGTCTTCACCAGCTTGGCAATGTCCGCGTTCTCACCCACCTCGGGACTGAGGATGAACGACTCGTTGTCCCCGGTGGTGACGTGGCCGGTCTTGTCCAGCGTCAGGATCGTCCGGCTCATGTACTGCCCCTGCTCGCCGCCGTAGCTGGCCACCGTGTTCTTGATCATCCGGCCCTTCTGGATGAGCGGCACGTTGTGCCCGCAGATCACCGCGTCGATACCCGGCACCGCCGTCACGAGGTCCTCGCTCTCCACCTTGCCGAGCTGGGAGAGAAGCACGACCACTGTCGCGCCCTTCTTGCGGAGATCCGGCACCATGGCCTGCGCCACCTTGGTCGGCTCCTGCACCTTGAGCGAGTCGCGTCCGGGGCCGAGGTCCTCCTTGTCGTTCATCAGGCTGAAGAACGCCACCTTGACGTTGCCGACCTTGGAGATCACGTATGGCACGAGCGCCGGCTTGCCGGTGCCGACGTCCATCAGGTTGGCGCTGGTCAGCGGCAGACTGGTGCGCTTGACGTTCGCCTTGAGGAACGCGTAACCGAAACGCAGCTCGGCTGCCGACATCCCCACCGCCTTGATGTCCAGCAGCTTCATGATGTCCATCAGGAACCAGGCGGCGTCCTGGTGCAGGTCGTCCTCGGGAAAGAAATTCCCGTTGTCGACCATGACCACCTGGCCGTATTCGAGCTTCACACTGTCCGCGAAACTCGCCCGCCGGGCGAGGCCCCCTTTGGGCGTGTGTCAGCCACAGGGGCTGGTCTTCCCCTTCACGTCGGTCGTGGAGAGGATGATCAGCTTGTCGGGGTTCTTGATCGCGGTCGGGGCGGCGGCGCCGGCCAGGGTCAGCCAGGCGAGCAAGGCCACCACCAGTGAAGCAAGGAGACGAGAAGACAACGACTTCATCGGGGCGGGCCCTCGGAACGGGTCGGGTGGCGCACGCGCTCGACTCGTGTCGGCGCGCGACGGTCGATTCTAATGGCGTGACGGAACGACGGTCAAGGCTCTCTCCCGCACCACGTTGCATTGCCGCGATTGTCAGCGCCCGGTCACGTCCCGCGACGCCCCGGTCGGCCGGAGGACGCGCGGTCGGGCAAACGATGTCGATCCAGCCGGTCGGCGGCGGGCACTCGTCGACCCGAGCCCCCGTGCACCACCCGCACCTCGAACCCGTAGCGCCCGAGGCCGAAGTGGCGTTCGATGCGGTCCACCAGACCCTGCACCGTGGCATCGCCGCGAATGGTGCGGCCCCGCCTCCCCTGGCCGTGGGCGCGACTGAGACCGGCCTCGAAGCCCTCCTGATAGGCCCGCCGGAGCATCCGTTCGAGCGCGCGCCACTGTGCGCGCCGGAGACGCTGCAACATCTGCCGCTGGGTCATCGCCACCTCCCGGGGGACCGTTCGGAACGAGCCGGGTTCCGTTCGAGAGCGAACGTTCCAGGGGAGCCTAGGCGGACTCGCCGGCGCCGGCAATGGCGCAGTGCCTCGGTGGGTGGCGGCCGACCGGGCGGTGGCGGCGCGCGAAAGAGCGGGCACCAGGACGGACGCGGTGTGCGGTGCGCGCGGCGGTGCCGGCTCGAGCGCGGACGGCCGTTCGCCACGCGACGGGCTGGCGCCCGGACGCCGGCGACGCTACCGTGCACGGTGTCATGAGCTACGCCACGCTCACCGAGGACGAGTGGACCGAGATCGAGCGCATCTACACCCAGCTCGACGAGGACGAGGTGGAGGAGGCGCGCCGCGCCATCGACGCGCTCCTCGAGACCCGTCCCGGTCATCCCGATCTGCGCATGGTGGACGCCGCGGTGTCGCTCGAGGAGGGCGACCCGGCACGAGCGCTCGAAACCCTGCACGGCGCCGAGCGCTCGGCCGACCCGGCGGCCTATTTCCACTTGCGGGCGGTGTGCGAGTACGAGCTGTGCCGCTTCGAGGCCGCGCGCGACGACGCCGAGCGCGCCGTGGATGTGCTCCCCGACTATCCCGAGGCGCACGACCTCCTGGCCCGCACCTACGCGCATCTCGGCAACGCGAAATACGCCGAGGAGCACGCCGAGGCCGCCGAGACACTCGACCCCGAGGCCTATCCGCTCCCGCTCGAGGTGGACGACGCCGAGTTCGACTCGCTGGTCGAGAGCAGTCTGGCCGAGCTTCCCGACCGGGTGCGGCGCGAGCTCGAGCGTCTGCCGGTGATCGTCGACGAGCTGCCCGATCGACGGCTGCTCACCCTCGAGGAGCCGCCGCTGTCCCCCGACATCCTGGGACTGTTCGTGGGGCATCACCTGCTCGAACGCACCCACGACGACGTCCCCACGGCCCCGGGTTCGATCCACCTGTTCCGCGCCAACCTGCGCCGCGCCTGTCACGATCGCGACGAGCTGGCGCGTGAGGTGCGCATCACGGTCCAGCACGAGGTGGGACATCTGCTGGGACTGGACGAGGACGACCTCGAGGAGTGGGGTCTGGCGTAGGGATGGGGTCGGGGCTTTGCCGATGGCTGCGTTGCGCGGTCGAGCGCGCGAGGAGCGCCAGGGCCGCTCTCGGCACGCTCGGCGAGTGCCTACTCGAAGCTCCGCAGCCGCAGTGACGAGGTCACCACCGACACACTCGACATCGCCATCGCGATCGAGGCGAGCATCGGGTGAAGGGTGCCCTGCCAGCCGCCGATCGGGCCGATCGGTCCACCCGGGCGCAGGAACACGTACAGCAGCCCGGCCGCGACCGGGATGCCGAGCACGTTGTAGGCGAACGCCCAGAACAGGTTCTGCCGGATCACCACCATGGTGCGGCGCGCCAGCCGGAGCGCGTACGGGACCGAAGTCAGCTCGGAGCGCACCAGGGTCACGTCGCTCGCCTCCATCGCCACGTCGGTGCCGCCCCCCATCGCGATCCCGAGCGTCGCCGCCGCCAGCGCCGGCGCGTCGTTGATCCCGTCCCCCACCATCGCCACCCGGTGACCGCGGCTCTCGAGATCGCGCACCGCCGCGGCCTTGCCGTCGGGGAGCACCTCGGCGATCACCCGGCGCTCGTCGATCCCCGCCTCGCGCGCGATGGCGAGCGCGGTGCCGCGATTGTCGCCGGTGATCATCCACACCTCGAGACCGAGTGCCCCCAGCGCCCCGATCGTGGCCGCCGCGTCGGGCTTGAGCGTGTCGGCTACCGCGATCAGCCCCACCAGCACGCCATCGGCGGCGACCGCCACCACGCTGCGCCCGGCCGCTTCGAGTCGGACACGGTGCTCCTCGAGCGGAGCCGGGTCGGCGCCCTGCGCGCGCACGAACGCCGGGGTGCCGAGTGCCAGCGCGTGCCCGTCCGCGACCGCGACCACGCCCTGACCGGGCACGGTGGCGAAGTCCTCGGGCTCTGCCGTGGCGAGCGCGCGCGTCTCGGCGGCGCGCAGGATGGCGCCGGCGAGCGGGTGCTCGCTGTGGCGCTCGGCGGTGGCCGCGAGCGCCAGCAGACGCGTCTCGTCGGCGCCCGGCGCCGGCACCAGGTCGGTCACCTCGGGCCGGCCGCGGGTCAGGGTGCCGGTCTTGTCGAACACCATCACGTCGATCGCCTCCGCCGACTCGAGTGCCTGCGCGCTGCGCAGCAGCACGCCCCGCTCGGCGCCACGTCCGGTGCCGACGATCAGCGCGGTCGGGGTGGCGAGACCGAGCGAGCACGGACACGCGATGATGAGCACCGCCACCGCGGCGAGCAGCGCGTGCGCGAGACGCGGCGCCGGTCCGAAGCCGAGCCACAGCACGAACGCCAGCGCCGCGATCCCCATCACCACCGGCACGAACACCGCCGCCACCCGGTCGGCGAGACGGGCCACGCGCGCCTTGGTGGTCTGCGCCTCCTCGACCATCCGCACGATCTGCATCAGCATCGATGCGGCGCCGACCTTCTCGGCGCGCATCCGGAACGCCCCGGTCAGGTTGAGCGTCGCCCCGGTCACCGGGTCGCCGGGACCGGTCTCGACCGGCATGGACTCGCCCGTGACCATCGAGCGATCGAGGGTGCTGTGGCCCTCGAGCACCACGCCGTCCACCGGCACCCGCTCGCCGGGACGCACCTGCAGCACGTCGTCGGGCATCACCTGGTCGAGCGGCACGGTCTCGACGGTCGTGCCGCGCACCCGGGACGCGGTGCGTGGCCGCAGATCGAGCAGCCGGCGCATCGCGCGTGACGTGCCGGCGCGGGCGCGCGCCTCGAGCAGACGTCCGAGCAGGATCAGGGTCACGATGGTGACCGCGGTGTCGAAGTAGGTCTCGGGCACGATCCCGGCGTGGCGGAACGCGGCCGGGAACAGCGTCACCGCCGCCGAGAAGCCGTAGGCCGACAGGGTCCCGACCCCGATCAGGAGGTCCATGTCGGCGATGCGCCGGGTGAGCGCGCGTCCGATCGCACGCACGAACCGCCAGCCGGCCCAGAACTGCACCGGTGTGGCGAGCACGAGCTGCACCCGGTTGCGGACTTCGAGAGGAATGCGATCGAGCGGTGGCAGCATGCCGAACATGCCCAGCACCACCACCGGGGTGGCGAGTGACGCCGCGACCACGAAGCGCAGACGCACCGCCCGGAGCTCGCTCTCACGCTCGCGCCGCTCGGTGTCGTCGGTGGCTCCGATGGTCACCGGTCGCGCGTCGTAACCGGCGGCACGCACCGCCGCGGTCAGCTTCTCGGTCGCGACCGGTGTGGCGAGCACCAGGTGCGCGCGTTCGGTCGCGAGATTGACGCTGGCCTCCGCCACCCCCGGCACCGTGCCCAGCGCCGTCTCGACCCGACCCACGCAGGCGGCGCAATGCATGCCGAGGATGCGCAGATCGACGGTCGCCGCGGCGGGGGACGCATGCCCCGTGGTCGAGGCGGTACCGGCCTGGTGCCGGGGGCGTTCGAGCTGCCGGGTGGAGAGGAAGGTCATCGCGGGTCTCCTCGGTCCGATGCCCCGTCTTCCTCCACACCTTCGACCCCGATCGAGCCACGCCCACAGACGGCGCACGGCACCCGGTACCGACGCAGGTCGGCGCGCGCGCAGAGGGCCTCGAGCGGTGTGCGCGCGGCGTGCGGATCCGCGGCGTCGATCGCGCGCGCCGCGGCCTCGAGTGGCCCGGCCAGCGCGTGACCCGCCGGCCCCGCCACCGCCGGTTCGGCGCGCAACACCGCCATCTCGCGTGCCGTCAGGGATCGCGCCGCGACACCGGTCTCGGTGGCGAGCCCGAGCCGCGCGTAGCCGAGCACCACCAGCGCGCGATCCCAGAAGGTGTCGAACTCCAGCTCCCGCTCGGCGGCCCGCAGCGCCCGGACGTCCTCGTCGCGGCCGGCACCCGGTGCATGGGCGAGCGCGCGCTCGACCAACGCGGCGAACAGCAGACGCCCGATGGTGGGCTCGATCCAGTAGTCGGTGGGGGTCGGCGCCTCGGCGCGCGCCGCGGCGAGCGTCGTCGCCGGTGTTCCGGAGGCCGTCGCCACCGACTCCAGCACCCGCGTGGCGGCGCGATCCCAACGCGCCTCGTGACCGTCACCGGCGCGCGAGAAGTCGTCCCGGGCCGCGGTGTGGTCGCCGCGACGGGCGCGCAGCGCGCCGCGATTGAGACGCGCCGGCTCGTCACCGGGAAGCAGGTCGAGCACGCGTGACCATGCGCTCTCCGCGCGCTCCGGATCGCCGAGCCGTTCGGCGGCGATCGCCAGCGCGCGCCACAGACGCGGCTCGCCCGCGGTCGTGGCGCCGGTGGCGAGCAGCGGCTCGAGCCGCTCGCGGGCGCTGTGCCATCGACCTTCGCCGAGCGCGTGGAGCGCGTCACGCACCACCGGCGAATCACCGGTCACCGGCTCGGGCGGGCTCAGATCGGTGAGCAGACGCGGCCGCTCGGGCAACAGCCGCGCGAGGAGCGCCCAGTCGCCATCCCAGGCCGCCACGACCGCGGCGATCTCCTGGATGCGGCCGTACAGCTCCTCGAACCGCGGCGCGCCGCCGGCGAGCGGCTGACCGCAGCGTTCGCACCGCGTGCCCGGGGGCGGCGGCGCGGTGGTCGTCACCGCGCGCTGACAGCCCTCGCACCACGCGGTGAACCCGTCACCGGTCACGCCGATCCGGGACGCCACGTCGCAGACGTCACACGCGAGTCGCCAACGACTCACACGGGCCGCCTACTGGATCCCACCCAGACTCTGCACCCGGGTGCCACGCTCGTAGAAGAGATCACGCTGCTCCTTGATCCCGAAACGGAGGTAGTAGGAGGCCTCGCCGTTGAAGATGAAGCTGCGCGAGAAGGTCACGAACCAGCAGTGCAGGTCACGTGATACGCCGAAACGCTGGCTCAACAGCAGACGGTTGTTGATGTCGTAGGCCGCCAGGTAGTCGAGACGCCACGCCGAGCTGACGCTGGTGCTGGCCACCAGATTCACCGACTGGGTGCTCGACCACGACGGGGTGCTGTATCCACCCGAATAGGAATAGGCGAGTCCCAGCGACCACGGCGAGGTGAAGTCGGTGGGCGCGTACTGCAGCTGTCCGTTGAGCGGCAGCTGGGGCTCGGAGCTGGCCGAGTGGAGCCGTCCGGTGACCGCCAGCGTGGCGTTGAATCCCAGGTTCCGGACCGGACGCTGCGAGTACACGTCGGTGGTCCAGCTCAGGTCGGCGGCGGCGATCCCCGGGGGCTGGACCCGGAGCGACGAGCCGATCGGGGACAACGGATGCTGGAGCCCCTCCTGACGCCACAGGAAATCGTAGCCGCTGCTGAGCGTCCAGCTGATCAGGTTGTCGAGACGCTCGATCTGGTCGCCGTGCCTCACCTTGGCCTGCAGACGCTGATCGAGCGAGAACCCCATCCGCGAGAAGCGGGAACCCGACAGGGCGATGCTTCCGAACGGGGTGAAGCGGTTCTCCAGCGACGGGAAGCCCGGGCTGTAGGAGTAGCCGATGCTCGGGTAGACCACGTGACGCAGACCCTGGAGCGGACCGACGTGGGTCTTGAAGGTGCCGTAGAAGGTGGTGCTGGTGGAGATCGAGGCGTTCCACACCGCGCCTGGAACGACCTTGTTGCCGTAGTTGTCGTGATCGAAGACCGCCATCGAGGACGAGATGCGGGGCGCGAGGTTGATCCATCCGAACATCCGCCGCGAGTCCGACAGCGACACGTTGGCCTCGGCCCCGGCGCGGTCGTAGGTGCTCTTGCCCAGCACGGTGGTCGAGTCCGTCGTCACCGGATCGGGGTTGTAGGGCGCATAACCGATCACCTGCGACGTCACCTCGCGATAGCGCAGGAAGCTCGCATCCATGCTCAGGTACATGCTGCGGAGCGCGTTGCGGAGCGGCGAGCCCTTGAGCGCCGAGTACGAGCCGATCGCCCGGGTCGGGAACGAGACGCTCAGGCTGGGCGTGGACTCGGTCAAGTCCGGCGAGAGCGCCTTGGTCCCGATCGGGGGCGGGGTGATGCCGGCGAACCCGTTGGCGTAGGTGATCGTCTGCGACGCGTCGAGATCCTGGCGGCGGTCCATGAACGCGCTGATACTGGCCCAGTCGGCGTTGTGGCTGATCGCCAGCTTCGAGATGAGGAAGCGGTCCAGACGCTGGCCCAGGAACTGGCTGTACTGCGAGCTGCGCTGGTAGTCGCGGCTCGAGACGAAGGTGCCGCCCGCCACCAGCCGGGTGCGCGGGCTGAGCTCCTGCTGGTGGTTGCCGTCGAAGTTCCACTCCTCGTGCTGGAGCCGCTCGTCGCGCACCCACGAGCCGCGCACGTCGCCGTCGAAGCGATACAGCAGCTTGTAGAGACTCTCGAAGCGCAGCACCCAGGACGGATCGTCGCGGTAGTAGTCCCCCGACAGCGTGGCGTCCCAGTAGTCGTTGGGCGCCCAGTAGTAGCCCAGATTGCGGATGAACTGACCGGTCGCGGTGTTGAAGCCGAACTCCACCTGTGGGAAGAGGAAGCCCGAGTGCCGGCCGGGCTTGATCGGGAACACGTAGAATGGCAACGCGAACAACGGCACGTCCTTGACGTAGAACACGATCGGTTTCGCCACCAGCTTGTCGTTGAGATAGATCTTCATCGAGTGGGACGAGAAGTGATAGTGCGGATCGTCCAGGTCGCAGGTGGTGTACGAGCCGTTGTGCACGTTGAGGATGTCGTCCCCGACCTTGCGGATCTGCTCGCCGCGATAGACGCCCTTCTCGTATTCGGTCTCGGCCTTGTAGATGGTCCCGCTCTGGGAGTCGATGTCGTAGGTCATCATGTTTCCGGTGACCTTGTCGCCCTTGTCGGCCAGGGCCGGCTGACCCACCGCCACCAGGGTCTGGCGCTCGCTGTCGAACTCCACCCGGCCGGCCTTGAGCTCGAGTTCCTTGTAGAGCAGGTGGGCGCGCGGCTCCAGGACGATGGTGTGCTCCGGCACGCGGTACTCGATGCGTGGCGCGTCGTAGTCCACGCGTTCGTTCTTGGCCGCGTTGGTGTCGCCGGCGGTGACCGCGAAGCGGAACTGCCCGCTGGCGTTGCCGAGCACCCGGGCGCGGTCGATCTTCCGGTCGCGGAAGTAGATGGTGATGGAATCGCCGTGGGTGCTGTTCGCCTCCGGTGTCTTGCCGGCGCGCGCGACCCCCTGGTACTCGTTGCGCGCCCCCCCCATCGCCATCAGGCTGTCCACCACGTCCTTGGTGAAGAACACGTCCACCCGGTTGCCGGACAGCTTGCTGGCCTCGCCGAGATTGTCCGCGTGCCGGCCGACGTAGTCGATCAGCGCGTTTCGGCGCACCACGAAACGCTGGATCTGGCGCTTCTGCGACCACACCTCGAGGGTGTCCCCGGTCACCACCGTCTCACCGTCCCAGGCGCGCGGGTGGCCGAGCATCCAGCCGCGGTCGGCCTGGTCGTCGAACAACGCCGAATCGGCGCGCGCCTGCAGCGTGTCCCGCACCACCGTGACCGAGTCGAGCGCGCGCGCCACGCGGGTGTCGGTGTTGAGCAGCAGACGACGCGCGCGGAGGAATCCGCTGTGACCCTGGTCGTCCCGCGCCTCCAGCTCGGGGTGGCCGATCGCGGTGGCGTCCTTGGTGACCCGGTCGTAGTCCACCGAGTCGGCGCGCAGGATGAGCTTGTTGTCGAGGTCCTCGGCCTGGACGTGCCCGCGCGCCTGCAACAGCTGGCGGTCGCGCCAGTACACCACGTCGGTGGCACTCACCCGTTGCTTCTTGTCCATGGCCTCGACGCGCTCGTTCAGGACCGCCCGGCCGGTGCGGCGGTCGTAGCTGCCGCTCGGCGCGCGCAGCACCGCGTCGCGATCGACGACCACGACGTCGCCCACGAGCCACAGGATGTCGAGCTTCTCGGAATACGAGGCGTGGTCACAGTTGACGGTGGTGGTGCTGTCCACCAGCTCGACGTGGTCGTCGAGATAGAGCATGCCGGCGGCCTTGTCGTAGCGTCCGTTGTCGGCGGTGATGACGGTGTGGCCGCGGGTGATGCGCACGTCACCGTTGAGCATGACCACGTCGCCGGTCGGGCCGTGGCTGCCGGTCACGTTTGCGGCCGAGATGTCGAGCGGCGGTGGGGCGCTCGGCTTCGCCTGTTTCGCCGCCCGTCCGCTCGCGGTCTCGACCCGGGTGCGGTGCGCCGTGTGCGTCGTGTCTGCGGCGAGATGCGCCGAATCGGCCCGCGCCGAATCGGCCCGCGTCGAGTCGGCCACGGCGAGCGCGGCGGCGCGGGCCCGGGCCCCGGCGGCCACGGTCGCACTGTCGGGTCCCAGCAGCACCGCCCGATTGAGCGAGTCGGCCGCGGTGGCGTGTGATTCGACGAGTCCGCCGGGGCGGATGATCGACATGTTCCCGGCGCACGAGACGAGACCGAGCGCCGGCAGGGCCGCGAGCGCCACCCATCCGAGCCGGCGTCTCACAGCCACTCCCCCGGTGCGCCCCCAAAGGCCGCCATCGCTTCCCCGACCGCGAATAGCGAGCCGGCAAGCAGCACCGGCCGGTCGCCGGACACCGCCCGCGCGAGCGCCGCTTCGCACGCCTCGGGTACCGACGCCGCATGTCGTGGCGATAGACCGGCCGCCGCCGCGGCGGCGACGATGCGTTCCGGCTCCAGCGCGCGCTCGTTGCGGGTGCGGGTCGCGAACAGCGGTGTACCGGGGCCGGCGAGCCGCGCCAGCGGCGCCAGCATGCCGTCCGGATCCTTGTCACGCGAGAGCGCGACCACCAGCGCCGCCGGTGGCGGCAGATCGGCCCGCCGCCACGATCGTTCGAGCCCCTCGGCGCCGTGCGGGTTGTGGGCGCCGTCCCACCAGAGCCGCGGGCGAGTCGGGCAGGACTCGAAACGCCCCGGCCAGCGCGCCGCGGCGAGACCCCCGACCAACGCTTCGCGCGGGATCGGCAGCACGGTGCGGTGGAGCCGGGCGAGCACCGTGAGCGCGGTGGCGGTGTTGCCGGGACCGAACCCGGCGACCGTTCGTGGCGCCGGGACGAGCGGTCCCCACGGCGAGTCGAACCCGGCCAGCCAGGCGTCGAACCCGGCGTCCTCCCACCCGGCGTCCGAGACCTCGATGAGCGGCGCGCCGACCCCCGACGCGGCGTCACGCAACACACCGCACGCGCGTGGATCCATGCCGGCGCCGATCACCAGCGGCACGTCGGTCTTGGCGATGCCGGCCTTCTCGGCGGCGATCAGCTCCACCGTGTCGCCCAGGATCTCGGTGTGGTCGCGTCCGATGCTGGTGATGACGGCGATCTCTGGAATCAGCACGTTGGTGGTGTCGAGACGACCGCCGAGACCGACCTCGACCACCGCCCACTCGACGTCGCGGGCCGCGAAGTAGCCGAAGCCGAGGGCGGTGGCGATCTCGAAGAAGGTGCGGTCCCGACCCGCCGGCAGACCCGCGACGTGACGCAGCGTCTCGAACAGCCAGGTCTCGTCGGCCCAGCGTCCATCGACACGGATGCGCTCCCGGAAGTCCACCAGGTGCGGCGACGTGAACAGACCGGTGCGCACCCCCGCCGCGCGCAGCACCCGCTCGATCAACGCGCACACCGATCCCTTGCCGTTGGTGCCCGCCACGTGCACGGCGCGGAAGCGCCGCTCGGGATGATCGAGGGCGCCGAGCAGCGCGCGGGTCCCGTCGAGCCCGAGCTTATCCTTGCGGCGCTCGAGCCCGTAGAGCGCTTCGAGTGCGCCCTGGAGGGCGGAGAGGGTCACTGCCGCGCGCTCGCCGTAGGTTTTCAAACGGAGCCTAGGTTGCGGGCCGGCCATGGGCCGCCGCGGGCGGCGCGTACGCGTGGGGGGAGGTCCGGCCTTCGGCGGCGAAGCCACGGGTCGAGTGCCAGAACAGATCGAGCACGTGGGCCAGCTCGGCGCGCATCGTCTTGCGGTGCACCACCCGGTCGATGAAGCCCTTCTCGAGCACGAACTCGGCGCGCTGGAAGCCGGGGGGCAGCTCCTCGCCGATGGTCTGGCGGATGACCCGGGCCCCGGCGAAGCCGACCAGCGCCCCGGGCTCGGCCAGGATCACGTCCCCGAGCGAGGCGTACGAGGCCAGCACCCCGGCCATGGATGGGTCGGTGAGGATCGACACGAACGGGAGCCGCTCGTCCTGGAGCCGGGCCAGCAGGGCCGAGGTCTTGGCCATCTGCATGAGCGACAGGATGCCCTCCTGCATGCGCGCGCCGCCGGTGGCCGAGACGATCACCAGCGCCCGTCTCCCGGACTGCGCCCGCTCGATGGTGCGCGCGATCTTCTCCCCCACCACCGAGCCCATGCTGCCACCCATGAAGAAGAAGTCCATGATCGCCAGGCTCACCGGCTTGCCGTCGACGATGGCGTCGCCGGCGAGCACCGCGTCCTTCATGCCGGTCTCCCGCTGCGCCGCCACCACGCGGTCGGGGTAGCTCATCTTGGCGTCGCGGAAGACGAGCGGGTCCCCCGCCGCCAGATCGGCGTCACGCTCGGTGAACTGGTCCGGATCCACCAGGATCGGGAGATAGGTGCGGGCCGGGACCCGGAAGTGGAAGTCGCACTTGGGGCAGGTCCACAGATTCTCCTCGAGCACCGTCTGGAACAACGCCTCGCCACACCCGTCGCACTTGGTCCACAGACCCTCGGGGACCTCGTTGCGGGCGGGTTTTCGATCCGTCTTGATCGGCGGACGATCGCGTTTGAGCCAGGACATGAGATTTCTCCGTGGGGACTCCGGCACGTCACGCGCCGGGTCGCCACTCCATCACCAGTGCGTCTTCTCCCGTGTCACGATAATACCCACGCCGGAGCCCCGCCAGCCGGAATCCGTGCGCGCGGTACAACGCCTGTGCGGCGAAGTTGGACACCCGAACCTCGAGCGTCAGGCTCTCGACACGACGCGCTCGAGAGGTCTCGAGCAGCTCCACGAGCAGCGCGCGGGCCACGCCGCGGCGACGCTCGCCCTCCACCACCGCGAGATTGCCGAGATGCCCGCTGCCGGCTCCGAGCCACGCCACGCTGTAGCCGATGATGGCGCCCGAGCGCTCGGCCACCCGCGCGTGCGCCAGCGGCTGGCGCAGCTCGGCGAGGAAGAACGCCGCCGGCCACGGGTCGCTGAACACGCGCCGCTCGATCTCGACCGTTGCCGGCACGTCGTCGGCGACGAACGGACGCAGCGTGACCGGGTGCGCGGCGAGCGCCTGGTGACGCACCCGCTCCTCGGCCTGCGCCGAGCGCACGTAGAGTGGTGTCGTCTCCTCTCCCGGCGCCGGGAGACCGGAGGCCGGTCCGAGCCCGGCACGGGCGGCGTCGGCCAGATCGGCCGCCGACAATCCCTCGAAGCGGTGCGCCCCCTCGGTGGAGCCCGGGTGCGCCGATTCGAGCGCCTCTTGCCACCGGGCCGCGCCCGGGCCGACGAAACGCAATCGCACGTTGCCGCACAACGCGCGTGTCTCGGCGGTGGCGGCGAGCACGTCGGCGAGTGGCCCCACACGCGGCGCGGCGAGCAACCGGGCGTGGCCCTCGGCGTCGGTCCGGAAGAAGCCGGCGTAGGCGTCACGCGCCCCACCCGGCACCAGCGGCACGATCAGCGCGCGGCGGGCACCGGCGCCGGCCGCGAGCGAGGCCAGCGACGAGGCACCGACCAGCGCCGCGCCGCTCGCCAGCGCCAGACCACGGGCGGTGGCGAGACCGACACGCACACCGGTGAACGAACCCGGTCCCAGATCGGCGGCCACCCAGCCCAGCGACCGCGGCGCCACCCCCGCCTGTGCCAGCGCCCGGGACACCAGCGGCACGAGTCGCCGAGTGTGCCCGTGTCCCACCTGCTCGATCTCGTGGGCCAGCGTGCCGCCGTCGTCGCCACGCACCAGCACCTCGACCCGCGTGGTGGCCGCCTCGATCGCGAGCCCGCTCACGACCCGGCCCCACGTGACGCGCCGGTCTCGAGCCGGGTCCACGACCCGAGGAGCTCCTGACCGCGCCCGCTGCCGGCCGTGGCGGTGATCCAGCGCGTGTCGCCGCCATGCGAGACGAACGTCAGGACCAGCGCGTCGGCGAGATGACCCGCGGGCAGACGATCCCCCCATTCCACCACCACCACGCCCCGCTCCCGGTACTCCTCGAGACCGAGTGTGTCCACGTCACGGGTCTCGACGCGATAGAGGTCGAGGTGCAACAGCAGCAGTCGCCCGTGATACTCGTTCACGATCGCGAACGACGGGCTGCGCACCCGCGCCCGGCACGCCAGGCCACGCCCCATGCCGGTCACGAAGCGGGTCTTGCCCGCGCCCAGCTCCCCGACCAGGGCCACCAGGTCGCCGGTCACGAGCGCCGGAGCCAGCGCCTCGCCGAGCCGTTCGGTGTCGGCGGCCGAGTGGGTGGTGCGTTCCGGGGCGCTCATCGACCACGCGGGACGAGCGTCACCAGCGGCAGCACCATCTCCTCGATCGACACCCCGCCGTGCTGGAACGAGCCGCGATACTGCCGCTCGAACTCGTGGAAGCGTGTCGGATACACGAAGTAGTAGTCCTCGCGTGCCAGCACGTAGTTCTTGTTGATGCCGTCGTCGGGCAGCGCGAACTCGGCGGGCTTGCGGACGATGATCGCCTGCTTGGCGTCGCAATTGAGGTTCAGACCGAACTTGTAGCGCAGGTTGGTGGAGGTGTCGCGATTGCCGTACACCAGCGCGGCGCGTCTCCCCAGCACCGAGCCGTGGTCGGTGGTGAGCACCACCGTGGCATCCTGACGCGCCAGGGCGCGGAAGATGTCGTAGAGCGGACTGTGGGTGAACCACGCCCGCATCACGGAGCGGAACGCCGCCTCGTCGGGTGCCAGCTCCTGCAGGATCTCGCTCTCGCTCCGGCCGTGCGCCAGGATGTCGAGGAAGTTGAACACCATGCTCACCAGCGACAAACCCGCGAAGCTGTTGATCTGGCGGCGCGTGTTCTGCGCCTCCTCGGCCTCGTAGATCTTCATGTACTTGACCGGCCGCTCGGGGACCGCCTTGAGACGCTCGAGCTGCAGGTCCATGAGCTGTCGCTCGTATCGGTTCTTGGTGCGCTCGTCGTTGCTGTTCTCCTGCCACAGGTCGGGATGACGGCGGTGCAGCTCGGCCGGGAGCAGCCCGGAGAAGATCGCGTTGCGCGCGTAGGGCGTGGCGGTGGGCAGGATCGCGCAGTAGTACTCCCGCTGCACGTCGAAGTACTCCTCGAGCAGCGGCTCGATGGTGAACCACTGGTCGATGCGCATGCAGTCGATCACGATGAACACCACCCGGCGGCCGGCCTTGAGGTGCGGCACCACCGCGTGGCGCACGACATCGCTCGACAGCAGCGGCCGGTCGGCGGCGTCGCGCACCCATGCCGGATAGTGGTCCTCGACGAAGCGCGCGAAGTCGATGTTGAGCTGGCGCCGGAAATCGGCGTGGGCCTGTTTGAGACCCTCCTCGCTGATGGTGTCGAAATGGACGTCCCAGCGCGCGATCTCGACCGCCAGATCGACCCAGCCCTTCCAGTCGAGCCGCCGGGTGTCGAGCATCTGCCAGCGCTGCATCTCGCCGACGTAGTCGCGGGCCCGCTGCGAGTCCTGCAGCTTATCGGCGTCGAGCACGCGCTTGCACGCCAGGAACACCTGCGATGGATTCACCGGCTTGATGAGGTAGTCGGTGATGCGCTTGCCGATCGCCTCGTCCATCAGCGTCTCCTCCTCGCTCTTGGTGATCAGGATCACCGGCAGCGAGAGGTCACGCGCCTTGATGGCGTCGAGGGTGGCGAGACCGCCGAGACCCGGCATCATCTCGTCGAGCAGCAACACGTCGTAGCGCTGGCCCTCGAGGGCCTCGATGGCGTCCTCGCCGTTGGGAACGGCGGTGACGGCGAAGCCCTTCTGCTCGAGGAATTTGATGTGGGGCCGCAGGAGGTCGATCTCGTCGTCGGCCCAGAGGATCCTGCGTCGGGTGTCGTCGGGCATGGTCTTTTCGGGTCGGGGCTGTGTAAGGTCTACCCCGCGCGTGGGCGGCCGGGTCGCGCGGGGTCGCGCCACACGGGCGGAGGCCGGCCGCGGGAGCATCATAGCGGGGGTGTCCAGGCGCGCCAATCGCGGGCGCGGGCGGCCACGATGGAGGCTGTCAGGGAACCGCGAAATCGAGTCTCCGGCGGCCGGGTCCGTCCACCGGCGCGCCCGCGGCCTCCCCGGGCGGGAGTCGCACCGGACCTCTGCGCGGGCGCCACCCGGGGCCACGCAACCTCCTCCGGGCGCCTGACGTAGAGTGGACATCCAGAGGAGGGGATCATGCACGCCACCATCCTGCGCGTCCTCACCGGCGGCGCCCTCGTGGCCACCGCCGCCACCGCCCACGCCGACGACTGGAACCGGACCTACCCGGTGACCGGTCACCCGCGGCTCGAGGTCGTCACCGATGACGCCCAGGTCCGCGTCACGGTCGGCGACCCGCACACGGTCGGGATCCACGTCCACACCGAGGGTTGGAAGATCGAGTCGGGCGGCATCTCGATCCGCGCCGAGCAGACCGGCGACCAGATCCGCTTCGAGGCCCGCGAGCCGCACTTCAACTGGGGCATCTACTTCCACTCACGCCACGTCGAGATCGATCTCACCGTGCCGACCGAGCTGGCGCTCGACATCGAGACCGGTGACGGCGACGTGACGCTCGCTCCGCTCGGTGGCGCGGTGCGGGTGCACACCGGCGACGGAGCGGTGAGCGCGGAAGGGCTGCACGGAGACCTGCGTCTCGAGTCGGGTGACGGGCAGATCCGCGCCCGCGACCTGGAGGGGCATCTGTTCGCCCACACCGGCGACGGCTCGATCGCGGTGAGCGGGCGCTTCACGGGTCTCGAGCTGTCGAGCGGCGACGGGCGGATCGAGGCCACCGTGACCAGCGGCTCCAAGGTGAGCGAGACGTGGAGTCTGCACACCGGGGACGGCTCGATCGTGTTGCGGGTCCCGCGCGACCTGGCGGCCGATCTCGAGGCCGACACCGGCGACGGCTCGATCGACGCCGATCTGCCAGTCTCGGTCGAGGGCCGTCTGGTCGGGCACCACATGCACGGTCACCTGAACGGCGGTGGCGAGCTGCTGCGGCTGCGAAGCGGGGACGGCAACATCCATATCGCCGCCCTCTAGGCTCCGCCTAGCCGCGCCCATGCCCGGGCGTGGCCGGTCTACTGGGTCGCCGGCGCGCGCAGCTTGATCGAGCAGCCGAGCGCCTTGGTCTCCGCCATCGGCACCGCCTTGCCCTCGGCGACCGCCGCCACCGCGTCGTGGAGCCAGGTCCGGGTCACCGCCTTCTCGTCCTGGGCGTTGTCGTCGACGCCACCGTGATAGACGAGCCGGCCCTCGGCGTCGAACAGGAACGCCTCGGGGGTGTGGGTCGCTCCGAAGGCGCGACCGACCTCGCTGGTCGCGTCCATGACGTACGGATAGCGCAGCCCGAGCTCCTTGGCGCGTGACACCATGCCCTCGTAGGCGTCCTCGGGGAACTGCTCGGGGTCGTTCGAGTTGATCGCGATCACCCCGACCCCCTGTGCCGCCGCGGCGTTGCCGATCGCGGCGATCCGCCCCTGCCAGCGCTTGACCCACGGACAGTGATTGCAGGTGAAGATCACCAGCGTGCCGCGCTTCCCGGCGACCGAGGCGATCGAATACTGCTTGCCGTCGACCGACTTCATCTTCACGTCACGGTGCGGCGCTGCCGATCCGATCGCCAGCGCGCCGGTCTCCGACGCGACCACCGCCGCCTGCGTCGCGGTCTGTGGCGATGCCACGCCGGCCGGGGCGCCGTCGGCCCGCGCGGGTATCGCCCCGATCGTCCCCGTCACCACGACCATCGCCATCACCGCCATCCGGTCCAGCGTCCTCATCGCTCCTCCTCGTTCAGGGTGTCGTGCCGGCCGCGAGCGCCTCGTGCACCGCGTGCTCGAATCGTGTCGAGTCCGCCGCCCCTTCCCAGAAGGCGGTCAGACGTCCGTTCGCGTCGTAGACCAGGGTCGCGGGAAGGGCGCCGGACCACGACGGGTGCAGCGTGTCGATGAAGGTCATGTCGTCGCCGGTCTTGAGCCAGCAGGTGTCGGTGACCCCGCGCGCGGCCAGGAATCGTCGTGCCGCACCGATCTGATCGTCGAAGTCCGCCGACACCAGCACGAGCCGCAGACCGTCGGCGCGGTGCGCACGCGCCACCCGCAACAGCGCCGGGAACTCCTGCCGGCACGGCACGCACCAGCTCGCCCACACGTTGAGCAGCGTGGCGCGTGCGCCGGGTCGGGTGGCCCGCGCCACGATCTCGGCCGGCGTGGCGCGCACGATCGGCGGACCGTGGGTCGCTCCCGGGGCCGGTGCGGCCGCCGGCGACGCGGTCGTCCACGCGCAGGCCGTCAGGAACGCGAAGCTCATCGAGGTCAGCCATCGGGTCGTCACGGGCCGAGCGTACCGTGTGACGCGGTCCATGCGTGTTCGGTGCGCGTCAAAGACGCTGAGCGCGCAACGAAGCCCTCGACGAATTCTCGAACGCGGCCTCAGGTGGGGAAGCTGATGACCATCGTCGTACCCATCCCCGGAGCGCTCTGGCGGATGAAGATCCGCCCGCCGTGGTACTCCTCGACCACGCGCCGCGCGAGCGCCAGCCCGAGCCCCCAGCCACGACGCTTGGTGCTGTACCCGGGCTCGAAGGCGCGTTTCTGCTCCGACGGCGGCATGCCGCGGCCGTTGTCGCTTACCGCGATCTCCACGGTCTCGGTCCCGCGACGTTTCTCGACCGAGACCTCGATCAACCCGGGTCTCCTCTCGATCGCCGACACCGCGTTGGACAGGAGGTTCTCGACCGCCCATTCGAGCAGCTCGGGGTTGAGGTTGACCGGAGGCACCTCCTCGTAACGCTCGCGCAGCACCACCTCGCCCGGCCCACGGGGCAGCCGGCGGCGCGCGTACTGCACCGCCTGGCGCACCACCGGCGTGACGTCGGCCGGATGGAGCAGCGGTGTCGAGCCGACGTGGCTGAACCGCTGCGCCACCTTGCTCAGACGCTCGATGTCGCGCTCCATCTCCTCAAGCGTCTCGTCGAGCTCGGCCCGTGGCAGCGTGACCGAGCCCTCGGGTGGCGCCCCCTCGGCGTGGGTGCGCAGCAGCTCGATCCAGCCCATGAGACTCGACAGCGGCGTGCCGAGCTGGTGCGCGGTCTCACGCGCCATG
>JBIOKD010000010.1:0-27807 GCA_044451485.1 Candidatus Eiseniibacteriota bacterium | reverse complement strand
GACGGGTGCCGGTCTTCACGTCCACCGTAGGGCTGGAATCCCGGCCCCCTCGGGCCGATAACCGCGAAACGGCCCCTGGGAGAGCCCGGGTCTGCGTGCTCCCCCCGGACGCAGCGCCCAGGGACCGGGCCGGGAAACGGGGGTGGGCATGAACAGGATTTGGGTCATCGCGGCGCTGTCGCTGGCGTGGGTGCTCGTGCGCGTGGCGCTGCGTCCGCTCCTGGCGCTCGTGTTCGGAGCGGGGATCGGGCAGCGCGCCCTGGCCGGGGTCCCCACGACGGTGCGCCTCACGCGTGGGGGCGACGGGGCGTGGAAGAACGCCGATCTCGCCCGGAAGCTGTGGGAGCCGCTGCTCGCACAGGGGTTCACCGACGCGGGCACCTTCGTCGCCGCCGAGGTGCCTGGGGTCGTGATGCGGCTCCTGGCCTCGTCCGCCGATTCGATCATGGCGATCGCGTACGAGCATCCCCAGGCCGGCCACTGGCTGGAGCTGGTCACGCGCTACACCGACGGTCGCCGCTGCTCGGCCACCAACATGCGCGATCCGGGAGTGTCGGCGCCCCCCAACGTGACCACGCTTCGCGCGGTCGGCGCGACGCCGGTCACGGTGCTCGAGATGATGCGTCGCAAGCGTCCCGAGGGCACCATGGTGCCGATCGGGCCCGGCGACGTGGCACGGCTCTTCGAGGAGGGTTACGCCGAGAGCATGACATGGCGCCAGCAGCACGGCATCACGCGTGGCGAGGTAGTGAAGGTCGCGATGCGTCGCGCCGCCTTAGCGTCGGACGCTCCCCATGGGCCGGCTCCGCACGGACCGGCCCGCTGATTCTCCCCGGATGGCCCCTGGCGCCTGGCGCGCCGCCGCGTGTGCGAGGCCGGCCCGCTCTTTCCACCCTGATGCGGCCGGCGTCCGCGCGTCCCTGCGCGAACGCACGCGGGCAGACGCACGCTCAGACGCGCGCGGCCGACTCGATCGGGGTCACCGACACGGTGCGCTTCTCGCCACGCCGGAGCATGGTGACCGGGACCGCCACACCGATCGAGGTCTCGGTGAGCGCGCGGTGGAGATCATCCACGTCGCGGATCACCGCTTCGCCGAACGCCACCACGATGTCCCCGTCCTGGATGCCGGCGTGCTGCGCCGGGGATCCGCTCTCGACGTGCACCACCATCAGCGCCCGGTCGTGCTCGAGACCGTGGTGACGCACGGTGCGGCGGTTGAGCGTCACGTGCTGACCACCGATGCCGAGCCAGCCGCGGCGGATACGCCCGTCGCGGATGAGACGACCCGCCACCCAGCGCGCGGTGTTGGACGGAATCGCGAAGCACAGACCCTGCGCCGGCAGGATCACCGCGGTGTTGACCCCGACCACGAGGCCACGCGAATCGACGAGGGGCCCCCCCGAGCTTCCCGGATTGAGCGCCGCGTCGGTCTGGACGATGTTATCCATCAGCCGGCCGGTGCTCGAGCGCAGCGAGCGACCGAGCGCGCTCACCACGCCGGTGGTGACGGTGGCCTGGAAGCCGAGTGGATTTCCAATCGCGACCACGAGCTGACCGGGCTTGAGCACGCCCGAGTCGCCGAAGCGCGCCGGCTCGAGCTCGGGTGCAGAGATCCGCACCACCGCCAGGTCGGTGTCCGGATCGTCGCCGACCAAGTCGGCCTCGAGCCGGCGGCCGTCCTGCAGCAGCGCCGCGATCCGCGTCGCGCCGTGCACGACGTGGCTGTTGGTGAGCACCAGTCCGTCATGGGTGAACAGGAAGCCCGAGCCGTGGCCGTCGCGGGTCCCGCGACGGCCGTTCTGGGACACCTCGATCTTCATCACCGCGGGACCGATACGACTCACCACCCCGGTGACCGCGCGCGAATAGGCGTCGAGAAGCGTGTCGTCGTCGGGCGCGGTGGACGGCACCGGGTCGGAGTCGGTGCCGTCACCGCGGCCCGCGACGAGTCGGAGGAAGGGATCGGACATGCCGGACGGGTCTCCTGGCGGTCGGTGCGAGATCGGCGGGATGGGCTTTGGATGCACCAGGGCCGGGAAGGGATCAGAGGCACGCCGGTCAGCGGGCCAGCGACCCGGCCGGGACGTCCGGGCCGCGCCCGGATCCCGGCCGCGGGGTCCCGACCGATCAGCGGCGCAGCACGAGCCGGGTGGTCGCGACCGCGGCCCCGGACCGGGCCCGCAACAGGTAGACGCCGTTCGGCACCGAGCTACCGCCCTCGGCGCGGCAGTTCCAGCGCAAGATCTGCATGCCGGCCGGGAGAGACGCGCCACCCCGCAGGGAGCCCACGAGGCGTCCGGCCACGTCGAACACCTCGATCTCGACCGTTCCGGGGCTCGCAAGCGCCATCCGGATCGACACCTCGTCACGCGCCGGGTTGGGGCACGGCGGAAGCAGCCTGAATCGTGCCGGGACCCGCGCCGGTCCGACCGCGATGATCGAGCCCACCGTGTTGCGCAGCACCGAAACCGTGCCGGATCCGTTGTTGGCGGTCACCAGGTCGAGCCGGCCGTTGCCGTTGAGATCCGCGATCGCCACCGAGTACGGGTGGGCTCCGACGCCGTAGTCCAGCTTCCCTCCGAACGTGGCGTTGCCGTTCCCCCTCAGTATCGAGACCGAGCCCGCGTAGTAGTTCGACACCGCCAGGTCGGGCCTGCCGTCGCCGTCCAGGTCGCCGACCGCGACGCACGTGGCGCCGCTTCCCGCCGCGTAATCCAGGCGGCTGGCGAGGGTCCCGTTGCCGTTCCCCTTCAGTACCGAGACCGTGCCGGAGCCGTCGTTCACGGTGACCACGTCGAGCCTGCCATCGGAATTGAGGTCGGCCAGCACCACCGAGAACGGCGCGGCGCCGGTGGTGTAGTCCGTCCGGGTGCCGAAGATGCCGTCACCGTCTCCGAGCAACACCGACACCGTGTTCGAGGCGGCGTTCGCGACCACGAGGTCGGGCCGCGCGTCGGCGTTCAGGTCTCCGATCGCCACCGAGTACGGGCTCATCCCGGTGGGGTAGTCCATCCGGACCGCGAAGGTGCCGTCGCCGTTGCCGAGCAGCACCGACACCGTGTTCGAGGCGGCGTTCGCGACCACGAGATCGGGCCGGGCGTCGGCATTCAGGTCTCCGATCGCCACGGAGTACGGACTCATGCCTGTGGCGTAGTCCATATGGACCGCGAAGGTGCCGTCGCCGTTGCCGAGGAGCACCGAGAGGACGTTCGATCCCTGCGCCGCCGCTACCAGATCGAGCCGTCCGTCGCCGTTCAGATCGGCGGTGACGACATGGAAGGGAAGCGTGGCGGTGGGGTAGTCCACCTTCGGGGCGAGCGACAGGTCGCCATTGCCGAGCAGCACCGAGAGCAGGTTCGACCCGTAGTCCGCCACTACCACGTCGGCGTTGCCGTCGCCGTTGAAGTCCCCGATCGCCACCGAGTTGGGATTGGCCGCGGTGGGGTAGTCCCGCTTGGCGAGCAGCGATCCGTTGCCGAGCCCGAACATCAGCCAGACCGTGTTGGCGTCGCGGTTCACCACCGCAAGGTCGAGCTTGCCGTCGGCGTTCGCGTCGGCCACCGCCAACGCCTGAGGTCCGCCACCCGTGCCGCAGTCGGCCCTGGCGGCGAACGATCCATCGCCGTGACCCATGAGCACCGAGAGACACCCGGCGGTGGAGTTCGTGGTCACCAGGTCGGGTCGGCCGTCGGCGTCCAGATCGGCGAGTGCGACGGACTGGGGGCCGGGCGCGGTGCCGAAGTCGGTCCGCGTGGCGAACGATCCGTCGCCGTTGCCGAGCAGCACCGAGACGCACGCCGCGGAGGAGTTGGCGCTCACCAGGTCCGGCCGGGTGTCGCCATTCAGGTCGCCGATGATGACGCTGCGCGGGCTTCCGGCTGTCGGGTAATCGACCCTCGGGGCGAAGCCGCCACTGCCGTTGCCGAGCAGCACGGAGACACACGCGCCGGTCGAGGCCGCGACCGCGAGGTCCGGGTTCCCGTCGCCATCGAGATCGGCGATTGCGACCGACATCGGCCCGGTCGCGGTGCCGTAGTCGGTCTTCGCGGCGAAGGTGCCGTCACCGTTGCCGAGCAGGACGGAGACCGCATTGGCACCCACGCTCGCGACCACGAGGTCACGCCTGCCGTCGTGGTTCAGATCCGCGATCGCGACCGACTGGGGGAAGCTGGCGGTCGTGTAGTTCACCCTCGGCATGAAGGTCCCGTTGCCGTTCCCGAGCAGGACGGCCACGCTGGCCGTGTTGTTACCGGTCACCGCGAGGTCAGGCTTGCCGTCGGCGTTCAGGTCCCCGATGGCGAGACCGGTGGCGGTACCACCGGTGCCGAAATCGGTACGGACATTGAATGTGCCGTCGCCGTTGCCCAGCCATACCGAGATCGTGCTGGCCGACGAGTTGAGCACCACCAGGTCGGGCCTGCCGTCGGCGTTCAGATCGGCGAGCGCCACCGCGCACGGGGAACTGCCTGTGTCATACGTGTAGGCGGCCGCGAACAACGGACCGGCCGCGTCGGACGGAGATGGAGCAGCGAGGATGACGATGGCGAGGAGCGATGCGATCCAGACCGCGCGTCGTTGCCGGGTGGGTGCGTCTTGGAGCATCTGCACCCGCGTCGAGGAGAGAAACATGACGACCTCCGCAGGCACTCGGATTCGCGCAAGGCGAGTCCCGAGGGCGGATGGGCCGGAGCGGGCGGAGATCGCGCTCGGAGTGGATGCCAGCCAGGTCGAGGGCGGGGCTGACTTGCCGTGAGTCTATACCCGTTCGCGGGGGAGCGGTACCGTGGAGCCGGGTGGCTCAGGCGGCGCGGTCGAGGGCCGCCGGGCCCGGCCCACCGCGTGTCCATGCGGCATAGAGACCGGCCGCGTCACCGGTGAGCCACAGCGTGCGTTCGCTCTCGCCGAGCGGACGAATGACGCAGGTCACCGCGTCATCCTGATCCTGGGAGGCACCCACCTCCACCAGCGTCACGGGCAGGGCACCCAAGGTGGCCAGCGCCGCCGCGTGATCGGGCGCGGTGGCCCGCAGCGCCCACCGGCAGGCGGCCGAGGCCGGATCAGGACCGGCGATGGCCGCCCACCACGCCGCGTGCGCGGGCGCGTGTGCAAAGACGCCCGGATCCACGTCCGGCTCCAGGGCGACCAGGTGTGGCTCGAGCGCCGCGAGTCGTCGACCCGCCTCGGCCGGGGTGATCTGCAGCACCACGCCGGCGCTGGCCCGATGCGCGTACACGGGCTCGCCGCCGAGCACCACCGCGAGGTCGGTGCGGCGCCGGTCCCGGGCCGCGAGCAGCGCGTGCAACGCGCGTCGGGCCTCGGCGGCGGTCGGGGCGGTGATCAGCGCCAGACCGTCGTGACGTTCGAGCAGCGTCTCGAGCGCCGCGTCGTCGGTGGCCAGGGGTCCCGGCGGCGCCGGAACCATGATCGGACGGATCCACAACGCCTCCGAGCCCGCTTCGTCGACGATCGTGAGCCGCACGATCACGCCACTGGCCAGCGTCATCCGTCGGGTGCGCGGATTGGCGACCCCGGTCTCCTCGGGTGACGAAGCCGCGATCAGCTCGGCATACACCTGCTGGTAGTCCTCGCGGGTGAGCGGTGCCCCCGATCCCGCGATCCACATGCCGTCCACCCGCAGCCGGGTGGGCTGCCCCGGGCGCAACAACACGCGGTCGTCGGGGCCCTGGATGCCATACAGCCGCGACACCGAAACGCCACCGCTGGCGAGCGCCGCGCCGGTCTCGCGGGCCAGCGACTTGAACACGTCACGAAGCGACTCGAGGGTGTCCTGCGTCTCCCTGAGCCGGTCGGCCTGGCGGTGCTCGGGCTCGGCTCCCGCCGCCGCCGCCTCGTCCATGCGGCGCGCCGCCTCGAGCATCACGGACTGCGTGGTCTGCTCGATCAGCGCGCGGCCGGACGGTGGCTCGGCTCGGAACTCGAAGCGGCCCTCGCGCCACGAGAACACTCCGTACGCGGCGTTCTCGCCCTCGCCGTGGGCGTCGTCCACCGCGTTGACCAGCCGGCCTTCGTCGAAATACAGGTAGCCGGTGCGTCGCTCGGCGGTGACCACCAGCACGCCGGTGGCGCGATTCAGCACCAGCAGCTGCGCGACGTCGAACAGCCCGACGAGCCCGAGCTCGCCCGCGAAGCCGCCGGCGCGGGGACTCGTCACGACCGGTTCCTAGGCCGCCGCCGCACGCGGCGGCGGCGACGGCGGCGCCTTCACCGTCACCGGCGCGGCACCCGACAACAGATCGCGATTGGTGATGTGCTGCGCCGCCTCGTCGGCGTCGATCACGCCGTCACGCAGCAACAGCAGGACCGACTCGTCCATGGTCTGCATGCCTTCGCGCTTGCCGGTCTGGATCACCGACGGGATCTGGAAGGTCTTCTTCTCGCGGACCAGCGCCGAGACCGCGCCGTTCGACACCAGCACCTCGAGCGACAACGTGCGGCCGCGTCCGTCACGACGGCGCAGCAGGCGCTGGGCGAGCACCGCCTTCAGCGACTCGGCGAGCATCAGCCGCACCTGGGCGGCCTTCTCGCCCTCGAACGAGTCGAGGATGCGGTCCACCGTCTGCGCCGCGCTCATGGTGTGCAGGGTGCCGAACACGAGCTGACCGGTGGCGGCGGCGGTGATCGCGAGCGCCATGGTCTCGGAATCACGCATCTCGCCGACCAGGATGACGTCGGGATCCTCGCGCAGCGCGCCCCGAAGCGCCTGGGCGAACGACGGGGTGTTGCGCCCGACCTCGCGCTGGGTGATGAGACACTTGTGATTCACGTGCTTGTACTCGATCGGATCCTCGATGGTGAGGATGTGACGGCGCTGGTTGCGGTTGATGTGGTCCACCATGGCCGCCAGCGTGCTCGACTTGCCCGTGCCCGGCGGCCCGGTCACCACCACCAGCCCACGCCGGAACTCGGTGAGCTTGCCGACCAGCGGCGGGAGACCGAGCTGCTCGATGGTCATGATCTGGTTGGGCAGGAGACGGAACGCCCCGGCGACGCCCTTGGACTGCTCGTAGATGTTGCAGCGGACCCGCAACGCGCCCGCGACCTCGTACGAGAAGTCCACGTCCTTGTGCCGCTCGTAGCGCTCGCGCACCTCGTCGTCCATGATCTCGAACAGCAGCATCTCCGCCATCTCCCGGGTGATCTCCTCGTAGGGGATGGGGGTGATGGCGCCGTTGACCCGGATCATGGGCGGCGAGCCGGTCGTCAGATGGAGATCCGACGCGCCGTGATCCTTGACGTGCTTGAGGATGGCGTCGATGCGTGCCAAGCGCGGGGGCCCTCGATGCATCGGGGGAAATGCCATGGGACCGGCCCCCTGGGCGGTGGAGGGACCGTGGCGAACTCCTTGAGGTTTTCGACCATCGCGAGCGGTTTCCTGAGCGCATTCCGGGCGCGCCTGACGCGGTGATCGTGCGTTTCGCACGGCGTGGCCGGAACCCCTTCGGGCTCAATGGACGCGGCCGACCGGCCGATAACTCCCGGGAGCTCCCATGCCCGAATACGTCGAGAAAGTCCGTACGCTGGTGAGTTACGCCCGGCCCGGCGAGGCCCCCGTCCACGGGGTGATCAGCCTCGGCTGCTCGGCGCGTCTGCACGACGGGCCCGAGACCATGCTCGAGCGTCTCAACGCCGGCGAGCGCGTCATTCCGTTCGAGTCACCGGACGGCAGCCACGTCACACTGGTCACCCGGCACGACCTGTTGTGGGTGGCGCCGCGTCCCGGGACCGACCCGAAGCTGGTGGGTCCCGGCACCTTCCTGGTGACCCGCCAGGAAGAGGTGCGGGTGCGTCTCGACGGTGGCGAGACGCTGGAAGGCGTGCTGCAGATGGAGCTGCCCGAGGGATTCAACCGCGTCTCGGACTTCCTCAACGGTCCCGAGGATTTCTTTCCCCTGGCGACACCCGACGGCGCCTACCTGGTGAACAAGTATCGCGTGCGCGAGGTGCAGCTCTTCCGCGCCTCGCCCCGCCCGCTCGCGGCGTAGACTCCCGCAGATCCGGGCCTCGAAGTGGTCGCGGTGATGGTCCCGTGGCACCGCTGGCCCACACCGCCCCGTCATGGCTCGAGCCGCCTGCTGGCCGACGCCCCGAGCACCCGGCCCGCGCGCGGGGTCTGCACCCAGGCGATGACCCGCCCGGCCGAGCGTTCGGGCGGGTGGAGTGTCACGGTTCCGCCCGGATGTCCGGCGAGCGTCACGCTGCGCAGCTCGCGCACCACGTCGACGTGGTGCAGTGTGCGGCCCTCGTTCTCGCCCCGGCTCGGAGAGGATGTCGCTCGATCGTCCACCCACGCGACCTCGAGGACGACGTCCGGCGGCACATGGGGCACCGAATAGCCGACCGCGACGTCGCGCCCCACCCATCTCGCGTCGACGGTCATGGGCTGCGCACCGGTCTGCGCCAGGCCATCCCGGATCGCGCCGCGTGCCTTCGCATCGTCGGAGCCGACGAATTGGCGCTCGCCGTTCACGACCATCTGCGGCGTGTAGAGGCTCGCGAGCCCGAACGCACGTGCGTACTCGCCCTGCCGCCGTGTGAACGCGGCGTCGGAGAAGCGGTCCCGCCAACCGAGATGATCCCAGTAGTCGACATGGAACGAAAGCGCGTACACCGAGCGATGCTCGCGCTCCGCGTCGGCCGCGATGCGTCCGAGCAGCGCATCGGCCGGCGGGCAGCTCGAACAGCCCTCCGAGGTGAACAGCTCGACCAATGCGAAGCCGCGATCCGACTCGCCCGCGCCGCCCGGGGGGGTGGCGCCGGTGAGAATCGAGGCGAGGAGCAGTGAGGCCAGCACGATGTGGTGCGCAAGCGGGCGGGTCAGGGGTCACCTCCGAGGTCGGTGGGTGAGCCTCGAATCTGACATCGCTCGAGGCTCGACATTGTGCAAGAATCGCAAAATCCGACCGTTCCCGACCGACCCGCTCCGGAGTCCCGCGCCCATGCATACGCTGCAACCCGCCCGGCTCAAGCCCGGTGTCACGCTCGAATCACTGCCCGGTGCGCGCCCGTCCGATCTCGCCGACTCGACCGACGGTGGACACGTGATCCGCGGCAAGGGGCTGATCTTCTGGGATCCGAAGGTGCCGGGAAAGAAGCTCGACGCCATCGACACCGACCAGATCACACCGGCCGCCGATTGCGTGAGCGAGAGTCTCGACACCCTCGACGAGCGCTGGAAGGCGGGCTCGTTCCGCCACCTGATGCCGGACTACCGCGCCCGCGTGCACGCCGGGCACACCTTCCTCGTCGCCGGCGACCGGTTCGCGATCGGCAGCTCGCGTGAGATGAGCCCGGCGGGATTGAAGGGCGTCGCCGAGGAGGTCGGGCTCGAGATGGTGGTGGTGTGCGGGAACAACATGGGCGACATCTTCCGGCGCAACAGCTTCAATCTGGGTCTGCAGGTGGTGCAGAGCCCCGAGGCGGTGGCCGATGCCCAGGACGGCGACGAGTTCACGTTCGAGCCCGCGACCCGTCGTCTCACCAACGTGACCCGCGATCGCGTGTACGACCCGGTTCCGCTGACGCCCAAGGAGGACGAGATCCGGCGCTCGGGTGGCATCTTCGCGATCGGGCGGCGCGAGTTCCGCGACAGCGTGGCGCGCCGGCCCGAGATCACGTGGCCCGACGCCGCGACGGCGCGCCGGCTCACCACCAGCGAGCAGATCCTGTGGGCGCACCGTGTCGACAAGAGTGCCGAGGTGCGCGCCGGCGCGACGCTGCGGATCTACGCCGACCTGCTGCCCGCCTCCGACGGCACCGCGCCGTTCGCGATCCACACCTTCAACCAGATCACCGGCGGCAACGCCATCTGGCCGCGTCAGCTCGCGATCGCGAACGACCACTTCGTGTTCACCGGCATCGACGCCGACGAGCGGCAGACCTCGATCGGACGCGAGTTCGCGCGCGTGCACGGGATCGAGAAGCCGTACTACGCCACCCCGGGCGACGGGATCTTTCACTTCTATTTCCCCGAGCAGGGTCTGGTCCACCCGGGGATGATGATCCCCGGCGCCGATTCCCACTCCCGCGCCTATGGCGCCTACGGGGCGATCGGGATCGGGGTGGGCTCGACCACGCTCGGCTTCGGCTGGAGCACCGGGGCCATCTACACCACGGTCGCGAAGCCACGACGGGTGGTGTTCCGCGGCGCGCTTCAGCCGTGGGTGAGCGGCAAGGACCTGGTGCTCGAGCTGTTGCGTCGCTGGGGTGCGAAACAGTCGCAGGGCATGAGCGTGGAGTTCGTGGACGCCGATCGCCAGCTGCCGATCGCGTTCCGCAACACGATCTGCAACATGATGGCGGAAGCCGAGAGCTGGAATGGGATCTTCGCGCCCGACGACATCACCGTCGCCTGGTTCACGGCCAAGGGCATGAAGGAGCTGCCCTATCCACGCATCGCGCCCGGCGCGGATGTGGCGTGGGAGATCGACGAGACGCTCGCGCTCCCCGACGTGCGCCCGATGATCGCCAAGCCGTTCAGCCCCGGCAACGCCTTCCCGGCCGAGGAGGTGGCGAAGGAGCGGATCACGTTCGACAAGGCGATGATCGGCTCGTGCACCAACGGCGGCTACGACGACCTGCTGAGTGCCGCGCTGGTGCTCAAGGCGGCGCGTGCGCGTGGTCTGACGCGGGCCGCGAAGGAGTTCGTGATCTTCCCCGGTTCGGGTGGCGTGAAACGGCAGATCGAGCAGCCGGATCCGCGACTCGACGGCGGCTCGATCGCCGAGGTGTTCCGCGCGGTGGGCGGGCAGATCCGCCAGAGCTGGTGTGGCCCGTGCTTCGGTCAGGGCCCCGACGCGCTCACACGCGGGCAGCGCGCGATCACCAGCTTCAACCGCAATTGGACCAATCGCATGGGGGTCGGCGGCGAAGGCTATCTCGCCAGCCCGAGCGTGGTCGCGGCGAGCGCGATGCTCGGCTACATGGCCCCGCCGAGCGAGCTGGGGCTGGTCTGGGAGCCCGAGGCGTTCGCGGTGTAGCCGGCTGCGCCCGGCGGCACCCCGCGAGCATGAAACCCCCGCCGACTCGTCCGGACGGCTTCGCAACTTCCTGCCGCGATGACACCTCGCCCATGATATCGTTTTGGGTGTCCTGTGGGAGCGTCCGATGACGTGGATACGGGTATGAGCCCCCGATCCCGCCGATCACAGCCCGCTCCCGGCGCGGTGCCTCGGCGCCGCCCCCCATCCCTCTTGGAGGTGCGAATGCACCCGCGCCTAGTGTCCCTGGTCCTGGTGGCCGCCGTCGCGGCCGCTGCCTGGTGCACGGTCCATGCGGACGGCGAGCATCCCGGGCCGGGTGAGAAGATCGTCCGCTCGACCGTCGGGGCCACTCCGCAATCGCTGACAGAGGTCGAGCGCGCGAAGCTCGCGTTGCGCCCGGCGGAGCCGGCGCCGGCCTCGGTGTTGCGGCCCGCCCCGTGGTGGCCGCCCGAGTGGCGCGCCCAGCTCCTGCATGGTGGAGCCCAGCCGGCGCGGATCGCGGCCGCGCACCCGGACCCGCATCCTCTGGCCCTCAGGCCCGGTGCCACCACCGGCGGGCGCCCGGCCCACGTCACGCCCAGCGCGACCAAGCCGCCGGAGGTGCGCACGATCGGCTATGGCGCGCGCGACGCGTCGCAGGCCGAGATCGACACGAAGCGGGCCGCGGCGGCCCGGCGGAGCGGCGGCCGATGATCTCGCACCGGCCGCACCGGCTCGTGCTCCGGGGTGTCGTGCTCGGCTTGTGGCTCGTGTCGTTCGTGGCGCCGCGCTTGGGCGTCGCGCAGTGCACGTACACCGGGCTCACCTCGGGCGTTTCGATTACCACCGGCACGGCGGACAGCGACCTGCAGTTCTCGGAGGGCCAGCCCTACTGGAGCGTCCTCGGAGTCCGGCCCGACGCCTCGACCGCCGACTGGGACACGTACGTCTATTCCAGCGCGATCGGCTATCCGTTCTGCCTGAACGGGCTGCTCGCGAGCTCGACCCAGGGGGTCGGCGTCGCCGACCTGGTCGTCGGGGACTTCAACTCGAACCCGACCGGTACGTACTATGGGCAGGCGCACCACTATTCGAGCGACAACGTGACCTCGACCGTGGAATGGGTGGCCGGCTCCCAGATCATGCACGTCAACGGCCCGATGAGCTTCACCACCATGGGCGGATCCGAGGTCGCGCGCATCTGGGACGTCTTCCTGAACCAGGGTCAGGCCTATCACTTCACGCATGAGTCGTTCGGGAACTCGAAGCTGCTGCTCTTTCGCAATCCCGCCAACGCGCCGTTCTGGACCGGACGCAGCGGCGCCCTGTTCTCGCTCGCCTCGTCGACCGCGGGTCTCGACTTCACGGCGCCCGCGTCGGACTGGTACGGGCTCGTGCTCGTGAACGACGGCAGCAGTGATTTCATCTATGTGATGGGTGTCGGGACCTGCTCGCCGGTCACGGCGCTGCCCTCGCGGTCGACCCAGCAGGATCCCGACGCGATCAGCTACTACCAGTTCACGCCCCCCAACGCGTTGTGGACCGCGGTGGTCACACGTCCCGACGCCACGCCCGCAGGCGAGCAGGACCTCGCGCTCTACGGCGCGACCGGCGGCACGGCGCCCAACTGCTTCACGGACTGGCAGGACGAATCCGACCACGGCTCCGGAGAGTGCAACATCCTGGCCGGATACTCGGACCCGGGTCCACCCGAAACCTGGTACTTCAAGACGCAGTACGGCATCAATGGCACCTCGGCCGTGGGCTCGCACACCGAATGGGACGGCGACGGACGGATCATGTACGTCGACGACCTGTGGCCCACCCAGGGCTCGATGACCAACAACGATCTGATCGACTGCTACAACGTCTGGCTCCAAGCCGGTGTGCCCGTGACGCTCAATTACACCATATCGATCGGCTCCATCGCCCCTCGGGTGTTCGAGAACCCCGGCAGCGGGTCCCACTGGGTCAATGACGCCGACGTCCTGACGCCCGTCAACGGTGTCATCTCCCCTCAGACGACCGGCTGGCACGCCGTGGTGGTCAGCCATGATCGGAACGACGGCGGCGGCACCTATACCCTCACGCTCCAGGGATGCCCGACGCCGGTGACACTCGCCAATCACGTGTCGGTGCGCACCCCCGACCCGGCGGGCTATTACTCGTTCGATCAGGAGGACGAGTACTGGACCGTGGTCGGCACCCATGCGGTCACACCGCTGGTCGACTGGGACCTCTCGGCGTTCCAGAACCCGCAGGGCGGCGCTCCCCCCAGCTGCTTCGGTGGGCTCCTGACGACTTCCCAGACGGGCGCAGCCACGACCGATCTCGTGGTGGGCGACTTCAATCTCCTCGGCAACAGCCTTGGCACCTACTACACCCACCCCTACCGTTACAGTGGCGAATCGGACTCGTGGACGGAGTGGGACAGCGGCGCGGATCAGATCAACGTCGGCGATCCGTTCACCCACACCGTGTTGTCGGATTCCGATTTCGTGCGGTGCTGGGACGTGTTCCTCGGCGCCGGGCAGAAGTACACGATCGAGTTCCAGCACGACGCCGGAATCGACGCCAAGGTGCTGTTGTTCCAGAGCAGCAACGCGCCGTACTGGGCCGGTCGCACCAGCGCGGCGCTGCAGAGCGCGGGCACCACCACGTTCACCGCGCCGGCGACCGACTTCTACGGTGTGGTGGTGGTGAACGACCGCGGCAGCGGCGGCACCGACCTGCGCATCCTGCCGCCCAACGTCGCGGTCGGCGCGCCCGGTGTGCCGTCGGTCACCGCGCTCAAGGACGCCGGCCCGAATCCGTCGCGTGGCCCGCTCACGCTGGCGTTCGACCTCGCCGAGCCGGCAACGGTCGACTTCCAGCTGCTCGACGTCACCGGGCGGGTAGTGGCGGCGCGCGCCACCGAGACGCACGGCGCCGGTTCGTGGAGCGAGTCGTGGGACCCGTTCGGGCGCCAGCGTGGCGGGGCCGGGATCTACTTCCTGCGCATGCGCGCCGGCGAGCGCGAGGTCTCCACGATCAAGATCGCGCGTCTCGATTGACGCGCGCGGGTCCGGTGGCGGCCCCCCGCGCGACCGGACCCCTCGACGGCGCCCCCGGGAACGTGCGAAGCTCCGAGTCCCCTCGCTGATCGGAGACTCGAGCCGGACGATGAGCCCATTCCTGCTTCTCCTGGCGGCTGCGATCGTGATCCTGCTGTTGTCCCGCTCGTTCATGCGTCGTGGCGACGTCACCGGGGCCGAGGCGCGTGCCCTGGTCGAGGGTGGGGCGCGGCTCCTGGACGTGCGCACCGCGGCCGAGTTCGCGGCGGGTCATCTGCCCGGCGCGGTCAACATCCCGCTCCAGGAGCTGGACCGGCGGGTTCGGGAGCTGGGACCGAAGGACGCCGGGATCGTCGTCTACTGTCTCAGTGGTCATCGCAGCCAGCGGGCACACGGCATGCTCGTCGCGGGCGGGTTCACCGCGGTTCACGATCTGGGGGCCATGCGTCACTGGTGAGACGGGAGACGCCATGAGCCCGGAACCCGTCCACGCCCTGGACCTCGAATCGCTCCCGCTGTTGCAGCGTGCCCTGGAGCGTCTCGACGACGGTTTCCCGTCGCTGCCCGCGATTCGGGCCACGGTGGATCCCGCGGCGATCGAGCGCGTCCTGCTCGAGGCCGCCGAACGGATGCGGGACAACTACCCGTACTTCCACCCGCTCTACGCCGGCCAGATGCTCAAGCCGCCACATCCGGTGGCCCGACTCGCCTACGCAATGTCGCTGTGGATCAACCCGAACAATCATGCCCTGGACGGCGGACGCGCCAGCTCGGCGATGGAGAAGGAGGCGGTCGCCGATCTGGCCCGCATGATCGGCTGGGACACGCACCTCGGCCATCTCACCGGGGGCGGCACCATGGCCAATCTCGAGGCGCTGTGGGTGGCCGGGCGTCTGCGTCCGGGACTCACGGTGGTGGCCTCGGAGCACGCGCACTACACCCATCGGCGGATCGGCAGCGTGCTGGGGCTCGACGTCGAGTCGGTCGCGGTGGACCGCTTCGGACGCATGGATCCGGCGGCGCTGCGCACGCGACTCGAACGCGGTGGTGTCGGGACGGTGGTCGCGACGCTCGGTACCACCGCGGTCGGCTCGGTGGACCCGCTCGCGGAGATCCTGGCGCTGCGCGACGAGTTCGGATTCCGCATCCACGCCGATGCGGCCTACGGCGGGTACTTCGCCCTCGCCGACGGGCTCGACACGCCGGCGCGTGTCGCGTTCGATCGGATGGGCGAGGTGGACTCGGCGGTGATCGATCCACACAAACATGGCTTGCAGCCGTACGGCTGTGGCTGCGTGATCTTTCGCGACCCCTCGGTGGGGACCCTGTACCAGCACGACTCCCCGTACACCTATTTCAGCTCGGGCGACCTGCACCTCGGCGAGATCAGTCTCGAGTGCTCGCGGCCCGGCGCCGCGGCGGTGGCGTTGTGGGCCACCCAGCGTCTGTTGCCGCTCAGCCGCGGCGGATCGTTCGCGCGCATGCTCGACGACGGCCGGCAGGCGGCGCTGGCGCTCCACGCGCGGCTCGCGGCCGATCCGCGCGCGCTCGTGGCGTTTCCACCGGAGCTGGACATCGTGGTGTGGGCGGTGCGGGCGGATCGCGTCAGCCACGCGTCGGAGCGGGCGCGACGGGTCTTCGACGAGGCGGCGCGGCGGGATCTGCATCTCGCACTCAGCGAGCTGCCGGTCTCGTTCTTCGATTTCGCCGGGGCCGGTGTCGAGGTGGACCGCCCCACGGTCATCGCGCTGCGCTCGGTGCTGATGAAGGCGGAGCATCTCGAGTGGTTGGATCGCATCGGCGAGCGGCTCGACGCGGCCGTCGCCGTCGTACTGGGGCCATGACACGGCCCGGATCCGGAGGGCACGACCCATGTCCGCGCTCATCATCCTGCTTCGTCTGATCCACATCCTCGGCGCCATGTTCTGGCTGGGGGGCTCGATCACCACGGCAGCGTTCATCCTGCCCACCGCGCGGCGGACGGGGCCCGACGGCGCGCCGTTCATGAAGAGCCTCATGACGGAAAGCGGATTCCCGCTTGTGTTCGCGCTGGCCGGGTGGATGACGGTGCTGGCGGGTGCGATCCTGTTCGTGTTCGTTTCGGGGCGCTTCGACCATGGATGGCTGGCGTCGCGTCAGGGCATCGCGCTCTCGATCGGGGCCTTGTTCGGGATCGCCGCCGCGATCCACGGCGTGGTGGTGCTGAACGTGACCGCCCGGCGGCTGGCCGCCTTCACACGCGCGATGGAGACGACCGGTGTGCCACTCCGTCCGGAGCAGGTGGCCGAGGGCCAGCGACTCCGCGAGCGTCTCGGGCGGGGCAGCGTCCAGAACACCGGGCTGTTGCTGGTGGCGGGGGCGGCGATGGCGGTGGCGCGGTATCTCTGACCCCGCACGGGGTTTGCCCCGTCTGAACGGCCCGCAGCCGATTCCACTTGGCTCCCGGCGCATCGAAGGGGACAATCCGCGTTCCACCCCGGAAGGAGAGACTCGTCCATGCGCGTTCGTCATCCGCTTTCGCTGTCGCTGCTGGCTCTCGTGCTCGCCTCACCCGTGTCCGCCTCGATGGGCGGGGGAGGCGGTGGCGCCGGGCCGAGCACGCCCCCGCCGCCGTCCACCGTCGAGACCAAGACCGAGCCGTCCGCCCGCGAGCAGGCCGAGGGGTACTACGGGCAGGCCTACGAGGAGGTGGCTCGGGCTCAGAAGGATCTCGCCGACGGCAAGGACAAGAACGCCGAGAAGCGCTTCAAGCGGGCGCTCGACTGGGGCGAGAAGGCCACCACGCTGGACGAGAAGTACTACGAGGCGTGGAACCTGGTCGGCTACGCGGCACGCAAGACCGGCGACTACGACAAGGCGTTCGCGTCGTACGACAAGTGTCTCGAGATCAAGACCGACTACGCCCCGGCCCGCGAGTACCTCGGCGAGGCGTGGCTCGACAAGGGGGACCCGGCCAAGGCGCGCGAGCAGCTGACGTTGCTCGAGAAGTTCGGGGCGAAGGACGACGCTGCCACGCTGCGCACCGCGATCGAGGCGTACGAGGCCGCGCATCCGGACGCGAGGAAGGACTCGACCTCATCGAAGTAGGCCCGGTCACGCGATGCCCGTGACACGAAGCCCCCGGTCCGAAGACCGGGGGCTTCGTCGCGAGCGGCGGTTACTTCTTGGTGGCCGCGGGCTGCGTCGCGGCCGGGGCCTGCTTGTCGGCCTCGACGTTGAGCGTGAGGTCGACGTCGTCGCCGAGCAGGGTCCCGCCCTGATCGAGCGTCTTGTTCCAGCTGATGCCCCAGTCCTGGCGGTTGACCTTCGTGGTCGCGACCCAGCCGGCCTTGGTGCCGAACACCTGGCCGCCCATGCCCCAGGCGCCGCCGCCCAGGTACTCGACGTCGAGCGTGACCGGCTTGGACACGCCGCGCATCGTGAGATCCCCCTCGACCTTGAACTTCTTGTCCTCGCCGGGGATCACCTTGGTGCTCTTGAAGGTGATGGTCGGGTTCTTCTCGGCGTCGAAGAAGTCGCCGCTACGCAGGTGGTTGTCACGCTTCTCGTTGTTCGTGAAGATGCTCGCGGTCTTGATGGTCACGTCAACCGAGGACTTGCTGAGGTCCTTGTCGTCGAGCTGAATGGTGCCTTCCATGTCGTTGAAGCGACCCTGCACCTTGGTGAAGATATGGCGGATCGAGAACAGCGCCTCGCTGTGGGGCGGGTCGAACTTCCAGGTCGTGGTCTCGGCCGACGCGACGGCGGCGCCGAGCAGCGCGATGACCGCAAGCACGGCGGTGGCGGTGGGTCGCTTGAGCATCGTGAACGACTCCTTTCGGGAACGGCGGGTGGCTCGAGGGAGCGGTAACCGGCGCGGCGGTTCCTCGGTACCGACGCATCGGACCTTAGCAGGTGACCCGGGACCGTGAAACCGTGATGCGTGTTTAGACGCACATATGCTCGTTCGGACCCGATATTTGACCGGTCTGTGACAGGGGGGGCGCGGCGGGAGCCCTCGGATCACGCGTGCCCATCGCCGGCAACGCGGCGGTTTGTTCCCCCGCCGCGTCACCAGTAGCATGGCCGCCCGTGTCCGACTTCGAGAAGACGCCAGCCGACGTCCGCGAGCTGCTCGGCAAGCGCATCAGCCAGCTGGGCCTCCGACTGGAGGGCTCACCGGTCGAGCGATATGTGCAGCGCCTCTACCGGGAGCTCGATCGCAAGGGGCTGCGCCGCTTCCGCCCGGTCTGCTACCTCACCGACGAATGGGGATGCCCCGACGGCCAGCCGGTGATCGGCATCCCGTTCTATCTCGCCGATCCCCAGCTGGCCCGACTCGAGCGCGCGATGAACGACCTCGAGGACGGGCGCGAGATCATGATGTACCTGCGACACGAGGCGGGGCACGCCTTCAACTACGCGTACCGCCTGTACGCGACCCCGGAGTGGCGCAAGCTGTTCGGCCCCTACAACCGCCGTTACCGGGATCACTACCGGCCGGTGCCGTTCAGCCGTAAGTTCGTGCGGCACATCGCCGGATGGTATGCACAGAAGCATCCCGACGAGGACTTCGCCGAGACCTTCGCGGTGTGGCTGACACCGGGATCGAACTGGAGACGCCGATACAAGGCATGGCCCGCGTTCCGCAAACTGCGTTATGTTGACCTGGCTGCGCGTCGGGTCCGCGACCAGGACCCGGTCGTGTCGACCGGTGACTTCGACATCACCGTCGAGGACATGAAGCTCACCGTCGAGCAGTTCTATCGGCGCATGATGCGTCAGAGCGGCGCGGCGGTGAACGTGGCGCTAGAGGTGGATCTGGCCGACCTGTTCGTCCGGCGGGGCCGCCGGCGGCGTGGGATCCGGCCGGCGTGGGAGCTGGTCGAGGAGCATCGCAAGGCGCTCACCGACAAGATCACCTACTGGACCGGGGTGAAGCGGCCGGTGGTGCGCGCGCTGATCGAGCGCGTGGTACGCACCTGCCGCGATCAACAGTTGTTCGCCGAGACCGGACGCGAGGCCGAATACCTCGTGGAGCTGAGCGCATACGGCACCACGCTGGCGATGAACTACCTCACACGCGGACGGTTCGTGCACACGTGACCCCACGGGCCCAAGGGAATGGCCCGTGACAGGAAGGCGAGGATCGCCATGGCGAAGCTCCGGATCGGCGTTCTCTACGACTACTGGTGGGACGAGGATGAGGAGCGGGTCGAGGGGGAGAGGCCGAAGAAGAAGTCCCCCGACGAGGACGTGCAGGCGGTCTACGACGCGCTCCGCAAGGCCGGTCACAATCCGGTCTACGTGCGTCTCGACGGCACCCGCGCCAGCCTCATCGATCTCGCCAAGTCGCAGACCGACCTGATCTTCAACATGGTCGAGTCCTTCGCCGGCGACGACAGCCAGGATACCAACGTCGCGGGTTACCTCGAGCTGCTCGGACGCCGTTTCACCGGCGCCGGCTCGAGCGGTCTGTACCTCGCCCAGGACAAGAACCTCGCCAAGAAGATCTTCACCTTCCACGGCATCCACACCCCCTACTTCACCACCGTCTATCGCGGCCGCACCGAGCACTCGCACGACATCGAGTTCCCGGTGATCGTGAAGCCGGCGCGTGAGGACGGCTCGATCGGCATCCAGTTCGGCGCGGTGTGCACGAGCATCAAGGAGCTCATGGAGCGCATCGACTACATCCACGCCGAGTTCGACAGCCCGGCCCTGATCGAGGAGTACATCGAGGGTCGGGAGCTGTACGTGGGGGTGGTCGGAAACGAGAAGCCCGAGGCGCTCCCGGTCGTGGAGCTGGACCTCTCCAAGCTGCCCGAGGGGACGCCGAAGATCGCCGGCTCCGAGGTGAAGTGGGAGGAGGACACCGTGGCCTACAAGGCGACGAAGCCGTTCTTCCCCGACGACCTCTCCGAGGAGGTCGTGACCCGGGTCCAGGAGACCGCGGTACAGGCGTACACCGCCCTGCAGCTGCGCGACTACGGGCGCATCGATTTCCGTCTCGCCGGCGACGGCACCGTGCATGTGCTCGAGGTGAATCCGAACCCGTATCTGCTGCCGAGCGCCGAGTTCGCCATGGCCGGCAAGAAGTCGGGTCGGAGCTACACCGAGCTGATCGACGGCATCGTCGGCGCGTCGATGCGTCGCTACACCCCCTGAAAACCCGCCATCCGCGGCAACGCCGTGCGCCCGCGCGAACAATGTTGGGCCGGATTCGTGGCGCACGGCGTCACGACGGAATCGGCGAAGTGGCCGAAAATGACCGACCGGTACTCGCCGTGTGCCGCGACGTCGATTCCGACTCCTTCGCAAGCGAAAGAGACGGCCTGGCATCTTCCGAACAACGCCCGACTGCGGTAATATTCCCCCCGCCGTTGGCCATGCCGTGTGGCGTGACGACCCGCGTCGACCCGGCATGTGATCCCGCATCCTGCTCGAGAGGCCCCCCGTCTCGTGACCCCCGCCTGCGACGGTACCCCCATCCGCCGTCGAGTCGCCCTGCTCATCGCCGTCGCCATGGCCGCCGCGGCCTCATGCGTGCCGCCAACCGGGGCGCGGGCCGACGCCACCCTCCCGGTCGGCTTCAGCGATCACCTGGTGGCCTCGGGGCTCGACAATCCGGTCGGTCTCGCGTTCCTCCCCGACGGGCGCCTGCTGTTGATCGAGCGCACGACCGCGAAGGTGCGGCTGTTCATCGCCGACACGCTCGCGTCGCCGAATCCACTCCTGGTGGTGGACAGTGTGCGCACCGATTACAACGAGCGCGGGCTTCTCGGCATCGCCGTCGACGCGCGGTGGCCCACGCGTCCGTACCTCTACGTGGACTACACCACCACCCGTGCGCCGGCGGTGTGGGTGTCCCGCTACACGGTGACCGGTGACCTCTCGTTCACCGGCGACGGTCAGCTGGCCATCGATCCGGCGTCACGGTACGACGTGATCACCGACATGGTGGACCTGAACGGGCCGCACAACGGCGGCACGTTGCGATTCGGCCCGGACGGGATGCTGTACGTGAGCATCGGCGAGGACTTCACCCCGTGCCAGGCGCAGGATCTCACCATGCTCGGCGGCAAGATCCTGCGCGTCGACGTCGGTTATCTCCCCGACGGCCCCGGCGGGCCGCCGGCCAAGTCGCTCATCACACCGCCATTCAATCCGATCCCACCGGGCGCGAACGGCAACGGAGGCCTGATCTGGGCCTATGGGTTCCGAAACCCGTTCCGCTTCCACATCGACATGCGCACCGGGATCCTGTACGTGGTGGACGTGGGCGCGGCGACCTACGAGGAGGTCGACCGTGTCGACGAGTCCGGGCTCAACTTCGGGTGGCCCTACTACGAGGGCACGCTCTACACCGAGACCTGCCCCGGCGCGTCCTCGGTGGGTTTGACGGCGCCGATCTACATGTGGGACCGGAGCCATCAGCCGGTCGCGTGTTGCATGAGCGCCGGTCTCTACCGGGTCAAGCCGCGCACGGCGTACAGCTTTCCGGCCGCCTACGACGGCGACTACTTCTTCACCGATCTCGCCTCCGGATGGATGCGCCGCCTCAAGAAATCGGCGGACGGCACGTGGTGGCCCGCGCCGCCGGTGCCGGGTCAGGTCGACAGCATCACCTGGGCGTCCGGCTTCGTCGACGCGCCCGACTTTCTCGAGGGCCCCGACGGCGCGCTCTACTACTGCCAGCTTGGTCCCGGACAGCTGCGAAAGGTCGTGTGCGACTTTCCCCTCGATGTGCCCTTGGCGAACGGCGCCGACCGACCGGTGCTCGCCGCTCCGTGGCCGTCACCCGCCGCCGGCATGGTGCACTTCGCCTACACGTTGCAGACCAGCGGAGCCGCCTCGCTCGAGGTCTACGACGTGACCGGTCGGCGCGTGCGTACCCTGTTCGCGAACCAATGGGTACCCGCCCAGCGCCGGGTGGTGACATGGGACGGCCGTATGGACGGCGGTGGGGAGGCGGCTCCGGGTGTCTATTTCGCCCGGTTGAGCGTCGGCCCGAGTCGCTGGGACCAGCGGTTCGCCTGGCTGCGCTAGATTCCGTCCGACGACTCCGCGCACGCCGCGGCCGGCGTCGAATCTGCTAGAATTGCAGTGCTCCGTCGGCGCCGATCGTGGTCGCGCAGCGGCCACGAGCCCGACGGGCCCCAGGAGCCGCCGTGCCTCCATCACGCTTCGCATCGGGGGACTCCCCCCCGGCCTCCACCGTGATCCCGCGCCCCGCGCGGCACGCCACACCAGCACCGCCCTGCCCCGGCCGCGGTGGGATGGCGCGATCCCTGACTTGGGCCGGTCTCGCGCTGACCGGTGGGCTGCTCGTGCCGTCGGTGACGGGAGCCGTGTCGGCGGTGCCGACCCGCTTCGCGGACCAGGCGGTGACGCAGGATCTGTACGCGCCCACGTCGCTCGCGATCCTGCCCGACGGCCGCATCCTGGTGGTCGAGCAGCGGACCGGACGCATCGTGCTGGTGCCGAACGGCGGCACGCCGACACCGAGTCTGGGGCTCGCCAAGCTCGACAGCGTCAGCACCGATGGCTTCGAGCGCGGGTTGCTCGGTATCGCGATCGACTCCGCATGGCCCGGCCGGCCCTACGTGTACGTCCTCTACGACTGCACCATCGGGCCGGCGCTGCGGCTCTCGCGATACACGGTCACGGGCGATCTCACCGGGACCGGTGACCGGCACCTGGGCATCAGCCTCGCGTCGCGATACGACCTGCTCGTGGACCTGCCCGACCAGAGCGTGTCCCACAACGGCGGCACGGTTCGGTTCGGACGTGACGGCATGCTGCTGGTGAGTCTCGGCGACGACTTCTCCGATTGCCAGGCCCAGGACCTCACCGTGCTCGTGGGCAAGGTGCTGCGTCTCGACGTGAGCCGGCTGCCGACGGGCCCGGGGGGGCCGGCGTCGCTGTCGTTGCTCACTCCGGCCGACAATCCGTTCGTCGCCAACCCTGATCCACACGCGCGTCTGGTGTGGGCCTACGGGATGCGCAATCCGTTCCGTCTGCAGGTGGACAGCGTGACCGGAGCGGTGTTCATCACCGACGTGGGCGCATCGACCTACGAGGAAATCGATCGTTTGACCCAGGGGGGCGCGAACCTCGGTTGGCCCTACTACGAGGGCCCGGCACCGTACGAGTCGTGCACCGGCACGCCCGGTCCGCTGACCGCCCCGGTGTACGTCTACGATCGCAGCCAGGTCGCGTCGTCGGCGTCTCTGGCGCTCGGCGTCTATCACGTGGTCGCAGGCGCCCCGCTCGGATTTCCACCCGCCTGCGACGGCAGCTTCTTTCTCGCCGACTACGAGCAGGGCTTCGTCCGGCGTCTGGTGCTGCAGGGTGGCGCGTGGGTGCCTGCGACGATGCCCGGCCAGCCCGACGATCTGGATTTCGGAACCGGCTTCAACAACGTGACCGACGGCGCCGAAGGCCCCGACGGCACGTTCTACTACACCCGGCAGGCGCCGCTCGGCGAGGTGCGACGCATCTGGTACGACACCGGACCGGTCGCGGTCGATCCGGTCGCCTCGCCACAGACGAGACTCGACGAGCCGTTTCCGATGCCCGGGCGCGGGACGATCCATTTCGCCTTCGAGCTTCCGGGTCCGCGTGTCGTGACCTTCGAGCTGCTCGATCTCCAGGGCCGGCGTCTGCGGCCGCTCATCCGCTCCGCGTTGATGGAGCCGGGCCGGCACGAAGTACCCTGGGACGGGCGCTGGACCGACGGCACGAGCGCGCCGGCGGGTGTGTACTTCGCCAGACTCTCGACCGACGGCAGGAGTCTGGTGCGGCGCTTCGTCTGGATCCGTTGACCGGGCAGCGACCGTGACCGCGGTTTCCGGGCCCCGCGCGCTTCCGCTAGACTCCGGGCGTCACGCCGCGGCGATGTCCCACCGGACGCGAATCGCGCGGCCCCTGGAGGAGTCATGAACCCGACCATCACGTCCGGCATCGCGCCGGTGGATCCGCAGCGTCTGCCCGAATACAGCCCCACCACCTACGTCGACTTCTCGAAGCCCGAGGGACGCGCCGCCTACGAGAGGGCCCTGGTCGAGGTACGCGCCGGGTTCGGCACCGAATATCCGCTGGTGATCGGCGGTGAGCGTCTCCAGGGGCCGAAGACCTTCGACTCGACCAACCCGTCGCGTCCGACCGAGGTGCTGGGCCGTTTCCAGGCCGCCAGCGCCGAGCAGGCCGCCCGGGCGGTGGAGTCGGCGAACCAGACGTTCCGGACCTGGTCGCGGGTGCCGGCCGCCGAGCGCGCCGCCTACCTTCTCGAGGCGGCGCGGCGGATGCGGGAGCGACGCCACCACTTCTCGGCGTGGATGACACTCGAGGTGGGCAAGAGCTGGCCCGAGGCCGACGCCGACACCGCCGAGGCGATCGACTTCATGGAGTTCTACGCCCGCGAGATGCTGCGGTACGCGGCATCACAACCGGTGCACCAGATGCCGGGCGAGAAGGACACCCTGGCGTACCTGCCGATCGGGGTGGGCGCGGTGATTCCGCCGTGGAACTTCCCGCTCGCGATCTGTGTCGGCATGACCACCGCGGCGGTGGTGACCGGGAACACCGTGGTGCTCAAGCCGGCGAGCGACACCCCCGGAATCGCCTGGCAGTTCTTCGCGCTCATGGAGGAGGTCGGGCTGCCGGCCGGGGTCATCCATTTCGTCACCGGTGGCGGCGGGGTGGTCGGTGACGCGCTGGTGCGTCACCCGAAGACCCGATTCGTGTCGTTCACCGGCTCGAAGGAGGTCGGCATCGGCATCCATCGTCTGGCCGCCGAGGTGGCGCCGGGGCAGATCTGGCTCAAGCGGGTGGTGGCGGAGATGGGCGGCAAGGACGGCATCATCGTCGACGACGAGGCCGATCTCGACGCCGCGGCGCTCGGAGTGTCGCAGTCGGCGTTCGGATTCCAGGGCCAGAAGTGCTCGGCGTGCTCACGTGCGATCGTGGTGGACGCGATACACGACGCGTTCGTCGAGAAGCTGCTCGCACAGATCGCGAAGACGGTGAGCGTCGGCGATCCCGCGGCCTACGGCGCCACCATGGGTCCGGTGGCGAGCGAGCGCGCGATGAATACCATCCTCGGTTACATCGAGGTCGGCCGGAAGGAGGGCCGTCTGCTAACCGGGGGCGCCCGCAAGAGCGGTCTCGATGGCTGGTTCGTCGAGCCCACCGTGTTCGACGACATCGCGCCGACCGCCCGGCTGGCGCTCGAGGAGATCTTCGGCCCGGTGCTGGCGATCATCCGCGCACGGGACTTCGACGACGCCATGCGCATCGCCAACAACACCGACTATGGTCTCACCGGCGCGGTATACACGAGGAACCCCGCCAAGCTGCAACGGGCGCGTGACGAGTTCTTCGTCGGCAATCTCTATCTCAACCGCAAGTGCACCGGCGCCATGGTCGGCTGTCACCCGTTCGGCGGCTTCAACATGAGCGGCACCGATTCGAAGGCCGGTGGACGCGACTACCTGCTGCTGTTCCTGCAGGCCAAGAGCATCGCCGAAAAGCTGGGTTGAGGCGCGGCACCGAAACACCACGGGCCGGCAGATGACCGCCGGCCCGTCGTCGTGTGCGTGACGGTGTGCCCTCAGTGGTAGCGGATCTTGAGCACGCCCCAGCTGTGGTCCCTGGAGTGGACCGGACCACCACACGCGTGACCCATGTGGGCCTGGAGGATGTTCACGTCCGCCGCGGTCACCACGCCGTCGCCGTCGAGGTCGCCGCGCTTGTCGGTGGTGCCGAGCAGGGCGTCGATCGCGGCGAGATCCGCGGGAGTCACCACCAGGTCGCCGTTCTGATCGGTGGAGGCCACGGCGCGTTGTGCCAGCGGCACGCCATCGGCGCGGATGCTGGCGAGCGCCGCCGCCGAGGTCCCACCCCCGGCGATGTTGAGCACCACCACGCCGGTGGCGTTCGTGTACCCGGTGAAGGTGCAGCTCGGTGTGGAGCAGATGTCCACCGTCGGCGCGCTGCAGAAGTCCACCACCACGGTGGAGTTCTGGATCGGGTTCGAGGCCGCGTCGCGGACCACCACATTGAACGACAGGTGTCCGACCGGACAGAGGGCGAGGTTGGCGTCCACGGTCGAGTTGGCCGCGGAGGGCACGGCCTTGGGCTGCAGTGGGTCGGTCGACGCCTTGGCGTTCGCGCTCGCCACCGCCAGGAGGAGGAACGCGACCATCGCGGATCGGCGCGGGGAGGGGCGGCGCATGGGGTCCTCCAGCGAGAGGTGGCGCATGAGGCTCGCCCCGGACGGGGCGGGGACCACGCACTCATTCTAAGCCCCGATCGAGGCCCCGGGAAGCCCTCAAGCGCGCCGGGAGCCCATGGATCGTGCGGCGTCGTGGTCCGGGTGCGAGACCAGAACGGTGTCTGCGCCAGTCCATTGCGGGACCCCGGGCGGGCGTGGAGTGGGCGGATCGCGGGTGACGGGAGGTGCGCCCGGGCCGCTCAGGGGGCGCGCCGCGTGAGCCGGGCGGCGATCACGACCCGCAGTCTCCGATGCTGGCGTCGGGTGATGGCGAAGGCCGTGACCGCGCCGGCCGTCAGACCGCGCACGCCGAGCGATTCCAGCTCGAGACAGGCGTCGGCGAGCGCGTCCGCGCCGATGCAACGGCTGCTCAGCTTGAGGGTGCGCGCCGCCGAGAGCATGGCGACCGGATCGCCCGCGCCGATCGCGTCGCTGAGGAGCGACAGCCGCGACTCGGCGGTGATGAGATAGGTCTGCAGCAGCTCCCGTTCGAGCACCGGATCCTCGCCGCACATCGTGCCGAGGTGCTCGACGTCGAGGATCAGCGGCTTCCCGAATGTCGGCCGTCCCTCGGTCATGACCATCCTTTCGCTCGGCGTCACCCGATGCCGCCGCGAATCACGCGTCGCGCGGCGCTCCCCGGTCGGGCGGGGGCGCGGCCCGCGCGGGGGAACGCGGGTCGCAGGCATCGGGCTCTCGTGTCCGAACCGCAGTGCCGACGGGGTCGCCGGGAGTCTACGAACGTGCCGCCAGCTCTCGCCAGCGGCACGCCGCGCATCCATGGGGTCATCCAGGGAGAGACCCTTCTGGATGCATCGTCCCAAGCGGGCTCCGCGCACCAGGTGTCGGCCATCGGTCCATCCGCGCCGGCATCCCGTCGCGGAAGACGGACCACGCCCCGGTCCTTCCGTGACCGGCGACGTGACGCGGCACATGACCCGCGCCGCGCACCCGGATCACATGGCAACTTCGCTGCCAACCCGATGGCTCGGTCTCGGGCGCCGAGAGACGCCGGATGTGTCGGGATTCGCCCGATTCATGGGGCCGCGCGGGGCGCCCCGGCGTCGGTTCCCGGACGGAATGTCCAGTTTCCGGAATTGAGCGCGGACGATTTCGACCGGGCAGTCGAAAACTCCGGCGTCAGTTTCTGGTCGAGTGCTCTAGCGACGCGCGCCGGAGGCCGTCGAAGGGGTCTTGGCGGGCAAGTCCGAACGCAAGGCGCGACCGGTGGGTCGAGTGCTCTAGCGACGCGCGCCGGGGGCCCAGCCGCAAGGAGGACACGAGGCCGCGAGCGAGACTGTATCCCCGGTGGATACGTCGCAGCGAGCGGCGACCGAGCAACGAAGCGATCGGGCTTGCCCGCCAAGACCCAGGGCGTCGCCTAGCGGCGGAGGGTGACGCCGTATCGCTTGAGCTTCCCGTACAGCGTGCTCCTCGGCACCCCGAGCCGCCGCGCCACCGCGTCGACGCGGCCCTCCTCCTCGTCGAACGTGCGGAGGATGATCTCGCGCTCGGT
>JBIOKD010000009.1:0-29203 GCA_044451485.1 Candidatus Eiseniibacteriota bacterium | reverse complement strand
CGGTGCATCGCGTTCGCGCGTCAGAGGCAGGGATGCCGGGCGCGAACGCGGCTGCAGTGGAGCCGAGCAGGATGCGAGGCGGAGCGTGCCGCGAAGGAGGGTCACCGCGTAGCGACCCGTCGCTGTGTCGCGCCGCGGAGGCCCGCCGCCGCGCGGCGCCGCTAACCCAGTTCGATCAGTTGTGCTCGGAGCGCGATGGCCCACTCGCGGTCCTGCGTGGCGACCACCACCGGGCTCGTTCTCCCCGCGAGATCGCGCTCGAGCGCGCGGCGCGCCACCAGACGCCCGAGCGCCGAGCGCCGCGACCGGTCGATCCCCGCGGTGGGCTCGTCGAGCAGCACCACACGGGCCGGGGCGATGAGCGCCGCCACCACCTCGACCAGACGCTTCTCGCCGGTCGAGAGGTCCCAGGTGCGCCGCGTCATCATGCTCCCCGGGTCGTAGCCCAGCTCGGCGAGCGAGTCGAGTGCTCGGGTCCGGGCGATGTCGCGCGCGAGACCGCGTTGCACCGCCGCGAAGAGCAGCTCGTCCTCGACCCGCTCCTCGAAGACCTGCTGCTCCGGGTATTGCAGCGCGAGTGCCGGTGGCGGTCCGGCCGCGTCGGTGCCGGCCCAGGCCACCTCGACACCCACGGGATGCTCGAGCCCGCCCAGGGCCGCGAGCAGAACGCTCTTGCCGACACCGTTCCTTCCCAGGAGCGCGGTCACACCGATGGCGGCGACGTCGAACTCGATCGAAGTCGACACGTCGACCCGCGGGCCGTCGCCGGCGGGCGGCGACAGACGCACCCGCGCGGCACTCCCCGAAGCGTCCGGCGCGCCGGGCTCGCCCGCGGTCGCGCTGTCCGCGCTCCCGATCGTCATCACGCGGTGGGCACGCCCGGTTTCGGCCGCGTCCTGGGTCACCCACACCACCGCCAGACCACGCGCCACCTCGGCCGCCACGCGCTCCAGCGCATCGGAACGCGCGGCCGCGTCGAGATGCGCTCCCGGCTCGTCGGCCACCAGCAGACGTGGACCGGTGACCAGCGCCGAGGCCAGCAGCAACCGCTGCTGCCGACCCGCCGACAGCGTGCGGGGGTCGCGGGTCATGTCGCCGAGGAGATCGAACCGCGACGCCACCTGCTCGACCGCCGCCGCGACCTCGGTGGCGTCACGCCCGAGGTTCACCAGCGCGAAGCCCAGCTCCTCGGCGACCGTGGGTTGCAACAGCTGGGCGCTCGGATCCTGCAGCACGCACGCGACTCCGGCGCGTGGTGCGCCGGGACCGAACGGCCGCCCCTCGAAGCGCAGCGTGCCACCGGCGATCGGCCACAGACCGGCGAGTGCCAGTGCCACGGTGGTCTTGCCCCCGCCGTTCGGACCGGTGAGCGCCACCCATTCACCGGGAGCCAGCGCGAGCGACCAGTCGTTCACCACCGGCGCCGGGGCCCCGGGTGGGGTGACGGTGAGTCGACTCGCCTCGAGCACGGTCGACCGCGGCCTATCCCGAGCCTCGAGCCCACGCCGCGATCGCCGCCTCGGCCACCTCCGCGATCGTGCGCCCACGCGTCTCCGCCACCGCGCGCACCGACTCGAACTCGGGAACCGCACGCTCGCCACCACCCGGCAGCGAGGCGACCTTCACCTCGATCACGCCGAATGGAGTCTCGACGCGCTCGATGCGACGCACGAGCTCGTAGCGCTCGTCCTCGCGCACACGCACCCCGAGTGAGCGCGTCTCGCGCATGATGCGGGCGGCGAGCGCGGCCGCGTGCTCGGGCTCGGCGAGGACCACCAGCCACATGCCCGGGCGGCCCTTCTTCATGATGCTCGGCACCACCATCGCGTCGATCGCGCCGTCACCGACCAGGCTGTTGATCAGCGCCGCGACGAGCTGTGGATTCTCGTCGTCGAGCGCGGTCTCGAGCACCGCCACCCGGCGGCGACGCATGCCGGGATCCACCTCGTCATCGGCGAGACTCGAGACGCGGGTGCCGATCAGCAGACGGAGCACGTTTGGCTGCTCGCGGAGATCGCGCTGCCCGGCGCCGATCCCGACCCGCTCGAGGGTGAACGCCGGCGCGGTGCCCCAACGCGTGGCGAGCGTGGTGACCAGCGCGGCACCGGTCGGGGTCACCAACTCGGCCTCGATGTCGGGCATCTCGACCGGCACGCCGCGAACCAGGAGCGCCGTCGCCGGAGCGGGGATCGGGATCAGACCGTGCTCGCTGCGCACCGCGCCCCGCCCCAGCCGGAGCGGCGAGCACGCCACCTCGTCCACTCGCAGCGCGCGCAATCCCTCGAGGGTGCCCACCACGTCCACCAGCGCGTCCACGGCGCCCACCTCGTGGAAGTGCACCTTCTCGACGGTGCTGCCGTGCACCTCGGCCTCGGCCTCGGCGAGACGGGTGAAGACCGCGATCGCGCGCTCCTTCACCGAGGTGTCGAAATCGCCGGCCTCGATCATCGTCCGCAGGTGATGCAGGTGCCGGTGCGGCTGGCCGGGCGGATACGCGACCTCCACGCGCTTGGCGACAAACGGGCCGCGTCGCGTGTCGCTCACCGTGACGCTCACGCCCTCGAGTCGGAGACGACCGGGGATCGTGGCCAGCGCCTCGGCCGGCCAGCCCGCCGACACCAGCGCGGCGAGCAGCATGTCGCCGCTCACGCCCGAGAACGCGTCGACGTAGGCGATGCGCATGGATGCTCCGGTCAGCGGCGACCCGTCGCCGTGGTGTTGATGAGATGCGCCGCGTATCCGGCGCCGAAGCCGTTGTCGATGTTCACCACCAGCACCCCCGCCGCGCACGAGTTGAGCATCGCCAGCAGCGGCGCCAGACCGTCGAAGTGCGCACCGTAGCCGACGCTCGTCGGGACCGCGATCAGCGGGCGATCGGTGAGCCCGCCCACCACGCTCGGCAACGCGCCCTCCAGACCCGCCACCACCACCAGCACCCGCGCGTCGCGAAGACGCTCGCGGTGCGCGAGCAGGCGGTGGAGCCCCGCCACCCCCACGTCGGCGACCAGCTCGGCGCGGCTGCCCATGGTGCGCGCGGTGAGCATCGCCTCCTCGGCCACCGGGAGGTCGGCGGTACCGGCGCACACCACCAGCACCCGTCCCCTCGCCCGGGTGACACGCTTCGCCCCCGGCCGACGCACGATCGCGACCCGCGCCCGCTCGTGCAGCTCGGCGCGTGGGTGCGCCCGCGCCAGCGCCGCGAGACCCGCGGGCTCCACCCGGGTGGCGAGCACCAGACCATGACGCGCCAGCAGCCGGTCCACGATCGCGGTGAGCTGAGCCGGGGTCTTGCCCTGTCCGAACACGACCTCGGGGAACCCGTTGCGCAGCCCCCGCTGGTGGTCGAGGGTGGCGAACTCGAGCTTCTCGATCGGCGCCGCGGCGATCGCGCGCGCCGCCTCGGTGGTGGTCACGGTGCCACGCCGCACCCGCGCCAGCAGCGCGCGCAGCTCAGCCGGTCGCACCGGACACCCCGGTGGGGAGCGGTGGCTGCTCGGGCGCGAACGCCGCCAGACCCTCGCGGGCGAGGGTCTCGAGATAAGCGCGCAGCAGCTCCGAGAGATCCGCGGCGGTCCGCGTATGGTTCACCTGCTCGCGCACCTTCGCGCTGTTGGGGAGCCCCTTGATGTACCACGCCACGTGCTTGCGCATCTCCTTGGCGGCGATGGACTCGCCCACGGTCTCGACCAGCATCGCCAGATGTCGGATCCCGGCCTCGAGCCGTTCCTCCGCAGTGGGCATCGGCAGCGACTCGCCACGGCGCCACCGCGACAGGACACGACGGAACACCCACGGATCGCCAAACGCGGCGCGTCCCATCATCACCGCGTCACAGCCGGTGGTCTCGAGCATGCGAAGCGCGTCGTCGGGCGTGCGCACGTCGCCGTTCCCGATCACCGGGATGCCCACCGCCCGGCGCGCCTCGGCGATCATCTCCCAGTGCGCGTGACCCACGAACTTCTCGGCGCGGGTGCGGGCATGGATGGCGACCGCCGCGGCGCCCGCGCCCTCGAGCGCCTTCGAGACCTCCACCACGTTCTGCGATCGTCCGTCCCAGCCGAGACGGATCTTGGCGGTGACCGGCATCCGGCTCGCCGACACCATGCCCGAGACCATGCGCTCGATGCGGGGCACGTCGTTGAGCAGCGCGGCGCCGGCGCAACGGTTGACCACCTTTCGCACCGGGCAGCCCATGTTGATGTCCACCAGATCGGGGCGCCTGGGCTCGGGGAGATCGTTGAGGATGCGCGTGGCCTCGGCCATCACCCCCGGCTCGGAGCCGAACAGCTGGATCCCGATCGGACGCTCCTCGGGCTCGAACGCGATGTAGTCGAGGGTGGCCTGGTTGCCCCGCACCAGACCGTCGGCCGACACCATCTCGGTGAACACCATGGCCGCGCCTTGGCGGCGGGCGAGCCGGCGGAACGGCGAGTCGCTCACCCCGGCGAGCGGGGCGAGCAGGAACGGCGAATCGGTCTCGAGGGTTCCGATCTTCATGACAAGTCGGGCCGATGGGACGACGCCACGCGCGCGAGCGCGGCGACGTCACGGAAGTCCTGGAACGGCCGGGCGGCGATCCCCTCGCGACGGCACCACGCGAGCAGGGCGCCGCGCGCGAGCACGTGGTCGGCGGCGCGCGCGCCGCATCGGTCGCTCATGCCATCGCCGACCAGCACCGTACGATACCCTCGGGAGCGCCAGTCACGCACGTGCCGGCCCTTGCAATTGCCACAGCCCGGACACGCCGGGTCGTGGAACGGGAAGTCCGGGTGGACCCTCCCGTCGGCGGCAAAGCCGAGATGGTTGGCCGCCCGCTCGAGCCCGCCGAGCCCCTCGCGCTCGAGCAGCGCGTTCACATAGAAGTCGAAGCCCTCACTCACCACCATCACCGCGTCGCCACGCGCGGCGGCCTCCGCCACGAACGGCGCGAACGCCGGATCCAGCGCGTGACCCAGCGCGAACCCGAGCGCCTCGTGCTCGTGGACGGTGAGCAGGGCGCACTCGGCCTCGGTGAGCTCACGATGCCCCATGCCACCCGCGGACCAGCGCTCGAGCAGCGACTCCACCTCGCGCTCGCGTCCGGTCGTGTACGCGCGCACCAGACCGGCGCCGATGTCGCGTGGCGACACGGTGCCGTCGAAATCACACAGGAACGCGGTCGGCATGTCGTCGGGCTGCGGTATTAGCGGTGCTCGGAGACGCGTCCGGCGGGTCGGCTCGGTTGCGCCGGGCGCTGCAGCGGCTCGTCCGCCACGGCGAACACGTCGCGGGGCGCGCGGGCCCGGGTGAGCACCTGGAGCGCGCGGGTCATCATCGGATCGCCCTCCAGCGCCACGCGTGCGGCCGCGGCGTCACCGCCCTGGCGTCGCGCGATCTCGCGACGCAACGCGCGTTCGATCACCGGTCGCTCGGTGTCCCAGGCCCCCGGCCCGACGGGGCTCTTCACGGTGTCGGCGGCGGCGCGGAACGCGCGCCACAGCTCCTCGTCCACCGGCGCCCCCGGCCGCCAGGCGGGGTGTGTCGTCACCCAGTGGTTGGCGAAGCGGAACGGCAGGCTCCGCTGCTCGAGGACACGGGTGAGCGGGGGCAGGGTGTCGGCGGCCACCGCCACGTCCGGCCGGATGCCGCCACCGCCGAACACGCGTCGCCCGGACGTGGTGTGGAACACCTCGGTGGTGGTGGTCGTGTCGAGCGCGACCAGCGAGTCGTCGCCGTTGTCCTCCCCGTCGCCGCCGTTGGCGGTCTCGAGCGAGTCGAGCAGACGCTCGCTCGCCACGCTGTTGATGCAACGGCCGCTGGGCGTGTAGTAACGGGCGGTGGTGAGCTTGAGGGCGCCGTGTCCGCGCAGCGGGAACACGCTCTGCACCAGACCCTTGCCAAACGTGGTCTCGCCCACGATCAGACCGCGGTCGAGATCCTGCAACGCGCCCGTGACGATCTCGCTCGCCGATGCGGTGCCACGATCCACCAGCACCACCACCGGCCAGCCCAGCTCGGGGCGGGTGCCCGACGCCAGGTAGTGCTGATCGGCCCCCTTCATGCGCCCGCGCGTGTACACCACCAGGGTCTGCGGCTTCACCAGCTGCTGGACCACGTTCACCGCCTGGTCGAGCAACCCGCCGGGGTTGGAGCGCAGATCGAGCAGCAGCCGGGTCGCGCCCTGCGCGCGCAGCCGCTCGATCGCGGCGTGGACCTCGCTGCCCGCGTCTTCTGAAAAATCCGCGAGACGCACGTAGCCGACCCCGCCCGGAAGCACGAAGGCATAGGGGACCGCCTTGGTGGTGATGATCTTGCGCTCGATGGTGAACTCCTGGTCCTCGTCGCTGCCGTCACGATGGATGGTGACCCGCACCGTGGTGCCGGCGGCGCCGCGCAGCCGCGCCGCGACCTCCTCGAGCGTGAGACCAATGGTGTTCTTGCCGTCGACGGCCTGGATGATGTCGCCGGTCTGGATGCCCAGCGACCACGCCGGACTCCCCTCGATGGGTGACACCACCACCGGCCAGCCGTCACGGACCGAGACCACCAGACCGACGCCGCCAAAGCTGCCGTGGGTGCTGATCTGGAGATCGTCGTAGGCCTTCGCGTCCAGGTACTGCGAGTACGGATCGAGCGAGTGCGTGAGCCCGCGCAGCGCGCCGTTCATGAGCTTGGTGGCGTCCACCGGGTCGACGTAGGCCTGCTCGACACGCTGCACCACCTCCACGAACACGTCGAGGTTCTGGTACAGGTCGCCACGGCCCGCCGTCAGGCCACGACCGGCCCACCAGCCCACGCCGAACAGCGTGAGCAGCAGGGCGGCGAGCAGGAAGCGGCGACGGATCAACGGACCTCCAGCGCGACCGGGGATGCGGATGGCCCGCGTGGCCGGCGGGCAGAGTCCTGGGACCGCGCGACCGGGCGCGCCGCCGGCGGGCCCGGGATCCCGGGATGGGTCTCTGAAGTGCGAGAATATACCACAGCGGTGCCGGCTCGGGCGGCGTCAGCGCGGCTCGAGAGCACCCTTGCGCCGCCGCGATTCGACCGCCTCCCAGACCGCGCGCTCGAGGTCGTCGGCGGTGAGCGACGCGTCGATCACGACGAACCGGCCCGGCTCGCGCGCCGCGAGCTCGAGGTAGCGCGCGCGCACCCGGGTGTGGAAGTCGAGCGCCTCACGATCGAGCCGGTTGGTGGCCGCCGCGGCGCGGGCACGCCGCTCGAGACCGAGCGCCGGATCGAGATCGAACAACAGCGTGAGATCCGGCACGAGGTCCCCGGTGGCGGCGCGATTCCATGACGCCAGCATCACCGTGTCGAGCCCGCGGCCCCCGCCCTGATAGGCGAGCGTCGAATCGGTGTAGCGGTCGCACAACACGACGCGGCCGGCCAGGAGCGCCGGTCGGATGACGCGGTCCACCAGGTCGGCGCGCGAGGCCAGCAGCAGGAACGCCTCGGAGAGCGCGCCCGGCCGCTCGGCCGGGTCGAGCAGCAGGGCGCGGATCCCCTCGGCGAGCGCGGTCCCACCCGGCTCGCGGGTGACCACCGGGTCGTGACCCAGCGCCCGCAGCCGCGCCGCCAGACGCGCCACTTGCGTGGACTTGCCGGAGCCCTCGCCGCCCTCGAAGGTGACGAACAGCCCCGGCATGGTCCCCGCTCCCCGTCTCAGCGCGCGCGCGCCGGGGCGCGACGCCGCGCCGTCTTGGCGCGCTTCGCCGCCGCGCGTGGTGCGGGCACCGATGGAACCCCGGCCGGGGCCCCGTTGCGCGAGAACGCCGGACGGGTGGCGGCGCCCTTGCGCAGCGGCGCGCTCTCGCGACGCACGCTGGGCGCGCCTTTCTCACGCAGCGTCTTCTCGGTGCCCTTCGGGTCCTTGATGTACTGCTCCACCAGCTCGCGCGCCAGGTCGTCGGGGATCTGGATCGGCGGTGACTTCTTGAAGTAGCTCGAAGGCGCCACCAGCGCTCCCTTCATGCCGTGATCGAGCGCCAGCTTCGCGCACCGCACCGCGTCGATCACGATGCCGGCCGAGTTCGGCGAATCCCACACCTCGAGCTTCATCTCCAGGTTGAGCGGCACGTCGCCGAAGGTGGTGCCCTCCATGCGGATGTGACACCACTTGCGATCCTTGAGCCACGGCACGTAGTCCGACGGCCCGACGTGGATGTCCTCCTCGGGCAGGTCGTAGGGGATGATGCTGGTCACCGCCGAGGTCTTGGAGATCTTCTTCGACTCCAGACGCTCGCGCTCGAGCATGTTGAGGAAGTCGGTGTTGCCGCCGAAGTTGAGCTGGTAGGTGCGGTCGATGCGCACGCCGCGGTCGACGAACAGATTGGCCAGCACGCGATGGGTGATGGTGGCGCCGACCTGCGACTTGATGTCGTCGCCGATCACCGGCAGACCACGCTTCTCGAACCGCTGCTGCCAGTAGCGCTCACGGGCGATGAACACCGGGATGCAATTGACGAAGGCGCAGCCGGCCTCGAGCACCTGCTCGACGTACCACTTGGTGGCCTCCTCGGAGCCCACCGGCAGGTAGTTCACCACCACGTCGGTGCCGGTGTCCTTGAGCAGCTTGACGATGTCCACCGTCGAGCCGGGCGCCTTCTGGATGATCTGCGACAGATACTTGCCGAGCCCGTCGTGGGTCATGCCGCGCTGTACCGTCACACCCATCCGGGGCACCTTCGCGAACGCGAACGTGTTGTTCGGCCACGTGTAGATGGCCTCCGAGACGTCCTTGCCGACCTTGTTCTTGTCGATGTCGACCGCGGCCGCGATCTCGACGTCGCGGATGTGATACCCGCCGAGATTGACGTGCATCAGGCCCGGGATGCGGTCGGCCTCGCGCGCATTCCGGTAGTAGTGGAGCCCCTGCACGAACGACGACGCGCAGTTACCGACGCCGATGATGGCGACGCGCAGCTTTGCCATGGGACCTGCCTCCTTGACGTGCGACCGAGACACGGCCCTCGACGGGCGCCGTGTCGCGACCCCACTCTATCGATCCATCCCCGCACCGCGGGTGATCTTCCATACGTGCGTCACGCGCTGGATCGCGGTGACGAGCGACAATATCGCCAGGATCAGCAGGGCGGCCGGCATGTACGGGCCCACGCCGAACAGGGCGGCGACGATGAGGAGGAGCATGCGCTCGGGCCGCTCGAACCAGCCCACCCGACACGTGAGCCCGAGCCCCTCCGCACGGGCGCGCGTGTACGACACCATGTACGACAGGATCAGCCCGGCGATCGCGGTGAGCGACACCACCGCCCAGGTGCGCGGCTCGAGTCCACGCGAGATCTCGCTCACCGCCTGACGCGGGTCGATGACCAGGTCGAGGAGGTGGGCCATGTAGTAGCCGGCGATCCCGGCCAGTACCACGCCGTCGGACAGACGATCCAGCGTCGAATCGAGGAAGGCACCGAAGCGCGACGGCACTCCCTGCCGACGCGCGAGCTGGCCGTCGAGGATGTCGCACACGCCCGCCAAGGCGAGGATGAGCGCCGCCAGCCGGAAGCCACCCTCGAAGAAGGCGATGCTCGCCACCACGCTCAGCCCGGTGCCGGCGACCGTGAGGTGGTCGGGCCGCACTCCGACCCCGGCGAGCGCCGACACCAGCGGGTCGAGCATCGCGTGCGCGCCGCTCCGCAACCGCTCCTTGAGAGTCGGGATCTCGTCGTGGTGGGTCATCCCCGCCTCACCCGGCAAGCCCGGGCCCCGCGTGTCGCTCACGTCTCTCCCTTCGCGCCGTGACCGGCGCGTCGCTCCGCGCGTGTCGCGCCACCCAGCACCAGCACCATCTCGCCGCGCCGCCGCTCCACCGTGAGACGCTCCCGCACCTGGGCGGCGGTGCCCCGCAACACCTCTTCGAACGTCTTGGTCATCTCCCGCGCCAGCGCGATCGGACGCCCGCCCCAAACCGCCTCGAGATCCTCGAGAGTTTCCTCGATGCGATGCGGCGACTCGAATGCCACGATGGTCTCGCGCCGGTCGAGGAGCTCCTCGAGCCGTTTCCGGCGCGCCGCCCGCCGGGGCGGAAGGAAACCCACGAAGGTGAACGCGTCGGTCGGCAGCCCGCTGACCTGGAGCGCGGCGATCACCGCGCTGGGTCCCGGGATGCTCTCGACCACGAGCCCCGCCTCGATCGCCGACCGCACCAGTGGATACCCCGGATCGGCGATCCCCGGCGACCCCGCGTCGGTGACCACCGCGATCGAATCACCGCCGCGGAGACGCTCGATCAGACGCGGGATCCGCGCCCGCTCGTTGTGCTCGAACAGGCTGGCGATCGGGACGCGGATCCCGAGGTGATCGAGCAGTCGGCGGGTGTGGCGCGTATCCTCGGCCGCCACGAGCGTCACCTCGCCGAGCACGCGTCGAGCCCGCACGGTGATGTCGTCGAGGTTGCCGATGGGGGTCGCCACCAGGAACAGTGTCCCCGGCGGCCGCTCGTCGGTCACGGGTGTCCTTGCAGAGCCCGCAGGCTGGCCCGTCGGGATGTCTCGAAACCGCGGCAAGGTAGCACCCGGGCGCGGGGGGCGTCCACCCGCGACCCGGGGCTCGTCCGCCCTCGCGCGGCGCGACCCGCTTCGTCATGGACCGGAGCGCCCCGGTGCACTAATGTGCCGTAACCTCGCGCCGACGCGCGCCCGCATCCACGGACCCGACCTCATGGAGCAGAAGATGACCGATCTCAATCCCCAGGCCGAGCAGATGGCCGACCCCTCGATGATCCGGACGCTCGACGCGCAGGCGCGCGCCATCTGGCCACAGGAGGTCGAGTTGATCCGCCGCTACCGGCTCGCCGACCACCTCCAGATCCTGGATGCCGGTTGTGGCACCGGCGAAGGCGCGTCGCGTCTCGCCGGGCTGTTCCCACGCGCCGTCGTGCTGGGGGTGGACGTGCTCGAGCCGAGCCTGGAGCTGGCCCGCAGGCGTTACGCCTCGCTCGCGCCGCGGCTCACGTTCGAGCATCGCAGCGTGTTCGAGCTCGGGTTGCCCGACGCCGCGTACGATCTCACCGTCTGCCGTCACGTGGTGCACTCGATCCCGCACCCCGATCGCGTGTACGCCGAGCTCAGGCGCGTGACCCGCCGGGGCGGTCGTCTGCACCTGATTCCCGAGGACTACGGCATGCTCCACTTCCAGCGTGGCGCGCTCGATCCGCGCGACTTCTGGCACGAGGCCCCGGTGGGCTTCGGCGAGGCGACCCACACCGACCTGTTCATCGGCCGCGACAGCTTCGAGATCCTGACCGGGCTGGGCTTCACCGACATCACGATCGACTACGTGGTCGTCGACACGGTGCGGGTGCCCCGCGAGACCTTCGCCGAGATCATCACCGCGTGGCGGGACGGCTACGCCGAGGTGGTCGCCGAGCACTCGCGCTTCACCCGCGCCGAGGCGACCGCCTACTTCGACCAGATGATCGCCGACATCCGCGACCCGCGCCGCTACGCGGTGTGGATGGTGCCGGTGATCGGCGCCCGGGTGCCGTAGCCGCCCTCAGCTCGCGACCCGTGGCTGGTAGGCCTCGAGCGCCCGCTCGAGGTGCGGCCGGCCGCTGTCGCGCAGGATCGCGAGCCAGCGCTCGAGATCGAAGGGCACCCGCCGGAACTCGAGCGACAGCGCGCCACCCTCGGCCGTGAGCAGCGCGTACTCGGCCCACGACTCGCAGTGCAGGTCGCGCGACTCGTTGTCGCACACCAGACCCACGCTTCCGGGGTTGAAGAAGAACTCGTGTGCGTGCACGCCGGTGCGACGCACGAACTGAATGTGGGTGTGACCGCCGCACAACGTGCGGCCCGGATGGGATCCGAGGATCCGTGTCATCTCGTCACGCGGGGTGGCGGGCCAGACGATGTCGTTGTAGCTCGCCGGTGAGCCGTGGAAGCCGAGCAGGATCGCGTCGCCGAACAGCGGCAGCTCGATGGTGGGCCGGAACTCGGCGATGAAGGCGCGGTCGGCGGCGTCGAGAAGCGTGAGCTGCCATTGGCGCACCGCCTCCTGCTCCGGGCTCGGGTTCTCGCCACCCGCCCGGCCGCCCTCCAGTAGCCACGCGTCGGCGTTGCCGAGCACGGTGGGACAGGCGAGCGAGCGCAGACGCTCCACCACCTCGCGGGGCTGCGGGCCACCCTGGACGCAGTCGCCGAGACACACCACCCGGTCGACCGGGCCACGACTCAGATCGGCGAGCACCGCATCGAGGGCGAACGCGTTCCCGTGGATGTCGGAGAGGACCGCGACCCTCACGGACGTCCGACCCGTGGCGCCACCGCTCCGGCGCCGATCCGATCGGCGACCGCTTCGCCGAACGCCGCGATCGCGCTGGCGATCCCGGCGTCGTCGACGTCGAGGTGGACGATCGCGCGCAGCTGCCGGACGCCGAACGTGCCCATGCGCACGCCGCGCCGCTCGAGTGCCTCGACCATCGCGTCGGGATCGAGCGCCGGGTGCTCGAGCCCCACCAGCACGATGTTGGTATCGGGCTCCGCCACCCGCACGCCGGGTGCCACGCGGAGCCCCGCCGCCAGACGCCGGGCGCGTGTGTGGTCCTCGGACAGTCGCGTCAGGTGATGATCGAGCGCGTGGAGACACGCGGCCGCGAGGATGCCGACCTGCCGCATCGCGCCCCCGAGCCGCTTGCGCACCCGCCTCGCGCGGTGCACGAACTCCGCGTCACCCACGACGATCGAGCCGACCGGAGCGCCCAGTCCCTTCGAGAAGCACATCATCACCGAGTCGGCGGTGGATGCCCACTCGGCGAGCGGAATGCCGGTCGCGACACTCGCATTCCACAGCCGCGCGCCGTCGAGATGCACCCGCACCGCGTGCGCGCGTGCCGCCGCCGACAGCGCGCGCAGACGCTCGAGCGGCACGATCGCCCCACCGGCCCGGTTGTGGGTGTTCTCGGTGCACACCAGCGCCACGCGTGCCGCATGCTCGTCGTCCTCGCGCAGCGTGGCGAGAAAGGTCTCGGGGGTGATCACACCGCGCTCGCCCGGGACGATGTGGGCGAGTGCTCCCGAGGTGGCGGCGAGCCCGCCCTGCTCGTAGAGGAAGATGTGCGACTCGCGTTCCAGCACCACGGTCTCGGCCGGCTGGGTGTGACTCTTGATCGCGATCTGGTTGCCCATGGTGCCGCTCGGCACGTAGACCGCCGCCGCCTTGCCGGTGAGCGCCGCGACACGCTCCTCGAGCGCGATCACGGTGGGATCGTCGCGGAGCACGTCGTCGCCCACCTCGGCCTCTGCCATCGCCTGGCGCATGGCCGGCGTGGGCCGGGTGACGGTGTCGCTGCGCAGATCGACGGCGGGTGTGGGGTTCATGCTCGGGGTTCCCGATCGGCGGTGACGACGGATGCGCGCCAGTCTACACCGGGCCGACCGACGGCACGGCGCCCGGTCGTCACGCGCCGCTTGCCGGCCGTCGGTCGCGGCCCCGCCGGCGACAGCCGCTCCCCCGCGACCTGACACACCCGTGACCCGCCGGCGTCGGGAGTCCCGTGGTGCGGGCCATCTTGCCGATCGGACGCAACCGGCGCGCACCGGTTGCGTCTATACTGGCGGCGTTTCCCGGTCGCGTCCGCCGGTTGGCGGAGCCCGCGACCGGATGACGAGGAGGCTTCCCCGACATGTTCGGTTTCTTCGATCCCACGCTGATCATCCTGCTGCCCGCGTTGATCTTCGCGTTCTGGGCGCAGTGGAAGGTGCAGCACACCTATCAGAAGTACTCGCAGATCCGCGCCACGAACGGTCTCACCGGTCGCGAGATGGCGGCGGCCATCATGCAGCGGAATGGCATCGCCGACGTCGGCATCGAGGAGGTGCCCGGCACGCTGAGCGACCACTACGACCCGCGGGTCAAGATGGTCCGTCTCTCACCCATCAATTACGAGGAGCGCTCGATCGCCTCGATCGCGGTGGCCGCGCACGAGGTGGGCCACGTGTTGCAGCACCACCAGGGTTACGTGCCGCTGGCGCTGCGTTCGGCGGTCGCGCCGGTGGCGCAGTTCGGCAGCATGGCCGCGTTCCCGCTGTTCTTCATCGGTCTGTTCTTCGGTCACGGACAGCTGTTGTGGTTGATGGATCTCGGGATCCTGTTCTTCGCCGCGGCGGTGCTGTTCCAGGTGGTGACCCTGCCGGTCGAGTTCGACGCCTCGAAGCGGGCGCTCGTGCAGCTCACCCAGAGCGGCGCGGTGACCCAGGAGGAGGTCTCGGGGGCCAAGGCGGTGCTGGATGCCGCCGCGCTCACCTACGTGGCCGCCACGGCGATGGCGGCGCTGCAGCTCCTGCGGTTGATCCTCATCCGCAACTCCCGCCGGTAGCGGACCAAGACAGCCTGAACGCATCGATCGCGGGGCGCGAGGCCAGGGGGTTCGCCGCAAGGCGCGAGGGAAGCGACGAGCGAGACTGTATCCCCGCGGATACGTCGCAGCGAGGAGCGACCGAGCAACGATGCGCCGGGCCCCCTGGTCTCGTGCCGGAAGCACAAGGGGTGGGACCATTCGGTCCCACCCCGTCTTCGTTGGCGCGCTGGTGGAGGATCGGATGCCGTCAGCCCTGCGCCACCATGTCCTTCAACTCCTTGGACACCTTGAACACCGGAACCTTGCGCGGTGGGACCGGCACGGCTTCACCCGTGCGCGGGTTGCGGGCGATACGCGACTTGCGGTCCTTGACTCGGAACGTCCCGAATCCGCGGATCTCGATGTGGTGGCCGTTGGCCAGGGCCCGCGCCACCGCATTGAGGAACGAATCGACGGTCTCAGCCACGTCCTTCTTGGTGAGTCCGGTGCGCTCCGAGATCTGGTCGACGATATCCGCCTTGGTCATTCGATCCTCCTGAGCCGCCCGGTCCGGGTCTGGCGACCCGCCGGCAACCGGGTCTGGCGACGCCTTTTCGTCGCGGAGGCTAGCACGCGGGCGAAGGCTGTCAATCGGTTTTTGCCCAATACCTTGCGGGATTCGGGACCCCCCTCCGGGCGGGGCGCGAGCGGCTACCGATCCCGCCGCTCCCCGGGCCCGTCGTCACCGAGACCCAGAGCGCGTCGCCGCGCGCGCTCGATCGCGTGCTCCCGTGCACGCGCCACCCCCTCCTCGAGATTCGGCCGGCCGGCCGCGGCCTCGGCCGCCCACTCGGCCGCGAAGCGGCCGCTCCGGATGTCGTCGAGAACGCCGGTCATGGCGTCGCGCACGTGTGCGTTGACGATCCGTGGTCCCCGGGTCAGATCGCCGTACAGGGCGGTGCCACTGATCGCCTCGCGCATCCCGGCCACGCCACGCTCGTGCATCAGGTCGGCGAGATACTTGAGCTGGTGCACGACCTCGAGGTAGGCGATCTCGGGCGCGTATCCGGCCGCGACCAGCGTGTCGAACGCCGCGGTGACCAGCGCGTTCATGCCCCCGCACAACACGCTCTGCTCGCCGAACAGATCGACCTCGGTCTCCTCGCGCACGGTGGTGCGCCACAGCCGCGCGCGCGCCGACCCGAGTGCCTCGGCGTAGGCCTCGGCCAGCCCCCATGCGTCACCACTCGCGTCCTGGTGGACCGCCAGATAGGCCGGCAGCCCGCTCCCCGCGACGACGCGCTCGCGCAGCACGCGTCCCGGACCGGTCGGGCTCACCAGCACCACATCGGCGCGCTCGGGCATCGCCAGACCGGAGTAGAGCAGCGCGTATCCATGCGCGAACACCAGCCCGGCGGCACCCGACAGCGCCGCCCGCAGCTCCGGCCAGAGCGCCGGCACCACCTCGTCCGGCAGCAGCACGGCGGCGATGTCGGCGCCGCGGGCCGCCTCCGCGAGCGGCAGCACCTCGAAGGCGTGGGTCCGGGCGCGGTTCGCTCCGTTCCCGTCGCGGGCCCCGACCCGCACGCGCACCCCCGCGTCACGCAGGTTGAGCGCGTGCGCCTCACCCTGGTTGCCGAAGCCGAGCACCGCGACGACGCGGCCGGCGAGTCGCGCCGGTGGGACCGGCGTGTCGGCGGGATTCACGCGTCGTCCGATACGGGGCGCGTGGGGCGCGGCGGGCCGCCGGCACGCGACCACGCGCCGCGGTGCGCCGCACCCCGCGGCGTCACTTCTTGCCGCCGGCCGGTGGAGCCGAGGCCTTGGGTGGAGCGCCGCTCCAGTCGGTCTTCGCGACCTGGACCCCGGCCTGGAACGTGTAGGCGCTCTTCTTGGCCCAGTAGAACCAGGTCTGGTACTTGTTCTGGTCGGCGGTCCAGTCGTACACCGCCTCGGGCGTGCCGTCGCTGGCGAGCACCTTGGTCGCCGCACTGCCCGCCGGCGCCGTCTTCGCCGCCGCGGCGGGGTCGGACGCCGCCTGTCCGTTCTGCATCGCCAGGTACAGCATCAGGAACTGGGTCGCCGCCGCGTTGTTGCCACACTTGGTGTAGATCGAGCCGAGCTGGCGGTGCAGGTTCTTGTTGTCGGGCTTGAGATTCACGGCCTGCCATACCACCGCCGCGGCGTCGTCACAGCGCTTGAGCTCCACCAGACACATGCCGTAGGAGCTGAGCGCGTCGACGTTCTTGGGATCGTTCTTGACGGTGATGTCCCAGTACTTGGCGGCGCTCTCGAAGTCACCGGCGTTCTGATACGCCAGCGAGGCGTTGAAGTCGAGATCGTTGTCGTCCTTGCGCAGCGTCGCCGCCTTGGCGTAGTTGTCGCCGGCGAGCTTGAACTGCGCTTTGCGCGCGTCACCCTCGACCGCCTGCCCGCGCTTGAAGTACAGATCGGCGAGCGACAGGTAGATGTCCGAGTTCTCGGGCTCGCTCTTGGCGAGGTCGTTGAAGAACTTCTCGGCCTCGTCGTACTTCTTCTCGTCCACCAGCTGGTTGGCGTAGTTGACCCGCGCCGCCTTGAGTCCCTGTTGCAGTGTGGTGTCGCCGGGGGTGGTCTTGAGACCCTCCTCGAACACCTTCTCGGCCTTGTCGAACTCGCCCCGGAACGTGTAGAGCGAGCCGAGATTGCGCATGGTGATCGGGTCGCCGGGACGGATCAGCGAGGCACGCACCAGACTCACCTCGGCCGCGTCGTAGCGTTTGGCGGCCTCGGCCCGGAGGGTCTGATCGGCGTCGTTCTCGGGCTTCTTGGTGAAGTCCGGATAGGCGTCCTGCGCCGCCTTCATCTGGGTGATGCCGTCGTTGAGCCAGCGCACCCAGTACGAGTTCCGGTTGCCGGTCCACTGCTCGACCTTCTTCTTGTCACCGGCGGCGTCCAGCCCCGAGATGCCGACCCCGAACCAGTGCCCGGCCGGACCGGCGCTGTCGAGCTCGGCGTACGCCCAGCCCAGGTACGCGATCGCCTCGGCGTCCTTCGGATCCTCGGTCGCGCACTGCTCCAGCTGCTGCACCGCCTTGTTCATCTGACGCAGGTAGTCATCGGTGTTGCCCTTGTCCTTGTCACGCAGCCCGCCGACCACGTACTGGATGCCGCCGGCGCAGTGCGGGTTGCGGGCATGCGCGGGCACCGTGAACGACACGACGAGGAGCGCGGCCATCGCGCCGCCCAGCATCAGGGTGTTGGACTTCACCGTTTCCTCCTTGGTCACGTGAGGCGGTTGCCGTTGGCCATCAGGCCGAACGTGCAGCCGAGAGCCATCGCCGCCTTGCGGGACGCGAGCATGCGGGTCATGAAGATCTCGAAGTACTCCATGACCTGTGAAATCTGCGGATCGATGGTGAGCTCCAGCGTGATGAGCTTCTGCTTCTCGTCGACGTTGAGGAAGCTCTTCTCCACCGCGTAATTGACACGATCGTGGATGTCGAACTTGATCATCTCGGGATTGCGCACCCGGGTCCGGTGCACGTCGCTCTTGTCGGCCAGGATCAGCGCCGCCGCCACCGGGGTGACCGGGTCGCCCTCGTTCTCGTTGTGGTTGCCAATCGCGCCGATCACCTTCACGATCTCGAGGTCGGGCATACCCATCGAGGCGAGGAGCTGCATCGCCATGGCGGCGCCGGTCTGGGCGTGATGATCTCGGTTGACCGCGTTGCCGATGTCGTGCAGGTATCCGGCGATCGCGGCCAGCTCGCACTCGCGCTCGGGGTGGCCGAGACGCTTCAGCACGTTGAACGCGATGTGCGAAACGAGCCCGACGTGCCGCTCGCCATGCTCCGTGTAGCCGATCTCCGCCAGCGCCTCGTCGGCCTTTCGGACGTAGACCTTGACCCGTGAGTTCTCCTGCACCTGCTCGAAGGTCACGGGCCGGCCGCCGCTGGGTGCCGTGCCCGGTGGGGGAACGGGGGTCCCGGCGGGCGATGTGGCGAGCCTGCGATCGCGTCGCTCGTGTTCGGTCATGTCGGGTCTCGGGTGCCGGAAGGATGCCAGGCCGCCGTGGGATGGCCCGGCCTCGACTGGGAGCGGAGTTTCGGCGCTAACTCCAAGCGCGTCAAGCGACCGCGAGCGGAAGCCTCGACCCGGCGCGGCTTTGCCCGGAGCGGACGCGGCCCCGGTACTGTGGCGCCCCGGCCTCACTTGTGACCGGACGGCCGGTGGCGGTAGCTTCCGGCTGCGGTGTGTCGTCCAGCGGTGCCCAGAGACCGGTGGATGTCCACGGCCAAGAAGGAGGGTCTCATTCCATCGCAAGGAGGGGTTCCGATGAAGAAGCTGCTTCCGATCCTGGCGGTACTGTCACTGCTGGCGCTGCCGGCCCTGGCCGACGACGTGAAGACGTCCAGCGGCACGAAGAACGGCAAGCCGTACTTGCAGGCGTCACAGAAGATCAGCGGCGAGGCCACCGTACTGGCGGTCAACAAGAGCACCCGCGAGTTGACCCTGCGCTCCGCGGACGGCGATACCACGAAGATCAAGTGTGGTCCGGACATCAAGAACTTCGCCCAGATCGCCAAGGGCGACGGGGTGAAGGTGGTGTACACCGAGTCGCTGATGATCACGGTCGAGCCCCCGGGCACCGCGGGCACGTCGACGGAGACCAGTACCGCGGCGGCGAAGCCGGGCGAGCACCCGCACGGCAGCGTGACGCAGAAGACCACCGTCAAGGCCTCCATCGCGGCGATCGACAAGGCGGCGGGGACCGCGACCCTCCAGATGGCGGACGGCACCCAGCACGTGGTGACGCCCCGCAATCCGGCCAACCTCGACAAGGTGAAGGTCGGTGACATGGTGGTCATCACCTACACCGAGGGTCTGGCGGCGTCGGTGGAGAAACCGGCGGCGAAGAAGTAGCGCGCGGGCGGCCGGCGACCGGGTGCCGAGACGTGTCCGGCGCCGGCACCGTGGTGACACGCGAACGGCCGGTGTGCGGGTGCGGAGACGCATCCGGCGCCGGCCGTGTTCGTTCGAGACATGCGACGAGCGCGTCGCGGGCGCCGCGAGGGAACCTAGAGCACGTCGCCCGGGTCGACGTCGGCCGCCACCTTCACACCGGCCGGGCGTGAGCCGGAGCCAGCCCACTCGATCCCCGCGGCCGCCACCTCCCGAACCCGTCCCCCATCCACGCCCTTGAGCAGCAGGTGCCAGCGGTAACGCCCGCGCAGCCTGGCGAGCGCCGCGGGCGCCGGGCCCAGCACGGTCACGTCGGGCGCCGCCACCGTCCGCAACGCCTCCCCGAGCGATTCGGCGGCGCGCTCCACCTCGCCTTCGTCGGATCCGGTGAGGAGAAGCGTCGCGAGACGCGTGTAGGGTGGATAGCCCGCCTCCCGGCGCTCGGCCAGCTCGGTCCGGGCGAAGGTCGCGAGATCGTGGGTGGACGCGGCGGCGATCGCGGGATGCTCCGGAGTGCACGTCTGCACGATCACCTCGCCGGCACGCGCTCCGCGACCCGACCGGCCGGCGACCTGGGTCACGAGCTGGAAGGTGCGCTCGGCGGCGCGGAAGTCGGGCAGGTGGAGCGCGACGTCGGCATCCAGCACCCCCACCAGCGTGACCCGTGGGAAGTCGAGCCCCTTGGCCACCATCTGGGTGCCGAGCAGGATCGACGCCTCGCCCCGCGCGAAGCGGCGGATCACCTCGGAGGGCGCGGCATGATCGCGGGCCACGTCGGTGTCGAGACGCAGCACGCGCGTCTGCGGGTACGACTGCGCCAGCTCGCGCTCCACCCGTTGGGTGCCGGCCCCGGACAAACGGAGGAGCGTCGCGCCGCATTTCGGACAGGCGGAGCCCGCCGGCTCCTGGTGGTCGCAGTAGTGACAGCGCCAGACGGCCGGGGCGAGATGCAGGGTGAGCGCGATGTCGCAATGGGGGCAGGTCGGCACGTGTCCACAGGCACGACATTGGCTGTGGTGCGAGTGGCCGCGCCGGTTGAGGAACAACAGCGTCTGCTCGCCGCGCTCGAGACGCTCGGCGAGCGCGACCCGCAGCGTCCGGCTGAGCATCGTGGCGCCGTCCTCGCGTCGCATGTCCACCACCCGCACCACCGGCAGACGGCGCCCATCGACACGATCGGGGAGCGTCAGCTTGCGGTACTTGCCACGCGCCGCGTTGGCGAGCGACTCGAGACTCGGTGTGGCGCTCCCCAGCACCACCGGGATGCCGAGCATCTGGGCGCGGCGCACCGCGGTGTCGCGTCCGTGATAGCGGAGCTGCTCGCTCTGCTTGTAGGCCGGCTCGTGCTCCTCGTCGACGACCACGAGCGCGAGCTTGGGAAGTGGCGCGAACACCGCCGACCGCGCCCCCACCACCACGTCGAGCGCGCCGCGACGGGCCAGCTCCCAGTTGCGCCGCCGCTCGCCGACCGGCAGGTACGAGTGCAACAGGCCGACGCGGCGCTGGAAGCGTCGCCGGAACTCGCGCACGATCTGCGAGCCGAGCGCCACCTCGGGGACCAGTACCAGCGTCTGGCCGCCCTGGTCACGCGCCGCGGCCGCCGCGCGCAGGTAGACCTCGGTCTTGCCGCTCCCGGTCACACCCTGCAACAGCATCGGCGCGAAGCGTCGCGCCCGCACCGCCTGCTCGATGGTCCGGACTGCCTCGGCCTGTTCGGGGGTGAGAGTGATGCGGGTGGCCAGGGGCAGGGACACCACCGGGTCCTCGACCGCGTTCCGGCGCGCCCGGCTCGCCGCCATGCCCTGCTGGCCGCCCGGCAGCGCGGCCGCGATCACCTCCCCCCATGGAGCCAGGTAGTAGTCGGCCATCCAGCGGGTGAGCGCGAGCAGGTGGGCGTCGAGCAGCGGCGGGCCGTTGACCGCGGCCACGTCGCGCGGGTCGGCGATCGGGCTCGACACCGCCCGTTCGACCACGATCCCGCGCCGCGGCCGGCCGCGGAACGGCACGGTGACCGGCGCACCGGGCACGCAGGCGGGGTCGAGGGTCGCGGGCACGCGATAGACGAACGTCTGCCGCAGCGGGATCGGCAGCGCCACCTGGGCGAAGGACATGCGGCCACCTTATCAGGTCACCCGCACGCCCCGTCCCAACCCTTCCCCGGCCGCGGCGGTCCAAGCGTGGGATGGTCTCCCGCCACGGGGCGGCCGGCGTTTCTCCGAACCGCAGAGGTCCACGATGATCGTTCACTCGTCCGTTTCCGACACCACGACGCGGCGGAGTCGTACCACCGCCGCGTGTGCCCGTTCCGCGCCCGTGTTGCTACTGCTTCTCGTGCTCGGGTTCACCGCGACGGCGAGCGCCGCCACGGCGCCGACCGGGAGGTGGCAGCTCGACACCGGGCCCGGCCGACGCACCGCGCAGATCACGTTCATCACCCACGACCCCTCCGGACACGAGAGCTGGAACGGGGACGCCGTTCCGCTCGCCCGGCTGGTCGGGCTCACGCCCGCCGATCTCACCGCCGGGCACTCCACGGTGACGTTCACGCTCACCCGTGACGCCGGAGCGTTCCGATTCACGGGGCGTCTGGAGCACGGGAAGGGGGACGGCGAGTTCGATTTCGAGCCGGATCCGGGATTCGGGGCCGCGCTCGAGCGTCGTGGCTACACACGTCCGGATGCCGACCAGCAGTTCCGGCTCGGACTGCACGACACCGGTCTGGCGTTCGTGGACGAGCTGGCGCGTGAGGGCTACCGGCGACCGTCGACCGAGTCGCTCGTGGTCCTCGGGGAGCACGGCGTGGATCTCGACTATCTCCGCGACATGGACGCCGCCGGTTACCGGGTCGGCGACACCAGCGCGCTGCAGGAGCTGCGCGATCACGGCGTGGACGGAGCCTACACGCGCGCCATGATCGCGATCGCCGGACGTGCCATCGTGCCCGACCAGCTGCGTGACCTTCGCGATCACGGGGTCGATCCGGGCTTCGTCGATGGTCTCGGCCGAGCGGGCTACCCCGGACTGTCGATGGACGAGCTCGTCACCGCCCGTGACCATGGTGTGACCCCGGGATTCATCGAGGGTCTCCGACAGGCGGATGTTCGCGAGCTTTCGATCGACCGCATGATCGAGTTGCGTGACCACGGTGTGGATGGCGCCTACGCACGCGCGCTGGCGGATGCCGGTCTCCGGGGACTCGATGCCGATCAGCTCGAGCGGGCGCGGGACCACGGCGTCGACGGGGTCTACGTGAAGAAGGTGCGGGCGCGGGTCCAGGGGACGGTGACATTCGACGAGATCGTCGAGATGCGGGATCGCGGATGGCCGCGTTAGAGCTGAGTTCGCGGTGTCTCGGGCGCGGATGGCCGCGTGGGGATCGCGGGCGGGCACGGGCAGGGATGCCCATGCGGTGGCCCGGCCCCGGCGTGATCGAAGGAACGACGCCGGGGCTCAGGCCTGCATGCGCTGCTGCTGGCTCTGGCCGAGGATCGAGTTGATGCGCTCGACCAGCTTGCGGGGGCTGAACGGCTTGGTGATGTAATCGTCGGCGCCGACTTCGAAGCCGATCTTCTGGTCGACGTTCCGGCCCTTGGCCGAGAGCAGGATCACCGGGATGTCCTTCGTGGCCCGGTCCGCCTTGAGGATCTTGCAGGTCTCGTAGCCGTCGAGCTTCGGCATCATGATGTCCAGCACGATCAGGTCGGGCTTCTCCGAACGTGCCTTCTCCACGGCCTGTTCGCCGTCGAGAGCGGTCACGACGTCATAGCCCTCCATCCCCAGGCTGAAATCGAGGATGTGGACGATGTAGATCTCGTCGTCCACCACCAGGATCTTCCCCTTCGCCATCCGAATCACCTCCCTGCGTTGGTGGCTCCGCGTCCGTCGTGATCGCCGGCCGCGGTGGCCGACGACGCGTGGATCGCGGGCAACATGCGCTCGAAGGCCTCGACCACCGCCGGATCGAACTGCGATCCCGCGAGGCGAACGAGCTCGTTGAGTGTCGCCATTTCGCTGAGCGGCGCGCGGTGGGCGCGTCCGAGGGTCATCGCCTCGTACGCGTCGACCACCGCCAGGATGCGCGCGCCGAGCGGGATCTCCTCCCCGCGCAGCCCGCGTGGATAGCCACTGCCGTCCCACCATTCGTGGTGCGACAGCACGATGTCCCGCACCGCGCCCATGGTCTCGAGCGGGCGCAGCAGCTCGACCCCGAGCTCGACGTGCCGCTGGATCTCGGCGCGCTGCTCCTCGCTGAGCGGACCGTGACGCGCCAGCACGTCCTCCCCGACCATGGTCATGCCGACGTCGTGCACGGTGGCCGCGAAGCCGACCGCACGGACCACGGCGTCGCTCTGTTCGAGCTCACGGGCGAGCGTCTGGGCGAGACGCACCCGATGCGGCGCGTTGCGGCGCCCTTCCTTGAGGTGCTGGAGCACCATGCGTAGCGCGTCGCTGGTCTCGTCCACCCGCGCCCGCGACGACTCGACCGTGGAGGCGTTCTCCCACGCACGCGCGATGCGCTCGGCGAGGTCGAGCAGCAGGGCGCAGTCCTCGGCATCGAAGGCGCGGTTGGCGGAGGGGTCGGTGACGTTGAGCACGCCGAGCAGTCCACGCGCCCCCTCGAGCGGGACCGAGACGAACGAGCCGGTGGAGTAGCGCTCGCGCCGGGTGGCGTCGGCGCCGGGGGTCGGCGGGTCCTCGGGACGCACGCACACCGGGCGGCGGTGCTGCGCGACCCAGCCCGCGACACCGGTCCCGGTGGCCACACGGGTGTCCCGCACCACGGCCGCATCGAGCCCGATCGCGGCCCGGATCACCAGGTCGCCGTCGGGCTCGCACGCCATGAGACTCACCAGACCCGCGTCCATCGCCTCGCTCACCATCTCCACCGCCAGCCGCAGGATGTCGTCGCTGGCCGTCGCCGGTCCGGACAACGGCCGCATCAGCACCCGTCGTCCGGCGTGCCGCTTGAGCTGCACCGCGAACGCCGAACCCCGACCCGGCTCGCTCTCGGCGCCGATCCGGCCGCCGTGCGCGTCGACGATCGCCTTGCTGATGGACAGGCCGAGACCGGTGCCGCCGTAGCGACGCACGGACGACGAATCCACCTGGTAGAAGCGATCGAAGATCTTCTCGAGCTCGCCGGGCGGTATGCCGATGCCCGTGTCCGTCACGCGCAACGTCAGCGTCCGCTCGTCACCGGTCACGTGCAGCGTCACGGTCCCGCCCGCAGGCGTGAACTTCACAGCGTTGCTCCCCAAATGCAGCACCAGTTGCCGCATCTGGTCGCGATCGGCTTCCACACGGGTATCGGTAAGCTCGTTGCACACCTTGAGATCGACCTGGCCGGCCTCGGCCATGGGGCGGAGCAGCCAGACCGCCTCCTCCACCACCTCGGCCAGCTCCACCGGCATGCGGCGCACCTCGAGCCGTCCCGAATCGAAACGACTCAGGTCCAGGACGGACTCGATCAGCCGTGACAGCCGGTCGCTCTCCTCGAGCACCACTCCGAGGAAGCGGTGTTGCTGGTCGACGGCGAAGCTCCCGGGCTCGGCGGCCAGCATGGTCTCCACGTACGCGCGAATGGCGGTGAGCGGGGTGCGCAACTCGTGGGAGACGGTGGCCACGAAGTTGTTCTTGAGGGAGTTCATCTCCTTCATGCGATCGTTCGCGTCCTCGAGCTCGCGTCCGCGGACCTGCAGCTCGCGCACCAGCCGCGCGTTCTCGACCGCCACCACCGCGTGTCCGGCGAACACCTCGAGCATCTCGATGGACTCCTGGGACGGCACCATCCGGTCCGCCGGATCGTCCACCGAGAGGTAGCCGACGACCTCGTCGCCCGAGGTGACCAGCGGCACCAGCAGCACGTCGTCGGCGTGCCACTCCCATTCCTCGCGGGGGCCCAGCTCGGTGACCACGCCGGCGGGGAGCACCTGGCTGAACGACGACTTGTGACTGATGAAATAGGAACGACTCACCTTGAACTCGTCGCGCAGCCACGAACGGAAGTCCTCGAGCGGGACGATCTCGGCCTCCAGACGCGCCCGGCCCGAGGGCCGCACGCCGACCACGCCCGCGACCCTCAGGTCGTCCGAGCCGGGCTCGCGCAACCGCACCAGCACGATGCGGTAGCCGAGCACCTCCTTGATCGCCTCGGCGAGCCGCTGCATGAGCGTGTCCATTTCCAGATGGCCGCTGATCTCCGCCAGCGCGCGCAGCAGACGGTGGAGACGCGCGGTGCGCTGGCGGTTCTCCTCGATCTGGCCGAAGTAGAGCTTGCCGAGTCGTTCCCGGGCGCTGGCCAGCTGGTTGATCTCCGCCTTGAGACGCGCGATCTCGGAGGATTCGCTGACGTGGGCCGCCGCGGTCGCGCCATCGGTCGTGCCCGCCGCCCCCGCGTCGCCACCGGCGGCCGCCTTCTTGAGCTTGGTCAGCTCGCGGCGCAGCCGGTCCACCTCGGCGCGCATCTTCAGCTCGGTCGCGGAGGGGCCGGTGTTCGACTTGGAGCTCATCGCCCACCCCCCTCGCGATCGATGACCGACACCAACGCCTGGACCACACGCGGGTCGAACTGCGTGCCGGCCTCGCGCTCGAGCTCCGCGATCGCCTCGGAGTGGCTGCAGGCCGCCCGCCACGGGCGTCCCGCGCGCATGCTCTCGTAGGCGTCGACCACGGCCAGGATGCGCGCGCCGAGCGGGATGTCCTCCCCGGACAGACCGCGCGGATAGCCGCCCCCATTCCAGTGCTCGTGGTGGGCCAGGACCGCGTCACGCACCGCGCCGTGGTATTCGAGCGAGCGCAGGATCTGGGCGCCCGCCTCGGGATGGCGTTGCATGACCTGGCGCTCGCGGGCGTCGAGCGGACCATCGATGGACCACAGATGCCGCTGGAGCGGCGCCATGCCGACGTCATGGACCGCGGCGCACCACCCGATCCGGTCGACGTCGTGCTCGGGCAGACCCATCTCGAGGGCCACCTGACGCGCGTGTCGCACGTGGTGACGCGTGCCGAGACGCCCCTCGGCGTGCAGACGGGTGACGCTGCGGAGCGCGGCCACCGCCTCCCCCACCGCGCGACCGCTGTCGGGATAGGCGTAGGCGCGCTCGACCGCGCTGCCGACCCGCTCGACCAGCGCGACCAGCACGGAGAGATCGTGGGCGTCGAACGCCTCGCCGGTGTTCTTGTTGTTGACGTTGATCACCCCCAGCACCTCGCCCTCGACCAGCAGCGGCACCGACAGCAGCGACTTGGTGCTGTACTGCGGGTGGTTGAAGCGCTGGAAGCGCCGGTCGGTCTCGATGTCGTCGACCAGCACCGGTCGCGCCCAGGCCGCCACGGTGCCCGCGACACCCGAGCGGACCGCGGTGCGGCGGCCCACGATCGGGTGTCCTTCCAGTCCGCGGGCCATCGCGATGACCAGATCGCCACGGTCGGGATCCACCAGCATCAGCGACACGATGCCGGCGTCCATGACCGCCGCCACCATGTCCACGGTCTCCTGGAACAGGTCGCGCAGATCGCCACGCATCACCACCGCGGCGGCGATGCGACGGGCGCGCGCCGAGGCCACCTGACGCAGCGGCATCGAGACCCGGAAGCTGGCGCCGCAATGGCCGTCGGACTCCGCCCACAGACGACCCCCGTGCAGCTCGGCCGCACCACGCGCCAGCGCGAGCGCGAGTCCGGTGCCCTCGGTGCCGGTGTCGCCCGGACGCCGCGCGCGCGCGAACCGCTCGAACAGACGTGGCAGGTCATGGGGGGGGATGCCCGGTCCGCGGTCCCCGACGGTGGCGAGCCAGCTGTCGCCTTCCACGCTCGCGGTCACACGCACCTCATCGCCGGGTGGCGAGAAGCGGATGGCGTTGGCGACCAGGTTCGACAGCATGCGGCGGATGAGCTCGCGATCGCCCTCCACCCGCAGGGTCTCCGGCACCGACACCCGCAGCGTCACGCGTCGCACCCGGGCCATGCCACCGAGCTCCCCGACCACCTCCGACACGATCTCACCCAGCCCACCCTCGGTGATCTTGAGTGGGCGCAGCCCCGCCTCCAGTCGCGACAGGTCCAGCACGTCGGTGACCAGACGCGACAGGCGATCGCACTCCTCGTTGATGATGCTGAGGAACCGCTCGCGTGGCGCGCAGCGATCGTCCAGCGACTGCATGAGGGTTTCCGTGTACGCCTTGATGGTGGTGAGCGGGGTGCGGATCTCGTGCGCCACCGAGGCCATCAGGTGCGATGAGGTCGCCTCCTCGTGACCGAGCTGGTGCTCGAGTTCGATACGCCGCTGACGCTCGCCGTCGAGCGTCTGACGCAGCTCGTCGCGCTCGAGCGCGAGTGCCAGCGCGTCGGCGAAGGTGCGCAGCAGCAGACGCTCGCCCGGGTCGATCGGCCGAGGCGCCGGGAACGCCAGCAACAGACAGCCGTAGAGCGTCGAGCCGGCGGAGACCGGCATCGCCGCCAGCGCCGCCGGCGGCGTCGCCCACAACAGCGCCTCCCGCTCCCCGCCGCGCTCGTGGTGCCCCTCGTCGAAGACCGGCATCTCGCGTGCGCAGACCTGCTCGACCGGGCCCCCGGGCTCCGCCAGGTACGGCGTCTCGACACCACCCTCCTCGACCAGCCTCAAGGCTCCACTGCGGACGTCGATGCGGAGCAGCCGCCAGGCCTCGGCGCCCAGCGCCTGCAACGCCCCCTCGCCGATGATGCGGCAGGCGGTGGCGAGATCGCCGGTGCTGCGTAGCGCCAGCACCGCCTCGCCAATGGCGCCGACACCGTGCGGATCGCGTCCGCCCGGTGTGTGGGCGCCGGCGACCAGTGCCACGTCGCGGCCGGGGCGGGGGTCAGGCGACGTCACGCTCGGCCTCCCCTTCTCCGGGACCACGCGTGCGGCGCTCACCCACCACGATGCTGCCGAGGATCCCCTTGCCGTGCTCCTTCAGCTCCTGGGCCTTGTCGTTCAGCTCGGCCTGATGGGTGATCGGGTAGCTGTCGGTGCTCACCAGCGCGATGGTCACCGACATCAGCGGGAAGCGGTCGATCTCGTGCCGGCGGTTCAAGGCCTCGATGTAGCCACGTGCCCGGTCCTCGGGGTCGTACATCGTGGGCGACAGCTCGTCGAACGCCTTCACCACCGCCTCGGCGATCTCGCGACCGCACTCGGGGGCGGTGAGCAGCACGAAGTCGTCGCCGCCGATGTGGCCGACGAAGTCTCCGGGTCGCCCGCTCTTGGTCGTGGCGTCGACGACGATGTGCGCGAGGTTGCGGATCGCGTCGTCACCGCGGGCGTAGCCGTAGTGGTCGTTGAACGACTTGAACGAGTCGATGTCGACGGCCAGGAACGCGAACGCCTCGTTGCGCTCGATGCGTCGCTGGATCTCGGCGTCGATCGCGAGGTTGCCGGGCAGGCCGGTCAGTGGGCTCGCGGCGCGCTGCTGGCGGCTCCATTCGAGCGCGTTGCGCACCCGCTGGAGCAGCTCGCGGCTCTCCCATGGCTTGGTGACGTAGTCGTTGGCCCCGCCACGCAGACCCTGGAGCTTGTCCTCGGTCTCGGCGCGCGCGGTCAACATGATGATCGGGATGTGGCGGGTCAGGTACGACGCGCGGAGCTGCCGCAGGGCCTCGTACCCGTCCATGTTCGGCATCATCACGTCGAGCATCACCAGGTCGGGCATGAACACCGGGGCGCGCTCGACCGCCTGGGCGCCGTCACAGGTCTCGAACACCTCGAAACCCGCGGCGGACAGCTGCAGGGAGAGCACCTGTCGCAGGTGGGGCTCGTCTTCCGCGATGAGGATCTTCGCCTTGGGTTCGGGCATCGGGTCTTTCGTCGGTGGTGCTCGACCGGGTATGACGAGTCATGTCCGGAGGTCAGTACCGGTTGTATCGGCATGTCGAGGGCCCTCTTGAAGCGCTTTCGTCGCAGGGTGCCGACCGCATGGCGTTCCGCACGATCGAGGTCCGGAACTGCGCCAAGAGCCGCGAAAAGACGGGTAGGGG
>JBIOKD010000008.1:0-31034 GCA_044451485.1 Candidatus Eiseniibacteriota bacterium | reverse complement strand
GGTGTTCTCGCACACGTGTCCGTGACCGGTACGACACGCGAGACAATGCCCGCACACGATGTGGCTCTCGCACGACACCAACTCGCCGGTCTGCAGACTCTCGACCTCGTGGCCGACCTGGACGATCTCGCCCACGAACTCGTGCCCGATGGTGACGGGGGGCCGCATCCGCCCCTGGGACCAGCGGTCCCACTCATAGATGTGCAGATCGGTGCCACACACTCCGGCCCGCTTGACCTTGAGCAACAGGTCACGCGGGCCGCAGGTCGGAAGCGGGACTTCGCGGATCTCGGCGCCGGGGCCGGCCGTCGCCTTGACGACCGCACGCATGGTTCCGGTGCGGACGGATGTCGGTGTCGCGGTTCGTACGCTCGGTGCGGCAGGTGTGGGGGTCATGTTCTCAGGACCCGGCGCAAGGCCTCTCCGGTATGGGACCCGCGGACGCGCGCCACGGCTTCGGGGGTCCCGGCGGCCACGATCGCGCCGCCACGGTCGCCGCCTTCCGGCCCCAGGTCGACGAGCCAGTCGGCGCTCTTGATCACGTCCAGATGGTGCTCGATCACCACCACGCTGTTGCCCTTGTCCACCAGCGCCTGGAGGACCTCCAGGAGCACACGGACGTCCTCGAAATGCAGACCGGTGGTGGGCTCGTCGAGGATGTAGAACGTTCGGCCGGTCGCGACCCGCGACAACTCGGTGGCGAGCTTCACACGCTGGGCCTCGCCGCCCGACAGGGTGGTCGCGGACTGACCGAGATGAATGTACCCCAACCCGACCCCGATCAGGGTCTCGAGCTTGCGCCGGATCGGTGGGACCGCGCCCAGCAGGTCGAGTGCCTCCTCCACCGTCATCTCCAGCACGTCGGCGATCGACCGCCCCTTGTACAGCACCTCCAGCGTTTCGCGCTCGTACCGCCGGCCATGACAGACGTCGCAGCGCACGAAGACGTCCGGCAGGAAATGCATCTCGATCTTGCGCAGACCATCACCCTGGCAATGCTCGCAGCGGCCACCCTTGACGTTGAAGGAGAAGCGTCCCGGACCGTAGCCGCGCACCTTGGCCTCGGGGAGCTGGGCGAACAGGTCGCGAATGAAGTCGAACGCCCCGGTATAGGTGGCCGGATTCGAGCGGGGGGTGCGTCCGATCGGGCTCTGGTCGATGGCGACCACCTTGTCCAGGTGCTCGATTCCCTGGATCGAGCGATGCGGGCCGGGCACCGCGTTCCCGCCACCCAACCGCCGCTCCAGCGCCGCCCGCACGATGTCGTTCACCAGCGTGCTCTTGCCCGAGCCCGAGACCCCGGTGACACACACCAGACGACCGAGTGGGAACTCCACGTCGACGTCGCGCAGGTTGTGGGCCCTGGCCCCGAGCACGCTCAGGACCCGCCCGTTGCCGGCGCGCCGGGTCGTGGGGAGCGGGATCCCGCGACGCCCGGTCAGGTAGTCCCCGGTAAGGGAGCCCGGGGTGGCCATGACCTCCTCGGGCCGACCGGCCGCCACGAGCCGGCCGCCGTGTCGGCCGGCTCCCGGTCCGAGGTCCACCAGGTGGTCGGCGGCGCGCATGGTGTCCTCGTCGTGCTCCACCACCACCACCGTGTTGCCGAGATCGCGGAGCTTGAACAGCGTTGCGAGCAGCCGCTGGTTGTCCCGGTGATGGAGTCCGATCGACGGCTCGTCCAGGATGTAGAGCACGCCGGTGAGCTGCGACCCGATCTGGGTGGCCAGCCGAATGCGCTGGGCCTCGCCGCCGGCCAGACTCGCCGCGGTGCGATCCAGTGTCAGATAGCCGACACCGACGTCGTCGAGGAAACCCAGACGTCCGGCCAGCTCCTTCACGATCGGCGCCGCGATGGTGGCGGCCCCACCGGTGAAGCGCAACTTCGCGATCCGCGCCCGCGCCGCCTCGACCGACAGCGCGCTCCACGACCCGATGTCGTCACCCTCCAGCCGCACCGCAAGACTCTCGGGTCGCAGACGTTTGCCACCGCAATCGGGGCACGGGGTCGGATTCATGAGCGTCCCGATCCACTTGCGCACCGATTCGCTCCCGGTTTCCCGGTACCGGCGCTCGAGGTTCGGGATGACCCCCTCGAAGGTGCCGTGATGCACCCACGAGGAGCCCTTGCGCAGCTTGAACTCGTAACGCAGCTCACGCTCCCCGGCGCCGTGAAGCACCAGCTCCCGGATCCTCGCGGGAAGCTTCTTCCACGGCGTGTCGAGCGAGACCTTGAAGGTGCGCGCCAGCGCCTGGAGCGTGCCCCCCACCCAGGTGCCCTCCGCGTCCCCCCATGCCGCCACCGCGCCGTCCTTGATGCTGAGCGACGGGTCCGGCACCACGCGCTCGGGGTCCACACGGAGCAGCGTGCCCAGACCATCGCAGGTCCGGCAGGCACCGTAGGGCGAGTTGAACGAGAAGCTCTTGGGCTCGACCAGCGGCACACTGGTGCCGCAGTTGGGACAGCCCGCGCCCTGGCTGAACACCAGATCGGCGACGCCCTCGCGTGACACGGCCACCATCCCATTGCCGAGCTGCAGCGCGGCCTCGATCGAGTCGGCGAGCCGCGTGCGCGCGCCGCCCTCCACGGTCAGACGGTCGACCACCACGTCGATGTCGTGACGCTTGGTCTTCTGCAGACGCGGGACGTCCTCGAGCTCCACCCACGCCTCGTCGATGCGGGCGCGCAGGTAACCCTGGCGGCGGATCTTGTCGAGCTCCTTCTGATACTCGCCCTTGCGGCCCCGCACGAATGGCGCCAGCAGCGCCACCTTTCTGCCGGCGCACTGCTCGAGCACCTGGTCCACCATCTCCCCCACCGTCTGGCGGCTCATTCGCGTCCCGCACTTCGGACAGTGCTGCACCCCGAGCCGGGCGAACAGCAGACGCAGGTAGTCGTAGATCTCGGTGATGGTGGCGACCGTGGAGCGCGGATTGCTGCCGGCGCTGCGCTGCTCGATCGCGATCGCCGGGGACAGCCCCTCGATCGCGTCCACGTCCGGCTTCTCCATCTGTCCGAGGAACTGACGCGCGTAGGCGGACAACGACTCCACGTAGCGCCGCTGACCCTCGGCATACAGGGTGTCGAAGGCCAGCGACGACTTGCCCGACCCCGAGACCCCGGTCACCACGATCAGGCTCTGACGGGGAAGCCGCAGGGTGAGGTCGCGCAGATTGTGCTCGCGCGCACCGCGCACCAGGATGTCGCGAACGCCGGTAGGGGCCACGGACCCCTCGCTGGGTGCCCCCGGACGGGGATGGGTAATGGTGGTCATCGCCCGCGCACTATAACAGCCGCGTCGAGCCCCCGCCCCGCGTCGCTACTCGTAACGCAGCGAGTCGACCGGGTCCAGCCGCGAGGCGCGCATCGCCGGGTAAAGACCGAAGAACACGCCGACGACCGCCGAGAACGACAGCCCCATCACCACCGACCACACCGACACGTAGGTCGGCAACGGGCTCACCGCGCGCACCAGCCACGAGATGCTCGATCCGAGCAGTATGCCCATCACGCCGCCACCGGCGGTGAGCAGCACCGCCTCCACCAGGAACTGCAGCAGGATGGCGCGTCGCGGGGCGCCGAGCGCCTTGCGGACGCCGATCTCGCGGGTGCGCTCGGTCACCGCCACCAGCATGATGTTCATCACCCCGATCCCACCCACGATCAGTGAGATGGAGGAGATCAACGTCATCAGTGCCACGATGCCGCCGGTCACGGTGTTGTAGAGCGACAGGAACGCGTCGTCGGTGAAGATGACGAAGTTGTTCTGCTTGTTGCTCGGCAGATGCCGTCGGACACGCAGCACCTCGGCGATCTGGCGCTGGGCCTCCTCGCTCATCTCGGGGCTGACGGCGATGCAGTCGAGGAACAGCTCACCACGCTTCGGGAACCAGGGGGGTGCGTCCTGGGGCGCCGAGAAGTACTTGTCCATGTCCGTGTAGGGGATCGCGGCCGCGGCGTCGAAGTCGTTCCCGAGCAACTTGCCCTTCGGCTCGAACTCCCCGATCACCGTGAACGGGATCCCGTTGATGTGCACGGTGTGACCAATGCCCGAGGCGTCCTTGAACAGCGCCTCGCGGGTGGTGGCCCCGATCACCACCACGTTCGCACGCCGGTCCACCTCCTCCTGGGTGAACATCCGGCCGCGTTGCAGGTCGTATCCGTGCACCAGCAGATACTCCTGGTCGGTGCCATACACGAAGGTGGTGCGGGTCATGTTCTCGCGATAGGCCACCTTCAGATCGTCCCAGGGGAACTTCCACGGCGTGATCGCGAGGACCGCCGGGCACTGGTTCTTGATCGCGGCCGCGTCCGCCATGGTGAACGCCTTGCGCTGCTTGAGGCTGTCCGGCACGTCGAACCCGAAGTTGATCCCGGGCCGGATGCGCCGGATGTAGATCGTGTTGTTGCCGATCGATTGGATGCTCCTCTGGAACGAGCGCTGGAAGCCGTTGATGAGCGCCACCATGCCGATGACCGTGCCCACCCCGATGACGATGCCGAGCAGGGCCAGCGCGGATCGCAGGCGGTTCGAGAACAGCGCCCGACTCGCCATGCCCATGGTCTCGCGGAGCAGGAACAGGTTCATGGGATCACTCGTAGCGGAGCGCCTCGACCGGGTCGAGACGGGCCGCGCGATAGGCCGGATACGAACCGAAGAACACCCCCACCAGCGAGGACATCACGATGCCGAGCGCGATTGCCGGCAGGTTGACCGCGGCCGGCAGCGGGCTGATCGCCCCGACCAGCAATGCGAGTCCCACCCCGATGCCGATCCCGATCAGACCGCCGGTGAGCGACAGCGTCACCGACTCGACCAGGAACTGCGCGAGGATGTCACGCCGGCGAGCGCCCAGCGCCTTGCGCACCCCGATCTCCCGGGTCCGCTCGGTGACCGACACCAGCATGATGTTCATGATGACGATGCCGCCGACCAGGAGCGAGATCGCCGCCACGCCGATGGTGACCACGAAGATGCCGCCGGTGAGCTGGCGATAGAGATCGAGCCACGTGTCGGAGGTGGTGACACCGAAGTTGTCGGGCCGTGTCGGTCCCAGGTGCCGGCGGCCACGCAGCACCAGCCGGGCCTCCTGGATCGCCACCGGCAGCGACGCCTGGTCCACGCTCTTGATCGAGATGTCGACCGAGCCGCGTTGCATCAGGTACTTCTGGAAGGTCCGGATCGGGATGAACACGAAACGGTCCTGACTCTGTCCCAGCATCTTGCCCTTCGCGACCGTGACCCCGATCACCTCGTAGGAGTAGTCGCCCACCCGGATCGACTTGCCGATCGGGTCGGTGTTGGTGAACAGCTCGTCCGCGACCTCCGGGCCGATGACACAGACCATCCGCCGTCGCCGGTCGTCGAGCTCGGTGAAGTGGCGGCCCTCCGAGGTCTGCATGTCCTCGATGATGTCGTAGCCGGCGCTGCGTCCACCCAGGTTGACGCCCTTGACCTGCTTGTCGCGATAACGGATCGGAGCCTGGGCGAACGCCTGGGCCACCACCAGACTGGCGTGGGTCACCCGCTCGCGCAGCGCGTCGGCGTCCTCGATGGTGACGTCGGGACGATTCTGCGCGTCCAGGTACGCCTGCTGGCTGGTGATGAAGCCGTACTTGTCGACCTGGAACACGTTCGCGCCGGCCGACAGCAGCTTGTTGGTGACGAACTGGTTGAGACCCTCCACGAACGACACCACCGCGATCACCGAGGCCACGCCGATGATGGTTCCGAGCAGCGTCAGCATCGAGCGCAGCTTGTTCGCGCGCAACGCGCCCAGGGCGATGCCGACGCTCTCGCGCGGGTTCATGTCGTCGCCGCCTTGCTCGGTGTGAGGACGTCGGACTCGATGCGGCCGTCGCGCATGCGCACCACCCGCTGGGCGTGCGCGGCGATGTCCGGCTCGTGGGTGACCACGATCACGGTGTTACCCTCGCGCCAGATGTGATGGAACGCGGCCATGATCTCCTCGCCGGTGGTGCTGTCGAGATTGCCGGTGGGCTCGTCGGCGAGGATGATGCTCGGGCGGTTGACCAGCGCCCTCGCGATCGCCACGCGCTGGCGCTGTCCGCCGGACAGCTCGTTGGGCTTGTGCTTCATGCGATCGCTTAAGCCCACCAGATCGAGCGCCGCGCGCGCCCGCTGACGCCGGTCCTCGTGCTTGACCCCGGCGTAGACCAGCGGCAGCTCGACGTTGTGCAGGGCGTCGGCCCGGGCGAGCAGGTTGAAGGTCTGGAACACGAACCCGATTTCGCGATTGCGGATGTGCGCGAGCTGGTCGTCGGTCATCTTGCCGATCTCGTCGCCCTTGAGCCGATACGAGCCCTCGGTGGGCGTGTCGAGACACCCGATGATGTTCATGAGCGTCGACTTGCCGGAGCCCGACGGTCCCATGATCGCGACGTACTCGTTCCGTGCGATGTCGAGGTCCACGCCGTTCAGGGCGTGGACCATCTCGGAGCCCACCTCGTACACCCGGTGCAGGTGACGAATGGTGATCAGCTCCTCACCGCCGCTCACTTCTTCTTCTCCTTGGATCCGCCGGTCTCCGGTTTCACCTTGCCGTCCGGCTTCAGCTCGCGGAGCGCCTTGTAGGGCCCGGTCACGATCGTGTCGGAGTTCTTGAGGTCCCCGAACACCTCGATCATGGTCTCGCTGGCGATACCGGTCCGGACCGGCACGAACTTGGCGACCCCATCCTTGACCACGAACACTCCGGTGATCTCCTTGTCCTTCTTCCCGGCGGTGTCCTGCTCGGCGGTGACCTCGAACTTGGACTTCGGAGTCTCGGTCTTGGCACCGGGCTTGGTCTTGTGCGCCGCCCGATCCAACTCGCGTTGGGTCCGCACCACCACCGACTGGATCGGCACCGCCACCGTGTTCTTGTGGGTCGCGGTCTCGATCTCGACATCGGCGGTCATCCCCGGTCGCACCTGGGGCACGGTCTGGTCGAACACCACCTTGACCTCGAAGTTGGTCTGACCCTCGATCGTGGACGTCGCGCTGCGCTTCGCCGTGTTGCCGATCTCGGTGACCGTGCCCGGGAAGCTGGTGTCGGGCAGCGCGTCCACGGTGATCTTGGCCTTCTGCCCCAGCTTGATGTCCACGATGTCGGTCTCGTCGACGTCGGCGCGCACCAGCATGCGGGACAGATCCGACACCGTGAGGATCTCGGTGCCCGGGTTGTTCATGGTTCCGGTGATGACCACCTCGCCCTGCTCGACGTTGAGGGCACTCACCACACCGTCGAACGGGGCGGTGAACCGGGTCTTGCGCACGTTGTCCGCGGCGGCGGTGACCGCGGCGGTGGCACGCTCCACCTCCTGGTCGGCGGCGGCCTCGGCGGCGCGGGCGCTCTCGAACGTGGACGTGGCCTGGTCCCACTCGGCGTCGGAGAGCAGGTTGCGCTCGTGCAGGGAGCGCTGGCGCTCGTAGTTGGCGCTGGTGATCCGGAACCCCGAAGCCGCCTCCTTTTGACGCGCCCGGGCCGTGGACAGCGCCGCCTCGGCCTGACCCAGCATGGCCTGGTACTGGGTGTCGTCGAGCTGCAGCATGAGTTGTCCGGAGCGGACCGGATCCCCCTCCTTCACCGACAGCTTGCGGATCTTGCCCATGACGTCGGCGCTCACCTTCACCTGGGTCTTGGGCTCGATCTTGCCCGGGGAGCGCACCCGCGAGGTCACATCCTCCTGGCGCACCTTCCCGAGCTGGACCGACGTGGTGTTGGCGCCCGACTGACGCGCCAGGTTCGCCCCCACCAGGGCGACCACCGCCACCACCGCCAGCCCGATCCAGATCCACTTCTTCCCCTTCATGAGCGGTCCACTCCTTCCGTTCGCGGCCGGGACGGCCGTCAGTAGGCCAGGCCGCGGAGCTGATCGATCCGCGCCTCGGCCACCTTGATGGCCGCCCGAGCGGACACCAGACTAGCGGCCGCTCTCTGGTAGCTCACCTGGGCGTTGATGAGATCGAGGATGGTCGCCGAGCCGACGTTGTACTTCTCCTGGTTCAGCTTCATGCTCTCTTCGGCCGAGTCGAGCGAGCGATGCGCCACTTCCTCACCCACGACCACCGCCTGGTGGAGCAGCACCACCTGGTGCACCTCGCTCTGGAGGTTGCGGTACAGGGCGTCACGACTCTCCTGGGCGCGGACCAGCCGGGCCTTGGCCGCCTGGTTCCGGCCCTCGCGGGCCAGACCGTCAAAGAGATCCCAGTTGAGCGCAATCGAGCCGCTGGTCTCGTAGTCGGTCTCGTTCTTGGTGCCGTTCACCTGCGAGGGCTGACCGGCGATATTCGCCGTCGAGGTGGACGTGGACGTGGGCTGGTAGGTGTAGCTGCCACCGAGCGACAGGAACGGCAGGTACGACCAGCGTGCCGCCCCCACCCCGGCGCGTGCCGCCGCCAGCTCCGCGTCCGACGCGCGCAGATCGGGCCGCGCCTTGGACGCCTCGGCGAACAACGTCGCCTCGTCGTAGCTGGTCGGGGCGACGTCGAGATTGGCGTCGACCCCCGGCATCTCGCTCTCCTTGATCCCGAGCAGCTCGGAGAGGGTGATCCGCTGGTTGATGACGTTCTGGGACTGGGTGAGGGAGTCGAGCTGCGCGTTGGCGGTCGCCACCTGGGCCACGAGCAGATCGCTCTTCGAAACCGAGCCGACCTCGAACAGGGCCCGGACGCGACGCTCGTTGTCACGCGCCAGACGCAGCGCGCTGTCGGACACCGACGACAGACGGATCGCCTTCACCACCTCGTAGAATTGCTGCTTCGTGCCATAGACCACGTCGTTGCGCGTGGCCTGCAGGGTCAGCTCGGAGGAGTGCGCCGACTTCTTCGCCGACGAGACCCCGCCGATCGCCGACAGGTCGAGCACGTTCCACGACCCGGTGAGCGTCGGGGTCGTGCCATGGCTCTCGAAGTCGTAACCGATCGGCGTGTTGGTGATGACCCCGCCGATCTTCTGTCCCCCGGTCTGGTTGCTGACGTTCTGACCGAACCGGGTCACCGAGGCGGAGACGTGCGGCAGCATGCCGGAGTAGGCGCTCTGGACCGCCCCATGGGCGTCCATCACGTTCGCGCCGGCGTTCTTGAGCGAGGGGCTGTTCTGCAGGGCGATCCGCACCGCGTCGTCCACCGTGAGGACGTCGGCGGCGGCGTGTCCGGCGGCGGCCAGGGCCGCCAGGATGACCATGCAGGTGATCGCGTGTCGCGGACTCGTCATGCTTGGGCTCCGGAGCGGGCGCCACGGGGCCGTTCCCCGGGGCTGGTTCGTTCTACGCAAGGGTTTCGAACAGGTTGCAGGGATCAACGGCCGGGACCGAGCATCGCCGCCATGGCCGCCCCGAACGCCGCGAACACCAGGGTCAGCGCGATGCACACCCAGGCCACCGACTTGCGGGGGGCGCCGGACAGCGCCGAGGCCCCGAGAATGCTCACCACCAGCGCCCAGATCGCGAACGGCCCGATCGCGTCCAGGAACACCTTCGCGGCCATGAGCATCTTGTTCGGGGTCTCGGGATCGGGCAGCAGCACCGCCAGACCGAGATGCACCGCCTTCACCGACTCGTGGCTCCAGGCGAGGATGCCGGTGACGATCAGCGCCGGGACCTGCACCAGACCCGACCAGCTCGTCACCTCCAGCGCCAGACGGTAGGACAAGCGGGTGCCGAGGATGAAACCGACGCCGAACCAGGTGCCCAGCGCGCCGATCAACGTGAACACCGCGAAGATGAGACCGTAGCTGATCGCCGAGACCGTCTTGGGGACGATCCCGCTCATGTTGGTCTCGATCTTTTCCACCTGTTCCTGGGTCATCTGACCATTGTCCACCGCCTGTCGCCAGCCGAGGGAGGCGTCGGGGAGATAGGCGCGCTCCCAGAGCACGAATGTGAAGACGGTCACCCCGAGGAACAGGATCAGCATCGGGAACCAGAACTGCCTCTGATGACGGAGACCGCTCCAGGCCTGAGAGGGCCTGACGAACACGGCAACCGCCCTCTCCAAGATGCTCATGCCCGGATCGGCGGGCTCGGCGGGTGGGGCGGTGGGATCCATGAGGGTGGACGACATCGCGACCTCCTGGTCTCGGGGATGGTGAGCTCCAAGGTGGTTCGAGCAGGGACCTTAGGAGGGGCTCCCGGGATGGTCAAACGAGCCGCTACCGGCGCGGCAAAAGGGTCCGTCCGGCGCGGGCCCGGCGTGAAACCGGGCCGCCGGGCCACCGACGGCCATGGGTGACCCAAACGAATCGACCGGACGGCGCGTCACGCCGTCCGGTCCGGACCGCGCAGGCCGCCGATGCCGCGCGGGCTCAGTGCAGCGAGAACTTCACCGGCACCGCCACCCACACCGCCACCGGCTTGTTGTTGGAAAGCGCCGGTTTGAACACCCACTGCTTCACCGCGTCGGTGGCCGCGTTGTCGAGCATCTGCACGCTCTTGACCACCCGCACGTCCTTGACCCTGCCGTCCTTGCCGACCAGGGCCTGGACCAGCACCGTACCGTCGACGTTGGCTTCACGGGCGATGTCGGGATACACGGGAGGCACCTTGGTGATCGCCTCGGGCAGCTCCTCCACGTACACGTACTCGCCGAACTTGGGAAGCTCCTCGTCGGAGGGCGGCTGCACCACGAGCTGGTCGCCGTTGCCCTCCGTGCTCACCCCAGGCGTGGCCGCGGCGAGCTCCTCCTGTGAGGCGATCTGTTGCTCCTGGGGCGCTTGTGCGTCGGGCACCGGGACCGGGATGGCCGCCGCCGGCGGCGCCACCGGCTGCGCGACACTGACCTGTGGTGGCGGTGCGTTCTCCGACAACGGCGGAGGAGCCGCGAGCTCACGGTACGGCACCACGACGACCCGGGTCTCGTGCGGCTGGTGCTTGATCAGCTCACCCATCCCGAACGAAAGCAGGTAGATGAGCATCCACACGCCCGTTCCGACGAGGATGCCGCGGAACATGTACTTCTTGGCGACCTCCTTGAGCTCGGGTGCCCCGTAGGGCATGAACTCGTAGAGGGATTCCGTTGCCGTGCTCACAGCGACTCGACCTCCTTCTTCTCGTCCGGCGTCAGTGTCTGGAGCGAGAAGCGCGTCAAATTGGCGAGGTCCAACTCGTCGATCATCTTGACCATGGCGTTGAACTTCGCGTCACGGTCGATGCGGATCAACACCACCTTATCCTTGTTTCCCTTCCACGGCGCCAGCACCTGGGGCACCGACTTCATCTCGGTGCGGGCCCAGGGATTCTGGGCGTCGCGCCAGTAGATCCGCTGGTCGGGGAGGATCCGCAGCTCCAGGACCCGCGACTGGGCGATCTCGACCTTCACGTCCTCCCTGGGCGGGAGGTTGATCTCCAGCGCCTGGGGGGTCCGGAAGACCGTCGTCACCATGAAGAATATCAGCAAAAGGAAGGCCACATCCACCATCGGTGTCATGTCGATGCGGATGCCCACCCGGCGCTTCTTTCGCCGGGCACCCTTCTTGCCCTTACTCGAACGTTCTGGGGTGTCTACCGCGCCCATCGGTCCTTACCTCCCCACCGCTATTTCTTCGGGGACGGGCCCATGAGGCCCTTGCCCTTGCCTTCCAGATCGGTCATCACGTTGAAGCGTGGCGCGTTGGCCTGCTGAAGCCCCCTCATCATGTCCGCCATGATCCCATACGACGCATCCTTGTCCATCTTCACGATCACCCGCGCCGAGGGGTCCGCGGCACGGGCGGTGGTGAGCACCGTCCCGAGCTCGGTCAAGACGTTGTCCGGCATGACCTCCCGCGACACCTCGTTCCCCCCCTGACGCCATACCACCCGGACCATGGACATATTCCCGTTCTCGGGGTGGGGGGCGGTGACCGCGAGGGTGATGACACCGGTCTCGGGCGCCTTCGCCTCGGAGTTCGACTCCGGGAGCGTGATCTTGTCCTTCTCGGGCGGCTTGAACTGGGTGGTGGTCATGAAGAAGATCAGCAACAGGAAGGCGACGTCCACCATCGGCGTCATGTCGATACTGATGCCGATGCGGCGTTTCTTCTTGAGCATCGCGCTTCCCGCCTCAGCGCCGTTCGCCCGATGCGGCGGCGAGCAGCTGGACGGCCTCGTACGAGGCCTCGTCCATCATGTAGTTGAAGTTGTCCACCCGGGTCACGAAGACGTTGTAGGCGACGATGCCGGCGATGGCGCAGAACAGACCGCCGGCGGTGTTGATGAGCGCCTCCGAGATGCCGATGGCGAGCTTGCTGGCGTCCACCGCACCGGTGTGACCGAGGGCGGCGAACGACCGGATCATCCCGATCACCGTTCCGAGCAGGCCGATCATGGTCGAGATCGAGGCGATCGTGGACAGCGCGATCAGATTGCGCTCGAGCAGCGGGACCTCGAGGCCGTTGGCCTCCTGGATCGCCGCCTGGGTCTCGGCCACGATCTTCTCACGTGGCGCGCCCTCGGCGCGGGCCTGCTGATACCGGTCGAGCCCGGCGCGGATGACGTTGGCGGCCGAGCCACGCTGCTGGCTGCACAGCTGGATAGCGCCGTCCACGTCCCCGGAGTGCAGCTTCTTGCGGATGTTGTTGAGGAACTCAGGGAGACTGCCACGACCCTGGGCCTTCTTCAGACTCCACAGACGTTCGATGATGAACGACGTCTGGAGGATGACCAGCATGATGAGCGCCGCGACCAGCGGACCGCCCTTCTGCATCTGCTCGCCGAGCGCCCCGAGACGGGGCAGGTTCATCCAGATCACGATCGAGACCACCGCGGCGAGCGTGAATCCCAACGGGACGATGAAGCGATTCATGGGCTGTTCTTCCTCCGTGGCCTGACGGGTCGTCCTCGAGCGAGGGCCCCCAGGGGTGCGTGATGCCGGCGGGACTTCCCGCCCGTTCGGACCGGCAGCGCGCCCACGTCGCCGGCCCCGTCAGTTGTCCTGCGTCGCGCGCCCGCCACCGGTCAGCTGGTGGGCGTCATTCCTTCCGCGAACGCGGCGAGCGCCTGCTCCTCCGTGTCGTGGTGATCGAACACCATGATCAGCTTGGTCATGATGAACAGGTCCTTCAGACTCTTCCCGAGTCCGGACAGCTTGATCTCGCCACCGCGGCCCTTGTAGTTGGCGAAGGCCCGCATGAGCACGCCCAGCGCGATCGAGTTGAGCCGGTCGCAGTCCCTCATGTCGAGGACCAGCCGCATGTTCCCGCTGGCGGCCTCGTCCATGAGCGCCTTCTGCAACTCCTCGGTCTCCTTGTCGCCGAAGAAACTCCCCTTGAGCGACAACACCGCGATGCTTCGCACCTGCTTCCTCTTCACACCCACCGCGCCCACCTCCCGGGGGATCAGACCGAACGGGACTCCGCGAAGCTCGCGATGGCCTGCTCCTCGTTCGGATAGGCATCGAACACCATCGAGAGCTTGGTGATGACGAAGATGTTCTCGATGCGTTTGTCCACCGAGCACAGCTTCACCTGTCCGCCCCGTTTGGTGTAGCTGGCGTGCGTGGAGATCAGGAGTCCGAGCGCGGTCGAGTTCAGGTGCTGCGTCTCGCTCAGGTTGATGATCAGGTGCTTGTTGCCGGACTCGATCAGCTGCTTGATAGTGCGCTCGAGCTCTTCGGTCTCTTCGCCGCCGGTCAGGTAGCCGCGCGGCGTCAGGATCATGATGCTCTCGACCTGGCGCTGCTTCATTGTCCGCCTCCCTTTGCTCCGGCGGGCGCGGCGCCCGACACGGCCTTCATCCCCTTGAGCGCATCCGGTTGGGCCGGATCGATCGCCAGCACCCGCTTGTAGGCCTCGATGGCCTTCGGGCGGTTGCCCGCGTTCTGGTACGCCTGTCCCAGCCAGATCAGCGATTGCTTGTCCTGCGGATCGTTCTGGACCGAGCGCTCGAGATATTGAGCGGCGCTGCTCCAATCCTTGTCGAGCAGGGAGTAATAACCGAGCTGCGCGTAGGCCTTGGCCGACAGCTTGCTCGTCGAATCGATGGCGACCGATCGCAGGAACGCCGCACGAGCGTCGGATGTCTGCTTCTGACTATCCAGCACCAGACCCAGCCAGAACCAGCGATCCGCCTTGGTGCTGTCGAGCGCCGCGGCACGCTGGAGGGCCGTGATGGCTTCGGGCTCCCGCTTCAACTGCTTGAGGGCCAAACCCGAATAGTAGTAAGCCTCTCCGCTGTTCGGGTCAAGCGCGATCCGGCGCTGGAAGCTGCCCAGCGCGCCCTCCCAGTCCTGACGGCTGAACTGGAGCTTGCCGAGCTCGTTGAGCGCGAAGCGGGCCTCGCTGGCGGTCGAATCCCGGGCGATGATCGCTCGGTAGAGCGAGTCGGCCCGTTCGTTCTGACCCTGGAAGACCATCACCTGGGCCATGATCACCTGCTCCTTCGGGCCCGGATCACCCTTCGCGAACGCGTCCAGGGCGTGCTGCCAGTCCTTCTTCTCGGCATAGGCCCGACCGAGCACGGTGTACATCTCCTTGCTCTTGTCGCCGAGCTGCTCGGCCTTGGTCATGGCCGCGACCGCCTCGTCCTTCATCTTGATGTAGTAGTAGTCGCGCCCCAACAGACTCCAGCCCTTGGGATCGTCGGGCTGCATCTTGGTGTAGGTCTCGAGCGGCTCGCGGGCCTCGGCGTAGCGTTTCGGATCGGCGGCGCCGGAGAGATAGAGCAGGTTGCCGAGCCCGAGGTGACCCGGAGGGAAGTCCGGCGCCAGACGCACCGCGGCCTGGTACTCGTCGAGGGCGTCGGTGTATCGCTTGTCGTAGAACATCGCCTGGGCCAGGTCGTAGTGAAGCTCGGCATCGGCGGTGTCGATCACGATGGCGGCCTGGAATTCGTTGATCGCCAGCGCCCAGGTCCCACGCTCGAAGTAGAAGTTGCCGAGCGCGCGTCGCACCTGGGGGTCGTCTGGCGCCTGTTCCCGCGCCCGCGTGAAGTAGATCCCCGCGTCGCGGAGCGAATCACGGGCCGCTTCCACGCGACCGAGCCCGATGAGGAACAGCGGCGACCACTTCGGCCCCCACTTGAGACCCTCGGAGTAGACGTCGATCGCCTTGTCGAACTGCTTGAGAACGGTCAGACACTCGCCGTACGCCAGCTGCGCCTGCGGGAACTTGCGGTCGAGGTCCACCGCCTTCTGGAACAGCGGAACCGCGTCGGTGCACTGGTCGCGGCGGTGCAGGACCTCGCCCTGCCCGTAATAGGACTCGGCGAGCGTGCCATCCATCTTCTGGGCCAGCTGGAACTGCTCCATCGCCTTGTCGAGTTGACGCTGCCGCAGGTACACCAAACCCATGCCGGACCGCCCGGCGGCCTGGCCCGCGTCGGCGGCCTTCTGGTAGGAACGCAGCGCGTCGTCCAGCCGCCCGGCCTCGAGCGCGTTCTTGCCGTCCTTGAGATCGTCCGCACGGGCGGCCCCCGTGACGGCAAGACCGGCCGCCAGCGTCAGGACCACGACCACGCGGAGCGCGGTTCCCAGACTCCCGTGTCGCGTCATCATGGCGTTCAGCTCTTCGCTCCTCTCAGTGGTCGCCCTGCATGGGCGACCGTCTCACGAACCGGACCGGAACGGTGGTCGGCACCAGCCCGGTCTCTTTCACGATCTGCTGGCCGTCACGACTGCAGGCAAAGGTCACGAATCCGTCGGCGAGCGGATGCCCCGGGGTCCGCACCAGCAGAGTGACCGCCCGGGTCAGCGGATATTCGCTCTGGTACACCGCCTCGAGATCCGGCTTCCAGTAGGGCAGCCCCATCAGACTTGAGATGCGCAGGGCCCGCACACCGCGATTCGCCCACCCCAGTGTGACGTATCCGATCGACCCGGGACGGCGGCTCACCTCGGCGACCACCTCCGAGTCCGAGGCGGCGTACACCGACCTCGCGGTGATCGGGTTGCCCGCCATGACCTGTTGCACGAACGCCTCCGTCAGATCCCCTCCCGCGGTCTGCACCACCGGCACGATCTCCTCGGCCGGTCCGCCGTACTCGCTCCACCGGGTGGCATGGCCGTCGTAGATGTGCCGAACGTCCTCGACCGTCAGGTTTTCCACCGGTGACGCCGCGTGCACGACCACCACGATGGCATCCCGGGCCATACCATACCCCTCGACCCCCAGACGCCCCCGTGTCGCCGCCGCGCGCTCCTCTGGAGACAGGTCACGGGTGCAGACCGCCAGATCGGCGCGTGCGCCGAACAACTGCCGAATCCCCTCGCTCGACGTACCCCGTACGACCTCGATTCGCGCCTTGGGATAGAGGGCCTCGAACGCCTCTCGCTCCCTTTGGATGAGCCCCGCCACGTCCGCGGGACACACGATCCGGATACGTCCCTCGGTGAGCGAGTCTTCCGACGCCCGAGCGGGGTGCCGCGGCGTGCAGCCGGCCAGGAGGGCCGCCGCCAAAAGGAACAGCGTCAGGACCGTGACCCGGGGGCCACGCTTCCGGACGCCGAAGTGCGTTGAGCTTAGGGGTGTTGGAGCTCGGTTGTCAATCAATGGACGCGCTCGTCCGGTCCAGGGTTCCGCCCGGCAGCGGGGATGAGCCACCGCCCGTTCGAACCGGCGAGACTAGGGAAGCGGCCCCGGGGTGTCAAGAACCCGCCGCAGGGCGGTTGCCCCTTGTGCCCCGGACGTCGCTCCCCTACCATTCGTTCGTGACGCTTCCCTGACGCGCATGCGTCTTCGGGGAGTCCAGTGGTGACTCACCACCTGCCATCTCGCACTGCATCGTCGTGCGTGGGCTGCCGTCCGCCTCTCGCTGGGGCTTACCTGGACTCCCTCTTCTTCGCGGCGCGGCCGAACGGCGCGGCACATCGGCCCCGCCCTTACGGCCACGACACGACGGCCCGCCGGTTCCACCGGCGGGCCGTTGGTGTCCCTGCGCGAACGCGTGGTCACGCGATCATGGAGACAGCCGGTACAGCATGCGCGGAAACGGAATGCTCTCGCGCACGTGTTCGAGTCCCGCGATCCATGCGAGCGTGCGCTCGACGCCGATGCCAAAGCCCGAGTGCGGCACCGATCCGTAGCGACGCAGATCCTTGTACCATTCGAACGACGACTGCGGCAGACCGTGTTCGTCGATGCGGCGGGTGAGCAGATCGAGACTGGCCATGCGCTGTCCGCCGCCGATGATCTCGCCGTAGCCCTCGGGCGCGAGACAGTCGCACGACAGACACAGCCGGGGATCGGCCGGATCCGGCTCCATGTAGAACGCCTTGACCGCCGCCGGGTAATGGTGGACGAAGACCGGCCGGTCGAAACGGCCCGAGATCTCGGTCTCGTCCGGGGCGCCGAAATCGCCGCCCCACGTGAACGGCAGCCCGGCCTCGTGCAGCATCTTCACCGCGTCGTCGTAGTGGATGCGCGGGAATGGCGACCGGACCGACTCGAGCTTGCGGGTGTCGCGTTCGATGACCTTCAGGTCCTCGCCGCGCTGGGTGAGCACGCGATCCACGGTGTACACCAGCAACCGCTCCTCGAGTCCCATCACGTCGTCGAGTGTCGCCCAGGCCCACTCCGGCTCCATCATCCAGAACTCGATCAGGTGTCGCCGCGTCTTGCTCTTCTCGGCGCGGAACGCCGGCCCGAAGCAGTACACGCGCCCCAGTGCCATCGCCGCCGCCTCCATGTAGAGCTGACCGCTCTGGGACAGGTACGCGCGTTCGTCGAAGTACTGGGTCTCGAACAGCGTCGAGGTGCCCTCACACGCGCTCGGGGTGAAGATCGGAGCGTCCACCAGCAGGAACCCCTCCTGACGCATGAGATCGCGAAACGACGCCACGATCTCGTCGCGCACCCGCAGGATCGCCTGCTGGCGTGGCGAGCGCAGCCACAGGTGCCGGTGGTCCATGAGGAAGTCGACCCCGTGCTCCTTCGGGGTGATCGGGTAGCCGTCGGCGCCACCCACCCGGGTGATCCCGGTGAGCCCCATCTCGACGCCGCCCGGCGAGCGGGCGTCGGCGCGCAGGGTGCCGGTCACCACCACCGAGGATTCCTGGGTGAGGGTCTCGCCGGTCGTCCACTCCGCGTCGCTCACGTCCTGGCGCCCGGCCACGCACTGCATGAGGCCGCTCCCGTCCCGGACCACGATGAACTGGACCTTGCCGCTCGAGCGCTTGTGCGTGACCCATCCCCGGACCTCCACGATCTCCCCCAGATGGCTCTGGGCGTCGTGGATGCGGATCCAGGGGGGGCTGCCGGGGGTGTCCAGGGGAACTCCGAGGGTTGGCGGTGGTGCCCGGCGGCGAGCGGGGCCCTCGCGGCCGCTGCCAGACCGGCCTCGGGGCCCAAGAAACACGCTGAAGGCCATGCCCGCAAGGGCCGATAACTGGTCCGGACGCGGGGCAACTTAAGGACGCCCCCTTGGCGATGTCAAGGACAGGACCCGATGCCAATCCGCACCCATCGCAGGCCGTGCCTGGGCGATAGCCTTGGTCACGGCGCCCGCCGTGCGATCCCGCCACGCCGACCATCGGTCGCGCGTCTCGGCGCGGCATGGCGTACCACCCTCATCGCCGGCGTGATCCTGCTCGCGATCCGGACCGCGCACGCCGATCCGCCGTCCGACGCGACCGTCTCGAATCCGTCACCCGGCGCATCCGTCGTCGCCGTGTCCCCGGCAACGGCCGGCCCGGTGGCGACCGCGCCCCCGACCAGTGGGCCATCCCCCACGATCACGGCGGCTCCACCGGCCACCAGGCCGTCCACGACCCCGGCACCGACCGCGACCCGTCCCGCGTCGGTCAACGCATCCACGAGAGGGCCCGACGATCCACCCTCCGATCTCCACGATCTCGACGCCTGGATCGCCTATCGGGCCCACACCCAGATCCCGATGCTGCCCTCCGAGGCACGTCTCTTCTATCGGCGTGGTCTCATCGCCTGGAAGTCGGGGCAGGACGCCGAAGCGGTGAGGCTCCTCCGTGGCGCCGGCACCCTCGACCCCACCTTCCTGTCCCCGCATGCCGTGCTGGCATCGTGGTTCATGACCCGTGAGCCGAGCACCGCGCTGCAGGAATGCGCCGCGGCCCTGCAGCTCCTGCGCCGCGACTTCCTGTTGCAGCTCGACCTGGTGGCGAACGCGATCTTCTTTCTCCTCACCGTGCTGTTCCTGGGTCTGATCGGCGCCGCGGTGCTGGTGGTCACGGTCCACCACGACTCCCTTCGTCACATGTGGCAGGAGCGCTTCGGCCGTCGGCTCACGCCGACCACCGCGCGTCTGTGGCCGTGGCTGGTGATGTTGCTCTCCTTCCTCACCGGGGTCGGTCTCGCCCTGCCGGTACTGGTGTTCCTCGGCATGCTGTGGCCGATGCTGCGGCTGCGCGAGCGCGTCCTGACCGTGGCCCTCATGGTGGCGGTGGTCGTCGCCCCGTGCGCCCCGATCCTGATGGGACGCCTCGCCCTGCCGCTGCGCTCGGACTCGGCGCCCTTCTTCGGTGTCGCCTCGATCGAGCACGAGCCGTGGACTCCCGAGCAACAGCGGCGCATCGATCAGCTCGCCGCCGCGGTCCCCCGCGACCCGTTCGTCGCCTTCGGTCTCGGGTGGTCGGCGCGACGGGGTGGCGACCTCGCCACCGCCGAGAGGGCCTATCGCGCCGTGCTCCAGCGCTGGCCGAAGCACGACCGCACGCTGGTCAACCTCGGCAACATCCTCGCCGTCCAGGGCCGCTTCGACGAGGCCCTCGCCTTGTATCGTAGCGCCCTCCAGGTGCGCCCCGACAACGCCGCCGCCTGGTTCGACCAGTCGCAGGTGTACACGCGTCTGTTCGACTTCCGCAACGCCAGCGAATCGGTGTCACGCGCCTCGGCGCTGGATTTCGACCTGGTGCAGCGTCTGCAGAGCGCCAGCGTCGGCGGCGCGCTGCCGCTTGCCGACCAGTGGCTCGAGCCGATCACGTTCTGGGACGCGATGCGCACACCGGAGGCCGCCCGCGCCGCCGATCCGGTGACGCCGCCGGCATGGCGCGGGGCGATCGAGGTGTCGACCTGGTGGTTCGGTCTGGTGAGCGCGGTGCTCACCCTCGCGGCCATCGGTCTCGGCTTCTTCTGGCAACGCTCGCTGCCGTTGCGCAACTGCTCGAACTGCAACGTGGTGGTCTGCCGCCGCTGCGCGGCGCGGCGTCGCGAAGTGGCATTGTGTCCGTCGTGCGCCGCGGTCGAAGCCCGAGCCGAGTCGGCCGATTTCGGCCGAGTGCTGCTCGACCAGCAGCGCCGCCGGATCGAGCACCGCCGCCGGACGCTGCGGACGGCGCTGGCCTCCTTCGTGCCCGGATTCGGATTCGCGAGCTTCCACGACGTCTTCAGCACCTTCTCGGTGTCCACGCTGGTGGCCTGGCTGGTCATCGCCGCGCTGGGCGTGACTCCGCCGTTCGACGCCCGGCACGACTTCGGGCTGGCCGGTCCGGGGGTCCCCGCGGCGGTGCTGTTCACGCTGTGGGTCACCGTCTACGGGGTCTCGATCCTGCGTTACGTCACGCGACAGGCGCGACTCGACGCGCAGCACGACGCCGGACCGGTCAAGAGTCGCGTCGCGCAGATCACCCATCGTCGGGCCGAGGCGGCCTAGAGGTCCCGCATGGCGCTCCAGGGCAATCTCCGCGACTTCTCGCTGACCGAGATCCTCCAGCTGCTCGGCACCCAGAAGAAGACCGGCTGTCTCATGCTCGAGTGGAACACCGAGCGGGCCCAGGTCTACATCGCCGATGGCCGGCTGGTCGCCACCCGCGAGCCGGGGATGTCGCCGAGCGATCCCCTGCTCACGTTCCTGGTCCGCACGCATCGTCTGTCGGACGAGCAGCGTCGCGGTCTGACGAGCATCCACCGCGAGTCCGGTCGCGACCTCGAGGACCTGCTGGTCAACGGCCGTTATCTGGACGCCGAGGAGCTCAAGGGGTTCATCGAACGTCAGATCCTCAACGACCTCATGACCCTGGTGCGTTGGGAGAACGGCGCCTATCGCTTCGATCCCAAGAAGCGCTGGCCCGACACCCCGCTGGTCCGTCTCAGCATGGAGGGCGCGCTGATCGAGGCCGCACGTCGGGTGGACGAGCAGCGCCGGTACGTCCTGCAGTTCAACGATCCCTACAAGCTGCTCGGCGTGCGCGATCTTCCCGATCCGGACGAGCCGCTGTCGGAGGAAGAGAAGGAGCTGTTCGGCATCATCGACGGTCACCACACCGTGGCCGAGGTGGTGGACTCGGCCCCGCTCTCGGAGTACGAGGCCTACGAGGCACTGCACCGGATGCTCGAGGCCCAGTGGATCGAGGTGGTGGGTCGTCGCGCCCCGGGCGCCGCCGAGACCCCCGCGGAGACCGTGGAGCAGCGGCCGCCGCTCCGGATCTCCGTGCCGCACGAGGTGCTGGTCGGGTGTCTGGTGCTGGCGGCGGCGGCGACGCTGCCCTGGGTCACCCGCTCCTGGCGGACTCCGGTGATGGAATCCGCCGCGACCGACGTGTTCGCGATTCAGCGGATCGAGGTGGTCCGCGACGTGCTCGATCTCTATCGTCGCGAGCACGGTCACTACCCCGAGCGTCTCTCCGAGCTCGTGGACGACGACTGGGTGCGTCCCGACCAGCTGGAGCTGCCCGGCGAGCGCATGCACTATCGGGTGCTGGATCGGGGCACGCGCTACCAGCTCGACTTCCAGGGTCGCTGATCCCTCCGGGTCGGTCGCGTCGCGGGGCTCAGTCCTCGGCCGCAACGTGAGTCAGTACCCAGCGCACCGCCGCCGCCAAGTCGTCGCACACCGCGTCGGGTGATCGCGTCGGGACTCCCGCGCTCACCGTCTCCTCGTCTCGCCCGTAGCCGGTACGCACCAGCACCCCATGTCCCCCCGCGTTCTGACCGGTCTCGGCGTCGATCCGCTTGTCCCCCACCATGGTCGACCCCGCGAGCGTCAGCCATTGATCCTCGGCGGCGCGCTCGAGCAGACCGGTGCGTGGCTTCCGGCAGGGGCAATCGTCCTCCGGCCGGTGTGGACACAGATAGATGCCGTCGAGCTCCACGTCGTGCGGACGCAGCAGCTCGCGAAGTCGCGCCATGGCCTGGTACACCCGCTCGAGCGTGAACAACCCACGCCCGACACCGGACTGGTTCGAGACCACGATCACCGGCAGCCCCGCCTCGCGCGCCGCGCGGAGCGCCCCGGGCACCCCCGGCAACAGCTCCAGCTCCTCGGGCGCCGAGAGGTACCCGATCTCGCGCACCAGCGTCCCATCGCGATCCACGAACAGCGCCGCGCGTCGCACGTGACCGAGCTGCCGGGCCAGCGCCCGCTCACAGGCCCGCTCGAGGATCTCGGTGTCCAGATGCGCGGCATCGACCCGTGGGCTCGGCTCGCCGTCCGGCCACAGACCGACACGCTCGGGCGCGATCACTCCTCCGCCGGTCTCGAACGCCGGCGCGTCGGCCGGCTCCACCAGACCCGCGGCGTAGTGCAGGTGCCATGCCGCTCGATCCACCGGTCCCCAGCGGGAGATGATCGTGGACGCGAGGGGCATGACCATCGCCCGCGCCCGTGACGCGCTCGCGGCAAGCGCCACCCGCGCCGGCGACCGCCCGTCCCCCAGCACCACGTCGGTGGTCGCCGCGCCCCAATCCCGCCAGCCACTCACGGACGCCGCGGGTCCGGACCACGACGACGGTCGCGGCCCCGACCAGCGCACCTGGTGACCACGCAACGCGAGCCCGGCCGCCGCCCGCGCGAAGCGCGTCTCCGGTCCGAGGCCGGCCACCATCAACAGACGCATCGCTCCCCCGCACCGGTCAGGCCGCGACGCACCGCGCCACCTCCTCCACCGTGACCGCCTCGAGACACCGGTAGCCGATGCGACAGGTGCGGCGGAAGCACGGCGCGCACACCGGGGCGTGTTGCACCACCCGCACGTCGTCGCCGATCGGCGCCGTCCAGGCGCTGCTCGTGGAGCCGAACACCACCACCGTGCGCGCACCGGTGGCGGCCGCGACATGGGCCAGACCCGAATCGTTGCACACCGTCGCCACCGCTCCGGCGCACAGCGCGAGTTGGACGCCGAGGGTGGTCTCGCCCGCCAGCGAGCGCACCCCGGGTCCCGCCATCCGGGTCACCTCGTCCGCCGCGGCACGGTCACTTGCCGCCCCGCACACGAGCACCTCCAGACCGGTGCCCGCGAGCCGCCCCGCCAGGGCGGCGAAGCGTGCCGCCGGCCAGCGCTTGGCGGGACCGTAGATCGCGCCCGGTCCGATCACCACCCAGCGCTCGGGGACACCGCCGGTCCGCTCCAGCAGCGAGCGGCCCCACGCGCGCGTCTCCTCGGGCAGCGATAGCGGGGGCACGGGGACCTCGCTCACGCCGAGGGGTGCCGCGAGCGCGAGGTACTCCCGCGACAGGTGCATCTCCCCGCGCGCGGGCCGCCGCCATGGATGCGTGAGCAGCAGACTCCGTCCATCGCTCGCGAATCCGAGCCGCGCCCGCGCCCCCCACCTCAGTGCCGCCCATGCGCTCGAGAACGACGGCGGCAGGATCACCGCGGCGTCCGCGCCGGGAGTCGGTGGTAGCGCCCCGATCGGGGTCCACGACCTCAGATACTCGTCAAACGGCTCGTGCTCGAAAAGGACGATGAGTTCCGGTGGCCCGATCACCTCGATCCGCGCCGCCGGATGCGCGTGACGCAGTGCATGCAACAACGGCCGCGCCATCATCACGTCCCCGAGCCAGTTCGGCAGCCGCACCAGCACGCGTCGCGGCGCCGCGAGCACGGCGGTCATCGCTCAGTACGCGCGCGCGAACAACGCCCAGCTGCGTCCGCCGGCCGCGTCGCGGAACCGCGACTGGTCGAGCGGCACGCAGCGCAGCGTCGCCATGGTGCGCGTCTTGACCTCGGCCTCGAAGCCCGCGTCACCGTCCCACGGCGTGGCGACATATCCGCGATGGTCCTTGAAATGCGCGTCCATCGCGTCGATCCCCTCGAGGAACACGGTCTGCTCGTCACGGAACGTCCGTGCCGCCGCGAACAGGTCGGCCTGGATGGCCTCGAGCATCGCGGGCAGCCGGTCGGCGAGTGCCGCAAGCGGGATCGACTCCTTCGCCCGGGTGTCGCGTCGCACGCTCATCACCGCGGTGTTCGCCACGTCGCGCGGACCGATCTCGAGCCGGACCGGCACACCACGCAGCTCGTGCTCGTTGTACTTCCATCCGGGGCTGTACTGCTCGCGGGCATCGACGTGCACGCGAACCCGGTCCCCCAGCGCCACGCGGACCTGTTCGGCCATGGTGAGCACCGCGGTCTTCTCCTCGGGCTTGCGCCAGATCGGCACCACCACCGCCTGGATCGGCGCGATGTGCGGCGGCAGCTTGAGCCCCGAGTCGTCGCCGTGCGTCATGATCACGCCGCCGATCAGCCGCGTGCTCACCCCCCACGACGTCTGCCACACGTACTGCCGCTTGCCCTGCTCGTCCTGATAGGTGATGTCGAACACCTTCGCGAAGTGCTGCCCGAGATCGTGCGAGGTGCCGGCCTGCAGCGCCTTGCCGTCCCGCATGAGCGCCTCGATGCAATACGTGGCCGAGGCGCCGGCGAACTTCTCGGCGTCGCTCTTCCGACCCGACCAGACCGGGATGGCGAGATCGGTCTCGACGAAGTCCCGGTACACGTCGAGCATCCGCAGCACCTCCTCGCCGGCTTCGGCTTCGGTGGCGTGCGCGGTGTGTCCCTCCTGCCACAGGAACTCGGCGGTGCGCAGGAACAGACGCGTCACCTTCTCCCAGCGCACCACGTTCGCCCACTGGTTGATCAGCACCGGGAGATCGCGATAGCTCTCGATCCAACGCGAGTACATGTGACCGATGATGGCCTCGCTGGTCGGCCGGATGGCATAGCGCTCCTCGAGGGCCTCGTTTCCCCCGTGGGTCACCCAGGCCACCTGGGGCGCGAAGCCCTCGACGTGCTCGGCCTCGAGGGCCAGCAGGCTCTCCGGGATGAGCAGCGGGAAATAGGCGTTCTGGTGCCCGGTGGCCTTGATCCGGGCGTCGAGCAGACGCTGCATGTGCTCCCACATCGCGAAGCCGTAGGGCCGGATCACCATCGAGCCGCGCACCGGCGTGTAGTCGGCGAGCTGGGCCTTGCGCACCACCTCGTTGTACCAGCGCGCGAAATCGTCGCCGGGATCGGTGAGGTCCTCGACGTAGGTCTTGCGCTGTGGGGTCTCGGTCACGACGGTCTCCGGGTGTGGGCGTCGCACGCGCGCTGCCGCGGTGTGAAGCCGGGCGCGCAGTATAGGAGCGTGGCTTCGGCGGCCACAAGCGACCGGTGCCGGGCTCCCCGACCTCACGGGCCGCCGATGCCGGCCACCCGTCCGCCTGACGTTCTCAAACGGAGCCTAGACGCCGCTCCGGACCGGGATCATGCCCTCCACGGCGCGGCGCACCTCCTCGGGGCCGATCATCCGCATGCAGCGAAAGTGGCCGCGTGGACAGGTCTCGCGACCGTGGACCGTGCACGGCTGACAGGGCTCGTCGCGGCACAGGACCACGTGACCCTCGCCCGCGGGGGCGAAGCCGAACACCGGCGAGGTGCTCCCGAACATGGCGACCAGCCGCACCCCGCGCGCGGCCGCGACGTGCATGAGACCGGAGTCGTTCGACACCCCCGTGGCGCAGTTCCCGAGCAGCGCCGCCATGCGTGGCAGCGGCTCGGTGCACCAACGCGCGTCGGACGCCCCGGCGATCCGCTTCGCCAGCGCCGGCAGGGTGTCGCGCTCCGCGGGCAGCGAGCACACCAGCCGCGCGATCCCGCTCTCGGCCAGGATCCGGTCCAGCTCGACCCAGTGCTCTTCGGGCCACCGCTTGGTGGCGTGACGGGCTCCCGGAAGCAGCGCCACCACCGGCCCGCCGGGTCGCCAGGCGCCCCACCACGCGGCGGCCCACCGCTCCGCTTCGGCGGACACCACGAGCCGTGGCGGACCGTCCACCGCGACTCCGATCGGCGCCAGCGTCGCGGCGTAGCGGGCGAGCACGTGGGGCAGCGGCCGGGGCCCGGTCCAGCGCGCCCGCACCCAGCGCTCGCGGGCAAGACGGTGCGTGCGCACCCGCAGCAGCGGGGCCCGCTGCCGGAAGGTGAGGATCCGGCTGCGGACGGAGCGATGGAGGTCCACGATGAGATCGCAATCCTCCAGCTCGGCGCTCATCGAGACCAGGTCCTCGATCCGCCGCGCGTCACGCTCCAGCACCCGCACGTGCGCGATCGCGGGATCGGACGCGACCACGTCGCGGTACTCCTCCTTCACCCAGTACACGAGACGCGCCTCCGGGAAGCGCGCCGCCAGCGCGTGCACCACCGGCAGGGTCAGCACCACGTCGCCGAGCGAGGACAGACGCAGCACGGCGATGTGCCGGAACCCGCCGTCCGGGATCACGATCGGACGCCCCGGCATCAGGACCGAAACTGCAGCTCGTACAGACGCCGGTAGGACCCGCCCTGCTCGAGCAGCTCGGCGTGGCCCCCGATCGCGCTCACCCGGCCCCGGTCCAGCACCACGATGCGATCGGCGTGTTGCACGGTGGACAGACGGTGGGCGATCACCAGCACGGTGCGGTCGCGCATCAGCGCTTCGAGCGCGTCCTGCACCAGACGCTCGCTCTCGGCGTCGAGCGACGAGGTCGCCTCGTCGAGCAGCAGGATGGGCGGATTCTTGAGGAGGGCGCGCGCGATGGCGATGCGCTGGCGCTCGCCCCCCGAGAGGGTCACACCGCGCTCCCCGACACGCGTCTCGTACCCCTTTGGAAGCCGGGACACGAACTCGTGCGCGTGGGCGGCGCGGGCCGCCGCGTGCACCGCCTCGTCGCTCACCTCGGGGAGACCGTAGGCGATGTTGGCGCGCAGCGTGTCGGCGAACAGGAACGTCTCCTGCGTCACGATCCCGAGCGCGCCACGCAACGACCCGAGGGTGAGGTCGCGCAGATCAATGCCGTCGAGGGTCACCCGTCCGCCGGTGGGATCGTAGAAGCGAGGCACCAGGTCCATGGCGGTGCTCTTGCCGGCGCCGCTCGAGCCCACCAGCGCCACCACCTCGCCACGTCGGATCTCCAGCGTCAGCCCGTCGAGCACCACGGTCTCGCCGTCGTACCGGAAGCGCACGTCCTCGAACCGGATCCGGTCCCGGAACCCGGTCAGCGGACGTGCGTCGGGCCGGTCGGTCACCTCGGGCGCGGTGTCGAGCACGTCGAACACGCGCTCCGCCGCCGACAGACCCTGCTGGATGTTGGTGTTCACCTCGGCGAGACTTCGGATCGGCGACACCGTGGTGACCAGCGCCATGACGAACAACACGAACTGGTGCGGTGCCAGATCCCCGGCCAGGAAGATCTCGCGCGCCCCGAGCCACAACATGACCACCGCCACCAGCACCAGCCCCACTTCGCTCACCGGACGCGCCGCGGCGGCGATGCGCCGCATTCGGACGTACGCCCGGGTGAAGGCCTCGTTCGCGGCGGCGAAGCGCCCGGCCTCGTACTCCTCGGCGCCGAACGCCTTGACCACCCGCTGACCGCTGATCGTCTCCTGGAGCAGCGCCGACAGATCGCCCATCCGCTCCTGGGTGGTGGTCGAGCGGCGTCGCATCGAGCGCCCGATCAGACCCAGGGCCAGCGCGGTGGGTGGCAGGATGACCAGCGACAGCAACGCCAGCCGACCCGAGGCGTAGAAGGCCAGACCCAGACTCCCCACCAGCGTCAGCGAGTCCTTGATCGCGTTGGTGGTGGAGGCCGCCAGCGCCATGCGCAGGAACTCGAAGTCGTTGGTAAGCCGGGAGACCAGGTTCCCGGTGCGACGCGCGTGATAGAAGGACAGCGACAGACGCAGCAGGTGACGCTGCAGCTCGGCGCGCAGGTTCCGGAGCGCGGCCTGTTCCACCCCCACCATGAGCACGTTCTGCAGGTAGTCGGCGAGGTTCTTGATCAGGATGATGGTGAAGATGAACACGCAGATGCGCTCGACCGCCACCAGCGGCCGTGGGTCCACCAGCGCGCGTTCGAGACGGGCCCGCAGGATCGCCGGCCATCGTTCGATCGGCGCGGTGTGGAGCGGCGTGGCGGCGGTGGCGTTCACCACCGCCGGGTTGGCCTGCCCGCGCACCGGGACCGAGTCGACGCTCGCCGCCCCGGTGCGCTCGAACAGCACCTGGATCAGCGGCGAAACGGTGCCGAGCGTGATGGTGGTGGTGCCCGCGTACACCACCATGCACGACAACGCGAGCACCAGCCGACTGCGATACGGTCCCAGATAGCGGAGCAGCCGCCGGTACGTGCTGGCGCGTGCGGTCCCGCCCCCGCTCACGCCCGGCCCCCACGGGGTCCGGGCCGGCTCATGGCGCGGAGCCGCTCCGGCAGCGATCCGCCGCCGGCGAAGTCCTCACGCCGGTCCTCGGGACGCGCGCTCAGCTGCCCCGCCGCGATCAGGTGGAAGACCATCTCCCCGACGTCCTCCGAACGCGTCAGCCCCCACTCCTCGAACACCGGGGCGGCCAGGGGTCCGAACTCCTCGTGGGCCAGACGCAGCATCCCGTTCAGCAGCTCGCGTCCGCTCAAGTGTCGTCGTGTCGGATCCGCACGCCGGGACGCGGGCAACGTCTCGACGGTGTGGGCCAAGGCCGCCATCAGGAAGCCGTAGGCCTCGCGCCGGTAGCGCGGATCGCGCTCCCGCACCTCGTCCACCGCCACCCAGAACGGACGCTCGACCATGGTCACCCGCGGATCCCCCCGTGCCCCGCACCTTAGCGCCCGCGCGTGACCCGCGCCAGCGCGCGGCGGTGTCGTGGCCGCGGCTCGCTCCGGAGCACGGTCGGGTGACGCAGACGCGCCACCGACCGGGGGTGGTCGAGGTTGTAGTGGAGCCCTCGGCTCTCCGCCCGAGTCCGCGCACAGCGGACGATCAGCTGCCCCACCAGCGCGATGTTGCGCAGCTCGATCAGATCGGAGGTCAGTCGCAGCGTGCGGTACGCGTGCTCGATGTCCTCACGCAGCAGCGCCAGGTTGCGGCCGGCGAAGTCGAGACGTTGGTCGGTGCGCACGATCCCGACCAGGTCCCACATCACCCGGCGCACCGCGTCCCAGTTGTGGTCGAACACCACGGTCTCGAGCGGCGGCCGCGTGCCACGCTCGCTCCACGGCTCGGCCCGCGGCACCCGGGTCACCGCGGCGACCCGTCGTCGCGCCGCCGCGGCGCCGTGATGCGCGGTCACCAGCGACTCGAGCAGGGAATTGCTGGCCAGGCGGTTGGCGCCGTGCAACCCCGTACACGCCACCTCCCCCACCGCCAGCAGACCCCGCACCGTGGTGTGTCCATCGAGACCGGCCCGCACCCCGCCACACATGTAGTGCGCCGCCGGCACCACCGGGATCGGGTCCCGGGTCAGGTCGAGACCGTAACGCTCGAGGGCCGCGGCGATGTTGGGAAAGCGTCTGCGCACCGCCGACGCCGGGCGGTGGGTGATGTCCAGCAACACGTGAGGGTCACCGCGGCGTTTCATCTCCCGGTCGATCGCGCGCGCCACCACGTCGCGGGGCGCGAGCTCGGCGGCGGGATGCACGCCGGTCATGAAGCGCTGCCCGTCCAGCGTGCGCAACACCGCGCCCTCTCCACGCAGCGCCTCGCTGAGCAGGAACGACTTCGCCTGTGGGTGATAGAGACAGGTGGGGTGGAACTGCACGAACTCCAGGTTGGCGACCGGGAGACCGGCGCGGTAGGCCATGGCGATGCCGTCACCGGTCGCGACGTCGGGGTTGGTGGTGTAGAGGTAGACCTTGCCGCACCCACCGGTGGCGAGCACGGTGACCGCCGCGGTGTAGGGACGGATGCGACCGCTCTCACGCTCGAACACGTAGGCGCCCCAGCACGTGTCGGGACCACGCCGCCGGCGCCCGGCCAGCCGTGACTCGAGCAGCAGATCCACCGCGATGCGGTCCTCGATCAGCCGGATGCGCGGGTGCGCGCGGACACGCTCGAGCAGCGCCAGCTCGATCTGTCGCCCGGTGAAATCGGTGGCGTGCACGATGCGCCGGTGCGAGTGCCCGCCTTCCCGCCCCAGCGCGTAGCCCCTGCCGGTGCGCTCGAACCCCACGCCCAGCGCGTCGAGTTCGCGCACCCGTTGTGGCGCCTCGGTCACCACCGCGCGCACCACCACCGGATCGCTGAGACCCGCGCCACACACCAGCGTGTCGCGCTCGTGATCCCGGATCGAATCGTCGCGGTCGAACACCGCCGCGATCCCGCCCTGCGCCCAGGCGGTGCTCGAGTCGGCGCTGTCGCGCTTGGTGAGCACGGTCACGTCGGCGTGACGCGCCGTCTCGAGGGCCAGGGTGAGCCCGGCGATGCCGCTGCCCAGCACCAGCACGTCGGTCGAACGGTCGCTCACGCCCCCTCCCCGAACACCGCGGTCTCGGCGGCCTCACCGCCCGTCACCCAGCTCCACCCCACCTCGAGCACGCCGGTGTCGCGATCACCGGCCGGCCAGCGTACCGCGTCCTTGGCGGTGAGCAAGACACGGGCATGGTCACGCGTCGCACGGGCGCGCTCGGCGGCGGTCTCGCCGGCGGTGAACCAGTGATGGTCGCGGTACACCGACAGCGCCGTCACCTCGAAGCCGTGCTCGCGCGCCGACCGCGCCACCGCCTCCGGATGCCCGGTGCCGGTGACCACCCGCACCCGGCTCCCCCGCTCGAGTGCCACCCCCTCCAGGGTCCGGGCCCCGGTCACCACGTGCCGCCCGGCCGCGAACACCGCCGCCGGCGCATAGGGCCGCGCCGCCGTGATCACCGCGGTGGGATCGCCGCTTGCGGGCACCCGGGTCATCACCACCACCCCGGCGCGTTGCAGGGCGCGGCGGGGCTCGCGCAGACGACCGGCGGGCAGCAACGCGTCGCGGCCCCACGGATCCTCCGCGTCGAGCAGCACCACGTCGAGATCGCGTGCCAGCCCCCAGTGCGAGAAACCGTCGTCGATCAGCACCAGCGCATGTCCCGCCCGCGCCGCGGCACGCGCCGCGTGACGCTTGACCCGACCACCGAACACCGCGCCGGCGCCCAGCACCCG